>NZ_JAJOND010000001.1:305557-611114 GCF_024700055.1 Rhizobacter sp. J219
GTGTATCGGCTTGAGGGCGAGGGGTGGGTCAAGCTGAGCCACTCGCACACCCGTGTCACCGCGCAGGGTGGCACGCAGGACGACGGCTCGCTCGCGATGGCCGTGATCGCCCCCGGCGGCTACGAGCTGCGCCGTCTCGGCACCGCGGCGCCGCTGGAGCGCGTCGCGGCAAGCACGGCCGCGCCCGCCGCCACTGCGGCACCGGCCGCCGCCACGCCAGCCACGCCAGCCACGGCCCTCGGGGCCGGCCGCTCGTACAGCGCCTTGCGCTCGGTGTACCCCCGCGCGTGGTTCCCGGTGGCCGGCGGCGACCGCGGCCTGCTCTGGCTTGGCGCGAGCGGCTTCGGCGCCGACGCGCTCGGCTGGCACCAGTACGCCGCGACGCTCGCCTACGAGGTGACCGAGCGCGAGCCGGTGGGCTCGTTCCAGTACCTCTTCCGCGACCAGCATCTCTTCTCGCTGCAGCGCACCCTCACGTCGCGTGCCTGGCGTGAAGACGAAGATGGCGTCGAGGAAACCACCGCCTTCGACCGCAACACCCAGGCGCAGTGGCTGAGCGTCGTGCCCTGGCTGCGGCTCGACCGTCGCGTGCTCTTCGGCGTGGGCGCGGCGATCGACCACGTCGAGCGCGTGCACCCCGAGAACTTCGGCGCGCCGGTCAACCGCACCGAGCGACTGCTGGCCGCGCTCTTCGAGTACGACACCACCGGCAGCAGCTGGTGGTCGGAGGGCGACAACCGCGGCCAGAAGGCGACGCTGCTGTACGAGTCCTACCGTCCCTTCGCCCGCGAAGGCCGCAACGACTACGACGGCCATGTGGTGCGCCTCGACTGGCGTGGTTTCATCCCCGTGGGCCGCAGCGTGATCGCACTGCGCCACACCGAGGCGCGCGGCAGCGGCCTGACCGAGCCCTTCCAGCTCGGCGGCGCCACCGACCCGCAGCTCCAGCTCGGCCTTGCGCTCAACAACCGCGACATCACCCTGCGGGGGTACCGCGGCAACGAGGCTGCGCTGCGGGGCCGCAGCGCACGCGCCACGACCATCGAGTTCCGCACGCCGATCGCCGACGTCGACCAGCATTTCATGACACCGGCCGTCGGCGTCAACCGCGTGTCGGCAGCCGCCTTCTTCGACATCGGCGGTGCATGGAGCACCGGCAACGGGCCGGACGACTACCGCCGTGGCGTCGGTCTCGAGGTGCTGGTCGACCTGAAGCTCATGTATTCGCTGGGCCTTCAGGTGCGCGCCGGTGTGGCGCAGGGGCTGGACGCGCCCAAGGGCACCCGCGGCTACTTCACGCTCGGCCGCGCGTTCTGAGCATCTTCAGCGATGGGCGCCGCTTCGGCGGCCCTCGGTGCACCTTCAGTGCATCTTGTCGCGCGGGGGGCGCTTGCTGAACGACTTCGGCTTGTAGACGTTGCCTTCCCAGTGGCCGTCGTCGCGGGCGCGACGGATGGCCTCTTCGGCCAGGCGCTCGGCGCTCTTGCGCGAGCTGCGCCAGTGGTAGAGCTGCAGCCAGCCGTGCTTGAGGCGCAGCCAGGCCAGGCGGGCCCACGCGTCGAGCGCCGCCCGGCGCCTGGCGCCGACCAGCAGTCGCAACATGAACACGATGCACAGCGCCGCGACGGCGCCGGCCAGGGTCTTCTCGATCATCGTTGAAGGCAGCAGCGAAGGCGGACGGTTCCGCCCGTGCCTCGCATCGTAGCGACCACGGCAAGACCTTGACCGCAGAAACGGTTCGCCACCGCAAGGCCGCGGCTCAGCGCGTCGATTTCTCCACGCGCCACTGCAGGTCGAGGCTCAGCGATTCGCCGGTCGACAGCACCTTGAGCCCGGGTCGGCCCGGCAGGTGGAAGGCGTCGATCGGGTGGGTGACCGGCTCGAAGCAGAACGCAGGGCCGTGCGGCGGGCGGTACATCAGGCAGAAGCCGTCGTGCCGGCCACGCTTCAGCGTGGCGAGGTCGCGCAGCGTCACGCGCAGGCCGTGCTCGGGCCAGTCGATGTGCGCCTCGCCCGACCAGCCGGTGTAGCAGTTGTCGACGAAGCTGCCATGCGCCGGTGCGCCGCGGTTGAAGTCCCAGTCGGCCGGGATCTGCGTGGTGTGGCCGGTCGGCAGCGGGTCGCTGCCGCACAGCCACACGCCCTTCACCGCCGTGGTGATGCGGGTGCCCGGTGTGCGCGGGAAGTACGGGTGCAGGCCCAGGCCGTAGGGCAGGGGCTCGGCGCCGAGGTGGGTGACGTTCAGGCGCTGGTCGAGCCCGCCGTCGACCAGCGTGAAGACCTGCTCGGCGCGGTAGTGGTAGGGGTTGCCGTCGTGCCGGTTCGATTCGAGCTGCAGGCGCAGTGTGTCGGGCCGGGGCCGGTCGGCCGTCCAGGCCTGCAGCCAGCCGTCGCCGTGGATGGGGTAGGGTTCGCCGGCGCGGTTGGGCGCGATCGGGTGGTGGTGGCCGGCCTGCTCGAAGCCGCCGCGGCTGATGCGGTTGGTCCACGGCAGCATCGCGAAGTTGGCGAAGGTGTAGCGGTCGGGGCTCGCGCCGTCCCACGGACGCCAGAGGTCGTGCCATGCGTCGCCGTGCCAGGCCTGCCACGCGGCGACCGCGCCGCCGAGCGCAGGCGCGAGGCCCAGCCGCTGGCCGGCGTGTTCGAGCCAGAGGGTCTCTTGTCGAAGTCCTTCAGCCTGCATGTTCATCCTGCAAAGAGATGGGGCGCGCGGCCGGGTTGGTCGAGGTCGATGGCGAAGAGTGCGCCGGCGAGCGGCTGCGCAGCAAGTTGTGCGTCGCTCAGCTCGAAGCGTGCGGTGGTGATGAAGAGCGTCTTCAGTTCCGGGCCGCCAAAGCAGCAGTTGCTGACGTGGTCGGTGGGGAGTTGGATGCGGGCCAGCTCCTGCGCTGTCACCGGGTCGTGGCAGCTCACGCACGCGCCGCCCCAGTGGGCGATCCAGAGGCGGCCTTCGGCGTCGGTGGTCATGCCGTCGGGGTAGCCGTCTTCATCGGCGAGCCGCAGGAAAAGCCGCTGGTTCGACAACGCGCCGGTGGCCGGGTCGAGGTCGAAGGCGTGGACCTTCTTCTTCGCCGTCTCGTTGAAGAAGAGCGTGCGCCCGTCGAGCGACCAGGTGGGGCCGTTGGTCACCGCGTAGTTCGCATCGAAGGCGAGCGTGCAGCGGTGCTGGGCGTCGAAGCGATAGAGCTTGCCGGTGGGCTCGGTGCAGCCGAAGTCCATGGTGCCGCCCCAGAAGTTGCCTTGCGCATCGCACTTGCCGTCGTTGAAGCGGTTGCCGGGGAGGTGGGGCTCGGGGTCATGCAGCGGCGTGAGCGTGCCGTTGTCGGGGTCGAAGAAGGCGAAGCCGCTGCGCAGCGTGACGAGCAGGCCGGGCGCGTTCGCCCTTTCCGCAAGTGCCGAGATCTCTTCGCTGAAATGCCAGCTGATGCGCATCTCGCTCGCCGGCTCATAACGGTGAAGCTGGCGGCCGAGGATGTCGACCCAGTACAGCGCCTGCCGGCGTGGCGACCACAGCGTGCCCTCGCCGAGCGTGGCGTTTGCGGGCCAGAGGCAACGCAGGTCGGAGGTGGGGCGCGGGGCGTGCATGTCGGCAGGCTCTTGAAGTGAGGGCGGCGCGGATTGTGGCGCCGCCCGCCGTAACCGATTTGTTCCCCGTGTTCAGTGAGACTCGCGCGGCACCGGTGCGCCGCTGCTGCCCACCAGGAAGTCGAGGTCCGCGCCCAGGTGCGCCTGCTGCACGTGTTCGACGTAGAGCTTGTACCAGCCGCGTTTCGGCACCTCGGGCGCCTGCCAGTCGGCGCGGCGGCGGGCGAGCTCCTCGTCCGACACCTCCAGGTGCAGGCGGCGGTTGGCCACGTCGAGTTCGATGACGTCGCCGTTCTTCACGAGCGCCAGCGTGCCGCCGGCGGCCGCCTCGGGCGAGGTGTGCAGCACCACGGTGCCGTAGGCGGTGCCGCTCATGCGGCCGTCGCTGATGCGAACCATGTCGGTGATGCCCTTTTGCAGCACCTTCGGCGGCAGCGGCATGTTGCCCACCTCGGCCATGCCGGGGTAGCCCTTGGGGCCGCAGTTCTTGAGCACCATCACGCAGTGCTCGTCGACGTCGAGATCGGGGTCGTCGATGCGCGCGTGGAAGTCCTCGATGTTCTCGAACACCACCGCGCGGCCGCGATGCTTGAGCAGATGCGCCGACGCGGCCGAAGGCTTGATCACCGCACCGTTGGGCGCGAGGTTGCCGCGCAGCACCGCGATGCCGGCGTCGGCCATGAACGGCTCCTCCGGCGTCTTGATGACCTCTCGGTCGTAGCAGGCGGCGTTGGCGATGTTCTCGCCGAGCGTCTTGCCATTCACCGTGGGCGCGTCGAGGTGCAGCTTGGACGTGATCTCGCGCAGCACCGCCGGCAAACCGCCCGCGTAATAGAAGTCTTCCATCAGGTACTTGCCGGAGGGCTGCAGGTTCAGGATGCAGGGCATCTCGGCACCGAGCTTGTCGAAGTCTTCCAGCGTGAGCGGGATGCCCATGCGCCCGGCGATCGCGAGCAGATGCACCACCGCGTTGGTCGAGCCGCCGATGGCCGCATTGGTGCGGATGGCGTTCTCGAAGGCCTGGCGGGTGAGGATCTTCGACATGCGCAGGTCCTCTTTCACCATTTCGACGATGCGTCGGCCGGTGAGCTGCGCCAGGCGGTGACGGCGGGTGTCGACCGCGGGAATGGCCGCGTTTTCGGGCAGCGACATGCCGAGCGCCTCGACCATGCTGGCCATCGTCGACGCCGTGCCCATGGTCATGCAGGTGCCGCTGGAGCGGTGCATGCACGATTCGGCGGCAGTGAACTCCTCCATCGTCATCTCGCCGGCGCGCACCATCTCGCTCATCTGCCACACGCCGGTGCCCGAGCCCACGTCGCGGCCGCGGAACTTGCCGTTGAGCATGGGGCCCCCCGACAGGCCGATGGTCGGCAGGTCGCAACTGGCCGCGCCCATCATCAGCGAGGGGGTCGTCTTGTCGCAGCCCATCAGCAGCACCACGCCGTCGATCGGGTTGCCGCGGATCGACTCCTCCACGTCCATGCTGGCAAGGTTGCGAAAGAGCATCGCGGTCGGCCGCATCTGCGTCTCGCCGAGCGACATCACCGGGAACTCGAGCGGGAAGCCGCCCGCCTCGTACACGCCGCGCTTGACGAATTCCGCCAGGTCGCGGAAGTGGCCGTTGCACGGGGTGAGTCTCGCTCCAGGTGTTGCAGATGCCGATGACCGGGCGGCCGTCGAGCAGGTCGTGGGGGTAGCCCTGGTTCTTGAGCCAGCTTCGGTGCATGAAGCCATCGCGGTCCTGTTTGCCGAACCAGGCCTGGCTGCGCCGAGACGGTTTGTCTTCGGGCTTCTTCTTGGAATCCATTCGTTGTCGTCCTCAGTGGTCGTGCGCGGGTGGCGCTTGACGCGGCGGATGCTAACAAGGCACATTGATAATAGAAAAATAAAGAAAAAAACTCGTGACATATAAAGATTGCAATACATCAGGAGATCGCATGCCTTCCCCCTCTCAACTTGCCACCTATCCCAGCCTGAAAGACCGCCCGGTGTTCGTCACCGGGGGCGGCAGCGGGATCGGCGCGGCGCTGGTCGAAGCCTTCGTTGCGCAGGGCGCACGCGTGGCCTTCGTCGACATCGACGAGGCGTCGAGCCGCGCCCTCGCGCAAAAGCTCGGCTCAGACCGGCTCTGGTGGCGCCGTTGCGACGTGCGCGACATCCCGGCGCTGCAAACGGCCATCGCCGATGCCGCGAAAGCGCTGGGGGACTTCGCTGTGCTGGTCAACAACGTGGCCAGCGACGACCGGCACACGCTGGAGGAGATCACGCCCGAGTACTACGACAACCGCATCGCCATCAACCAGCGGCCGGCGATGTTTGCCATCCAGTCGGTGGTGCCGGGCATGAAGCGGATGGGCTTCGGCTCGATCGTCAACGTCGGCTCCATCGGCTGGCAGACGAAGAACAGCGACTACCCGTGCTACGCGGTGTCGAAGTCGTCCGTCGATGGGCTGACGCGCGGCTTTGCGTCGGGGCTGGGAAAGGACCGCATCCGCGTCAACACGGTCACCCCGGGTTGGGTGATGACCGAGCGCCAGGTGAAGATGTGGCTGGATGCCGAGGGCGAAAAAGAGATTGCGCGTAACCAGTGCCTGCCCGACAAGCTGATGCCGGAGCACATCGCGAGCATGGTGCTGTTCCTGGCGTCGGACGATGCCGCCATGTGCACCGCCCAGGAATTCACCGTGGACGCCGGCTGGACCTGATGACGACCCCTCGGCCGCGGGTACGCGGCCGATCCCCCGTGGGGATGCGGGCCGGCTTGGGAGCGGCCCGGCGCTCGGCCCGCTCAGTCCAAGTCGTCCGCGGAGGGCTCGAAGCGCGAGCCATACACCGTGACCGCCGTGCTCTTCAGGGCCCTCAGCATCACCTTGGCCGCCGGCGACAGCAGCTTGTCGGTGCGGGTGATGAGGCCGAACGCATCCATGTGGCAGGGCAGGTCGATTGGCAGGATCGATACGATGCCGTGCGAGGCGTAGTAGCGCGCCACGTCACTCGCCACCACGGCGATCATGTCGCTCTGCTGCAGCATCTTGGTGATGAAGAGCAGGGCGCTGGTGTCGATGATGTTGACCGGCGGCTCCAGGCCTTCTTCCTGGAACATCAGCTCGAAGCGATGGCGCAGCACGCTGCCTGAAGGCGACACGATCCAGCCCGCGCTCACCACGTCGCGCAGGCCGAGCTGCGACACGTTGAGCAGCGGGTGCCCCGGGCGTGTGATGGCCGACACCGGCTCCTCGGCCAGCACCTCGTAGCGCAGGTCGCTCTTGTCGTGGTTGGCGAAGAGGCGCGCCACCAGCATGTCGAGCTTGCCGTGAGAGAGCCGCTCCATCAGCACGTCGCTGGTTTCGATCTGCAGCGAGACGTTGAGGCTCGGGTGCTCCTGCTTCACGAGCGCCACCGCCGGCGGCAGCAGCACGAGGCCCGGCGCGGTGATCGCGCCCACGCTCACCTGGCCGAAGCGGCCAGCCTTCAGCGCGGTGAGTTCGTCGTGCGCCTGGTTCAGGCTGGCCAGCGCCACCCGCGCGTGGCGGATCATGGTTTCGCCATACCAGGTGGGTCGCATGCCGCGCGGCAGGCGCTCGAAGAGCGGCACCTCCAGCACGTCTTCCAGGTCCTTCAGCAGCTTCGACGCGGCCGGCTGCGTCATGTTGAGCACCTGCGCCGCGCGGTGGATGTTGCCTTCCTCCGCCAGCGCCACCAGCAAGAGCAGCTGGCGCGTCTTGAGCCGGGCGCGGATGAACCAGTGCGTGTAGTTCGTCGTCATGACAGAGGGCTTCGGGTTTTCATTGATAAGAAATCGTATATCGGTTACCGGCAAATATCTATTAGGAAGTTATCTGTCGGCTACGTACCATGCGGCACCTTTTGATGACCCGCCGCACATGAGACTCATCCAGTTCATCGACGACGACAGCGCCTGCAGCGTGGGCCGCGTGACCGCCGAGGGCGTGCGCCGCGTCGGCGGGTTTCGCAGCAGCTACGCGCTCGCCTCCGCAGCGCTGTCGCGCGGCATCGGGCTGGAAGCCTTCGTCGAAGGTCGTGATGCGCCGGGCGCGCTGCTGCCGTATGCGCTGCTGCAACAGGAGAGCCGGCTGCTTCCTCCGGTGACGCACCCCGATCCGGCGCATTGCCTCGTGAGCGGCACCGGCCTCACCCACCTGGGCAGCGCCGCCGCACGCGACGCCATGCACCACAAGCTCGCAGGCGGCGAAGAGACGCTGTCGGATTCGATGCGCATGTTCAAGTCGGGCCTCGAGGGCGGCAAGCCGGCCGAGGGCGCCGGTGCCCAGCCCGAGTGGTTCTACAAGGGCAACGGTCACATCGTCGCCGCGCCCGGCGCGCCGCTCACGATGCCCGACTTCGCGCTCGACGGTGGCGAGGAGCCCGGACTCGTCGGCCTCTATCTCATCGACAGCAGCGGCCAGCCACGCCGCCTGGGTTTTGCCATCGGCAACGAGTTCTCCGACCACGTGACCGAACGCCAGAACTACCTCTACCTGGCCCATTCGAAGCTGCGCGCCTGCAGCATCGGCCCCGAGCTGCGAACGGGTGCCTTGCCGGCCAGCCTGTCGGGCACGAGCCGCATCCGCCGCGACGGGCAGGTGGTCTGGGAGAAGCCCTTCCAGACCGGCGAGGCCAACATGAGCCACAGCATCGCGAACCTGGAGTACCACCACTTCAAGTACGCCGAGCATCGCCGCCCCGGTGACCTGCACCTGCACTTCTTCGGCACCGCCACACTGAGCTTTGCCGACAACGTGCGCGTGCAGCCCGGCGACCGCTTCGAGATCGAGTTGCCAGAGTTCGGCGCGCCGCTCGTGAACCCGCTGGCGCTGGCCGAGCGCGGCTTCGCCTTCGGTGGCGTGAAACCTCTCTGAAGAATTACGCAAGAGCGCCATGGCACAGCCCACCTTCAAGAACTACATCAACGGCCGCTGGGAAAGCGGTGTCACCACCGGCGTGAGCGAGAACCCTTCGGACCTGTCCGACGTGGTCGGCGAATACAGCCGCGCCGACGCGAGCCAGACGCAATCGGCCATCCGCGCCGCTGCCGATGCGCGCAGCGCGTGGGGCCAGAGCACGCCGCAGCGCCGCGCCGATGCGCTCGACCAGATCGGCAGCGAAATCATTGCGAGGAAAGACGAAACCGGCGAACTGCTGGCCCGTGAAGAGGGCAAGACCCTGCCCGAGGCGATCGGCGAGACGGTACGAGCCGGCAACATCTTCAAGTTCTTCGCCGGAGAGGCGCTGCGCATCGGCGGCGAGAAGCTGGCCTCGGTGCGGCCGGGTGTCGACGTCGAGATGAGTCGCGAGCCGGTGGGTGTGGTGGGGATCATCGCGCCGTGGAATTTTCCGCTCGCCATCCCCGCGTGGAAGATCGCGCCGGCCCTGGCCTACGGCAACTCCGTCGTCTTCAAGCCTGCCGAGATCGTGACCGCCTGCGCCTGGTCGCTCGCCGAGATCATCAGCCGCGCGAACCTGCCGGCGGGCGTGTTCAACCTCGTGATGGGCAGCGGCCGCCAGGTCGGCCAGGCCTTGCTCGACAGCACGCTGGTCGACGCCGTGAGCTTCACCGGCTCGGTCGGCGTGGGCGAACAGGTGCTGAAAGCGACCACCGCCCGCCGCGCCAAGGTGCAGCTCGAGATGGGCGGCAAGAACCCGCTCGTCGTGCTCAACGATGCAGACCTCGAACAGGCGGTGGAAGTCGCCGTGCAGGGCTCCTACTTCTCCACCGGCCAACGCTGCACCGCGTCGAGCCGCCTGATCGTCGAAGCTGGCATCCACGACGCGTTCGTGAGCCGCCTGCGCGAGCGCGTGAAGGCGCTGCGTGTGGGTCACGCGCTGAAGCGCGACACCGAGATCGGCCCGGTGGTGAGCAGCGACCAGCTGGCGCAGAACCTGTCGTATGTCGAACTCGGCCGCACCGAGGGCGCCGAGCACCTATGGGGTGGCGAGGTGATCGAGCGCGACACCCGCGGCCACTACATGAGCCCGGCGCTTTTCCTCGCGCAGCCACAGCACCGCATCGCGCGCGAAGAGATCTTCGGCCCGGTGGCCTGCGTGCTGCGCGCCGACGACTACGAGCATGCCGTCGCATTGGCCAACGACACGCCCTTCGGCCTGTGCGCCGGCATCTGCACCAGCTCGCTCAAGCGCGCCACGCATTTCAAGCGCCATGCCCAGGTCGGCATGGTGATGGTCAACCTGCCCACCGCGGGCGTCGACTACCACGTGCCCTTTGGCGGCCGCAAAGGTTCCAGCTACGGCCCGCGCGAGCAGGGCCGCTACGCCGCCGAGTTCTACACCACCGTCAAGACCGCCTACACCTTTTCATAGACCGCTTTCACAACAGAGCGCCTTCCACGAAGGGCGCTCATTTCAAACGCCGATCCGTCCGCCGCACATTCCACCAAGACACACATCCCCACGAGGAGACAACATGAAACTGCAACGACGCACCCTGATCGCCGCCGCCACGGCCGCACCGCTGGCCGGCCTGCTGCCCACCGCCTTCGCGCAAAAGAAGATCGTGCTGGGCTTCAGCCAGATCGGTGCCGAGAGCGAATGGCGCACCGCCAACACCGAGTCGATCAAGTCCGCGGCCAAGGAGGCCGGCATCGAACTCAAGTTCTCCGATGCCCAGCAGAAGCAGGAGAACCAGATCAAGGCCATCCGCAGCTTCATCGCGCAGAAGGTCGACGTGATCGCCTTCTCGCCGGTGGTCGAGTCAGGCTGGGGCACCGTGCTGCGTGAAGCCAAGGCGGCGAAGATCCCGGTGATCCTGTCCGACCGGGCGGTCGATGAGAAGGACGACAGCCTGTGGGTCAGCTTCATGGGCTCCGACTTCGTGGAAGAAGGCCGCAAGGCCGGCCGTTGGCTGGTCGACAAGATGAAGGGCCAGACCGGCACCGTCAACATCGTCGAGCTGCAAGGCACGGTGGGCAGCGCCCCGGCGATCGACCGCAAGAAGGGCTTCGAGGAAATCATCAAGGCCGACCCGAAGTTCAAGATCATCCGCTCGCAGACCGGCGACTTCACCCGCGCCAAGGGCAAGGAAGTGATGGAAGCCTTCCTCAAGGCCGAGGGCAAGAAGATCAACGTGCTCTACGCGCACAACGACGACATGGCCATCGGCGCCATCCAGGCCATCGAAGAGGCCGGCCTGAAGCCCGCGAAGGACATCGTCATCATCTCGATCGACGCCGTGAAGGGCGCCTTCGAAGCCATGATCGCCGGCAAGCTGAACGTGTCGGTCGAGTGCAGCCCGCTGCTCGGCCCGCAGCTGATGGCCGCGGTGAAGGACCTGGTCGCCGGCAAGCAGATTCCCAAGCGCATCGTCACCGAGGAAGGCATCTTCCCGATGGAAGTGGCCGCCAAGGAATTCCCCAAGCGCAAGTACTGACGCGCTGAACCGCTGGCGGGCTTCACCCCGGGGTTGCCCTGCGCAACGCCCCGGGCGGCCTGCCACATCCTCACAAGACAGCCCCACAAGAAGGAGACCGACAGCATGCAGAAGATTCGACGCCTCATCGTCGCCACGCTGGCCACCGGACTGGTCGCATGGCTGCCCATCGCACACGCCCAGGACAAGGGCCTCATCGGCATCTCGATGCCCACCAAATCGTCGTCGCGTTGGATCAGCGACGGCCAGAGCATGGTCAAGTACTTTCAGGCCAAGGGCTACAAGACCGACCTGCAGTACGCGGATGACGACATCCCCAACCAGCTCGCCCAGGTCGAGAACATGATCACCAAGGGCGCCAAGGTGCTGGTGATCGCCGCCATCGACGGCACCACCTTGTCTGACGCGCTGCAAAAGGCCGCCGACAAGAAGGTCAAGGTCATCGCCTACGACCGTCTGATCCGCGGCTCGAAGAACGTCGACTACTACACCACCTTCGACAACTTCCAGGTCGGCGTGCTGCAGGCAAATTCCATCGTCGACAAGCTCGGCCTGAAGAACGGCAAGGGACCGTTCAACATCGAACTCTTCGGCGGCTCGCCCGACGACAACAACGCCTTCTTTTTCTACAACGGCGCGATGTCGGTGCTCGACCCGTACATCAAGAGCGGCAAGCTCGTGGTGCGCAGCAAGCAGATGGGCATGGACAAGGTCGGCACGCTGCGCTGGGACGGCGCCGTGGCCCAGGCCCGCATGGACAACCTGCTCTCGGCCTACTACACCAACGCGCGTGTCGATGCGGTGCTGAGCCCGTACGACGGGTTGTCGATCGGCATCCTCTCCTCGCTGAAGGGCGTCGGCTACGGCACGCCGAAGCAACCCTTCCCGGTGGTGAGCGGCCAGGACGCCGAACTGCCCTCGGTCAAGTCGATGCTCGCTGGCGAGCAGAGCCCACCGTGTTCAAGGACACGCGTGAACTCGCCAAGGTGACGGTCGACCTGGTCGACGCGGTGCTCGCCGGCAAGCAGCCGCAGATCAACGACACCAAGACCTACAACAACGGTGTGAAGGTCGTGCCCTCTTACCTGCTGAAGCCGGTGAGCGTGGATGCGTCGAACTGGAAGACGGTGCTCGTGGGCAGCGGCTACTACACCGAGTCTCAGGTCAAGTAACTGCAGGCCAAGTCATCAACCCAGGCGTTCAAGCGGCTTGAGCCTGCGTCTGACCCCGATCTAAGCGCAGGCTCTTTTTTGCACACGGCCATGAACATCCTCGAGATGCGCGGCATCACCAAGACGTTTCCGGGCGTCAACGCGCTCAGCAACGTCAACCTGGCAGTGCGCCAGGGGGAGATCCACGCCGTCGTCGGTGAAAACGGCGCCGGCAAGTCGACGCTGATGAAGGTGCTGAGCGGCGTGTACCCGTGCGACACCTGCAGCGGCGAGATCCATTTCCAGGGCGAACTGCGCCGCTTCAAGAGCATTGCCGACAGCGAGAAGCTCGGCATCATCATCATCCACCAGGAGCTGGCGCTGGTGCCGCTCTTGTCCATCGCCGAGAACCTCTTCCTCGGCAACGAGCCCGCGCGCTACGGCGTGATCGACTGGGGCGAGGCCCATCGCCGCACCCGCGAGCTGCTGGCCAAGGTAGGCCTGAACGAATCGCCGTCCACGCTGGTCACGCACCTGGGCGTGGGCAAACAGCAGCTGATCGAGATTGCCAAGGCGCTCGCGAAAGAGGTGAAGCTCTTGATCCTCGACGAGCCGACCGCGAGCCTCAACGAAAGCGACAGCGAGGCGCTCTTGGAGCTGCTGCTGCAGCTCAAGGCCCAGGGCATTTCGTCCATCCTGATCTCGCACAAGCTCAACGAGATCGCCAAGGTCGCCGACTCGATCACCGTGCTGCGCGACGGCAGCACCGTCGAGACGATCGACTGCCGCGAACAGCCCGCGAGCGAAGACCACATCATCCGGCTGATGGTCGGCCGCGAGATGGCCGACCGTTACCCCAAACGCTCGCCCAACCCGGGCGAGGTGGTGTTCGAGCTGCGCGACTGGCGCGTGCACCACCCGCTGCACGCCACGCGCGAAGTGGTGAAGGGCGTGAACCTCACCGTGCGCCGCGGCGAGATCGTCGGCATCGCCGGCCTCATGGGCGCCGGCCGCACCGAGCTGGCGATGAGCCTCTTCGGCCGTGCCTATGGCCAGCGCATCAGCGGCCAGGCCCTGAAGAACGGCCGCGAGATCGACGTCAGCACCATCGACCGTGCCATCGCCCAAGGCATCGCCTACGTGACCGAAGACCGCAAGGGCCTGGGCCTGGTGCTGCACGACGACATCCGCCGCAACATCACGCTCGCCAACCTGCGCGCCGTGTCGCGCCGTGGCGTGATCGATGGCGGCCACGAGCACACGGTGGCGGTCGACTTCCGCCGCAAGCTCAACATCCGAAGCTCTGGCGTGCACCAGTCGGTGGTGGATCTGTCGGGCGGCAACCAGCAGAAGGTGGTGCTCTCCAAATGGCTCTTCGCCGAGCCTGAACTGCTCATCCTCGACGAGCCCACGCGTGGCATCGACGTCGGCGCCAAGTTCGAGATCTACAGCCTGATGGCCCGGCTGGCCGAAGAGGGCAAGTGCATCCTGATGATCTCGTCGGAGATGCCCGAGCTGCTTGGCATGTGCGACCGGCTCTACGTGATGAACGAAGGCCGCTTCGTCGCCGAGTTCACGGCGGCCGAAGCCTCCCAGGAAAAAATCATGCGCGCCATCGTCAAGGCCGGCAGCGCAGTCCACCAGACGGAAGAGATCGCCGCATGAGCAGCGTGGCCCCCGCTCCCGCCATTCCCGCACGCCGCGAGCATGGCAACTTTCTGAAGGCCAACATGCGCGAGTACGGCATGTTGCTGTCGCTCGTGGTCATCATGGGCCTCTTCCAGGTGCTGACCGATGGCACGCTGCTGCGCCCGCTGAACCTCACCAACCTGGTCTTGCAGAACAGCTACATCGTCATCATGGCGCTGGGCATGCTGCTCGTGATCGTGGCCGGCCACATCGACCTCTCGGTCGGCTCGGTGTGCGGCTTCATCGGCGCGCTCGCGGCGGTGCTGATGGTGCAGATGGGCTGGCACCCGGTGCCCACCACCATCGCCTGCCTGGTCGCCGGTGGCGTGATCGGCGCGGCGCAGGGCTGGTGCGTGGCCTACAGCCGCATCCCGTCCTTCATCGTGACGCTGGCGGGCATGCTGGTGTTCAAGGGCCTGTCGCTCGCGCTCCTGGGCGGCATGTCGGTCGGGCCGTTTCCGGTCGCGTTCCAGCGCCTGAGTTCGGGCTTCATCCCGGAGGTGTTTGCCGACGATGGCCTGCGCCTCACCTCACTCGTGATCGGCGTGGTCGCCGCCGCGATCTGGTTCGCGCTGCAGATGCGCGCGCGCCGCCACCAGGCCAGGCACGGTATGGACGAGGAGCCCTATCCGTTCTTCCTCGGCAAGACGCTGGTGTTCACCGCGCTGATCGTCGCCTTCAGCTGGCTCATGGCCTCGTACAAGGGCATGCCCAACGTGCTGATCGTGATGGTGGTGCTGATGCTCGCCTACGACTTCGTCACCCGACGCACCACCGTCGGCCGGCGCATCTATGCACTCGGCGGCAACGAGAAGGCCACGCGCCTGTCCGGCATCAAGACCGAGCGGCTCACGCTCTTCGCCTTCGCCAACATGGGCGTTCTCGCGGCGTTGGCCGGTCTCGTGTTTGCCGCCCGACTCAACACCGCCACGCCCAAGGCCGGCCTCGGCTTCGAGCTCGACGTGATCGCCGCCTGCTTCATCGGTGGCGCCTCGGCCTCCGGCGGGGTGGGCAAGGTGATGGGGGCGGTAATCGGAGCGTTTGTCATGGGCGTGATGAACAACGGCATGTCCATCATGGGCATCGGCATCGACTACCAGCAGGTCATCAAGGGGTTGGTGCTGTTGGCGGCGGTGTTCATCGACGTGTACAACAAGAACAAAGCCTGAAGAACAACGACAGACAAGCCCACATGGTCTACCGAGAGCAACCCCACGACGATTGCCCGCAGCCGCTGCTGCAGCTCAGCGGCGTGTCGAAGCAGTTCTTCGGCGTGCGTGCCTTGCACGACGTCGGCCTGCGGCTTTTCCCTGGCGAGGTACACGCGCTGATGGGGCAGAACGGCGCCGGCAAGTCCACCCTCATCAAGGTGCTCACCGGCGTCTACCCGGCCGATGGCGGCGAGATGCGGCTCGCCGGCCAGCCCATCGCGCCGCGCTCGCCGCAGGATGCGCAGACGCTCGGCATCAGCACTGTCTACCAAGAGGTGAATCTGTGCCCGAATTTGTCGGTCGCGGAAAACATCTTCGCCGGCCGCTACCCGCGCAAAGGCGCGCTCGGCGCCTGGCGCATCGACTGGACCGGCATGAACCGGCAGGCCGAGGAGTGGCTCGCAAAGCTCAACATCCGCATCGACGTGACACGCCGGCTCGACAGCTATGCGGTGGCCGTTCAGCAGATGGTGGCCATCGCGCGGGCCTTGAGCGTGTCGGCCAAGGTGCTGATCCTCGACGAGCCGACCTCGAGCCTCGACGAAGACGAGGTCAAGCGCCTCTTCGACGTGCTGCGCCGCCTGCGCGGCGAGGGCATGGCGATCCTTTTCGTCACGCATTTCCTGGAGCAGGTGTACGCGATCTCCGACCGCATCACCGTGCTGCGCAACGGCGAGCTGGTGGGCGAGTACCAGGCGGCGATGCTGGGGCCGACGGCGCTGATCACCGCGATGGTGGGCCGCGAATTCGCCGCGAGCCAAGGCCAGGCGCAAGCGCGGCCGGTGGCGGCTGATGCGGTGCCGTTGCTGGAGATGAAGGGTCTGGGCGAACGCGGCCAGCTGCAGCCGGTCGACCTGAGCGTGCACGCCGGCGAGGTGGTGGGCCTGGGCGGCCTGCTCGGCTCGGGCCGCACGGAACTCGCGCGCCTGCTTTTCGGCCTCTCGTCGGCCGACAGCGGCGAGCTGCGGGTCGACGGCCAGCCGGTCAGCTTCAAGACGCCTGCCGATGCGGTGCGGCACGGCCTCGGCCTGTGCCCGGAAGAACGCAAGGCCGATGGCATCGTGGCCGAGCTCTCGGTGCGCGAGAACATCGCGCTCGCGTTGCAGGCACGTCACGGCATGGGCAAGTTCCTCTCGCGCGAGCAGCAGGCCGAGCTGGCCGAGCGCTACGTCAAGCGACTCGGCATCAAGACCGCGGGCATCGACACGCCCATCGGCCTGCTGTCGGGTGGCAACCAGCAGAAGGCGATGCTGGCGCGCTGGCTCGCCACCGAACCGCGCCTCTTGATCCTCGACGAGCCCACCCGCGGCATCGACGTTGCGGCCAAGCAGGAAATCATGGACGAGATCCTCGCGCTGGCCGACGGCGGCATGGCCGTCGTCTTCATCTCGTCGGAGATGAGCGAGGTGGTGCGTGTGTCGAACCGGATCGCGGTGCTGCGCGACCGCCGCAAGGTCGGCGAGCTGCCCGCGGGCAGCAGCGAGCAAGCCGTCTATCACCTGATCGCGGCGGACGCATGATGGACAGACTCTTCCAACACCGGCTCGCGTGGCCCGTGATCACGCTTCTGCTGCTGCTCATCCTCAACGCAGCCTTCAACCCGAGCTTCCTGCACCTGGAGTGGCGCGACGGCCATCTCTACGGCAGCCTGATCGACATCCTCAACCGTGCCGCACCGCTGATGCTGGTGGCGCTCGGCATGACGCTCGTGATCGCCACCCGCGGCATCGACATCTCGGTGGGCGCGACGGTGGCCATCACCGCCGCCATCGCCGCCTGGATGATCGGCGGCGCGCTCGTGGTGCAGAACGGCGTGGCCACGCACGTGAGCCGCTTCCCGATGCCTGTTGCGATTGCCGCGGCGCTTGGCGTCGCACTCGTCTGCGGCCTGTGGAACGGTGTGCTGGTGGCCCGGGTCGGCATGCAGCCCATCGTGGCCACGCTGATCCTGATGGTGGCCGGGCGCGGCATCGCGCAGCTCATCACCGACGGCCAGATCATCACCATCTACTACGCGCCGTATTTCTTCATCGGCAGCGGCTACCTGCTGGGCATTCCGTTCTCGCTCTTCATCGTGGCGGCGGTGTTCGCGCTTCTGTGGTGGGTGGTCACGCGCACGGCGCTCGGCCTCTTCATCCAGGCGGTGGGCATCAACCCGGCCGCGGCGCGTGTGGCCGGCGTGCGCTCGCGGCTGATCACGCTGTCGACCTACGGCTTCTGCGGCCTGTGCGCCGGCGTGGCCGGCTTGCTCATCAGCTCCAACGTCAAGAGCGCCGACGGCAACAACGCCGGCCAGCTGATGGAGCTCGATGCCATCCTCGCCGTCACGCTGGGCGGCACCTCGCTCAACGGCGGCCGCTTCAGCCTCGCCGGCAGCGTGATCGGCGCGCTCATCATCCAGACGCTCACCTATGCGATCTACTCGATGGGCGTGCCGCCGGAAGTCAACCTCGTGGTGAAGGCGGTGGTGGTGTTCCTCGTGATGCTGCTGCAGTCGCCCGAATTCCGGCAGAGCGTGCGCGGCCTGGTGTTCCGCGCACCGGTGGAGGCCAAGCCATGAGCGCTTCACCGATGGCGGCAGGCCTGGGCAAGACGGCGGGGCAGGGCGCCGCGCTGCGCCGCCCCCGGCTCGATCCGAAGTACCTGCCGCTCACCGTCACCATCGCGCTCTTCTTCGCGATGGCGTCCGCCGGCTCGGTCGCCTACACCGGCTTCTTCTCGTCGCAGGTGTTCCTGAACCTGCTCATCGACAACGCCTTCCTCTGCATCGTGGCGGTGGGCATGACCTTCGTGATCCTCTCGGGCGGCATCGACCTCTCGGTCGGCTCGGTGATCGCGCTCACGACCATGGTGTCGGCCTCGCTCGTCGAGAAGCACCAGTGGAGCCCGGCGGTGGTGCTTCCGCTGGTGCTGCTGATGGGCACCGCCTTCGGGGCCTTGCAGGGCTTTCTGATCGAGCGGTTCCGCCTGCAGCCCTTCATCGTGACGCTGGCCGGCATGTTCCTCGCCCGAGGCCTGTGCTACCTGATCAGCATCGATTCGATCAGCATCACCAACACCACCTACACCACGCTCTCGCAGTGGCGGCTGCCGCTGTGGGGCGAGGCGTCGATCACGCTCAGCGCGCTGATTGCGATCGTGGTGGTGCTGGCGGCGATCTTCATTGCCCACTACACGCAGTTCGGCCGCACGGTGTATGCGATCGGCGGCAGCGAACACTCGGCGGTGCTGATGGGCCTGCCGGTGCGCTCGACGGTGGTCGGCGTCTACACGCTGAGCGGCTTCTGCTCGGCGCTGGCCGGCGTGGTGTTCACCTTCTACATGCTCTCGGGCTACGGCCTGCATGCGGTGGGCCTGGAACTCGACGCCATCGCGGCGGTCGTGATCGGCGGCACGCTGCTCACCGGCGGCGTGGGCTATGTCGCGGGCACGCTCTTCGGCGTGTTGATCCTCGGCATCATCCAGACGCTGATCATGTTCGACGGCTCGCTCAGCTCATGGTGGACGCGCATCGTGATCGGTGCGCTGCTCTTCCTCTTCTGCCTGCTGCAGCGGGTGTTCGAATCGAAGCGGGTGCGATGAAGACGGGCCTGATCGGCATCGACTGGGGCACGACGCACCGCAGGGCCTACCTGCTGGGCGAGGGCGGGGTGCTGCTCGAAGAGCGCGCCGATGATCAGGGCCTGCTCGCGGCACGGGGGCGTTTCGCCGAGTCGTTCGAGGCCGTCGTGCGCGGCTGGCCACGCGAGTGGCCGGTGTTGATGTCGGGCATGGTCGGTGCGGCGTCGGGCTGGCAGGAGGCGCCGTACCTTGAAGCGTCGACGCCGCTCACCTCGCTCTCGCGCCACTTGGTCCCGTTGAACGACGCACCGCCGGGCCGGCGCGTGCTGCTCGTGCCCGGTTACCGCTGGATCGGGCCGAGCGGCGAGGTCGACGTGATGCGCGGCGAAGAGACGCAGCTGCTGGGCGCGCTGGCGCTGGGCCAGGCCGACGGCTGGGTCGTGCTGCCGGGTACGCACAGCAAATGGGTGCGCCTGGAACGCGGTGTGATGCAGGGCTTTCGCACCTACATGACGGGTGAGCTTTTCGCGCTCTTGGGCGAGCACGGCACGCTGGCCGGCATCGTCGGGCCCGAGGACGTGCCCGAGGCGTTCGAGGCCGGGCTGCTGGCGGCGGGGCGTGGCGCCCTCTCGCACACGATCTTCGGCTGTCGCGCCAAGGTGGTGACCGGCCGCATGCCGGCGGCGCATGCGCGCTCGTACCTGTCGGGCCTGTTGATCGGGGCCGAGTGGGTCGACACCCGGCCCGCACCGCGCACGGTGACGGTGGTGGCGGCCGGCGCCCTCGCGTCGGCCTATGGAGAGGCCGCGCGACATCACGGCAGCACACCCGTGGTGCTGGAGCCGCGGGCGGTGTTCCTCGCCGCACTGGCCAGCCTGCAGGAAGGGATCGACAGGTGACCGAGTTGCAAACGTTCGGGCCGCCGCTTGCGGCCATCTTGCGGGGGCTCGCCCCCGAGCATGCGCGTGCCGCGGCGCTCGTGCTGTTCGAGGCTGGCTTTCGCATCGTCGAGGTGCCGCTGAACCGGCGCGGCGCGCTGTATTGCATCGAGGCGATCGCCGCGGTGGCGCCCTCCGATGCGCTGGTGGGCGGCGGCACCGTGCTGTCCACCCGCGAGGTCGACGAGGTCCACGCCGCCGGCGGCCGCCTGATGGTGGCGCCCAACTGCGACGCCGACGTGATGCGCCGCGCCGCCGAGCGCGGCATGGCGGTCGTGCCCGGCGTGGCCACGCCGACCGAAGCCTTCAACGCGCTGCGCTGGCGCGCGAGTGCGCTCAAGATCTTCCCGGCCGAAATGGTCGGCCTTGCCGGGCTCAAGGCCTTCAAGTCGGTGCTGCCCGAAGGCACGCCGCTGTGGCCGGTGGGCGGCGTGACGCCCGAGAGCATCGCGCCGTGGCTCGCGGCCGGTGCGACCGGCTTCGGCATCGGCAGCCAGCTGTTTCAACCCGGCATGGCGCTGCACGAGCTGGGCCGGCGTGCGCGCGACTTCATCGCCGCGTGGCACGCCGCCACCGCAGAGCCCATGCCCGCCCAGGTGCCGACTGCGGCTCACGCAGAATAGGCCGGCCGGGAATCGCCCGGTCAACGCGGACCGGGTGCATGGAAGAGGTTGATGCAGTGGTGGTGGGGGCGGGCGTGATCGGCCTCGCGACAGCGCGCGCACTCGCGCAACGCGGCCTCGACACCATCGTGCTCGAGAGCGAAACCGCCATCGGCACCGGCGTCAGCTCGCGCAACAGCGAGGTCATCCACGCCGGCCTCTACTATCCCGCCGGGTCGTTGAAGGCGCGGCTGTGCGTGACGGGCCGGCAGCAGCTCTACGCGTTCTGCGAGTCGCATGGTGTGCCGCATCAACGCTGCGGCAAGCTGGTGGTCGCGACCGACGAGTTGCAGGTCGCGGGGCTCGATGCGCTGATGAAGAAGGCCGCGGCCAATGGCGTGCACGACCTGAAGCGGCTGAGCGCCGCCGAGGCCATCGCGATGGAGCCGCAGCTCGCGTGCACCGGTGCGATCCTCTCGCCGTCGACCGGCATCATCGACAGCCATGCATTGATGCTTGCGCTGCAGGGCGACCTGCAGGCGGCGGGGGGCGATGTGGCGCTGTTGTCGCCGGTGGAGCGCATCCGTTGCAGAACCAACGAACACGAAGACCGGCACGTGCTGCACGTCGGCGGTGACCAGCCGATGGAGCTTGCCGCGCGCATCGTCGTCAACGCCGCCGGCCTGTGGGCGCCAAAGCTTGCGGTGGCGACCGAAGGGCTCGACAAGTCGCACGTGCCCACGGCGCATTTCAGCAAGGGCTGCTACTTCTCGCTCGCGGGCCGGGCGCCGTTTTCTCGCCTCGTGTACCCGCTGCCGCAAGACGCCTGGCTCGGCGTGCATCTCACGCTCGATCTCGGCGGACAGGCCCGCTTCGGCCCCGATGTGGAGTGGTTGGCGGATGACGCGGCCGGGCAGCCGCTCGACTACACCGTCGACCCCGCGCGTGCCGCGGGCTTCTACGCCGACGTGCGCCGCTACTGGCCGGGCCTGCGGGACGGCGCGCTGCAGCCGGCCTACAGCGGCATCCGCCCGAAGATCCATCGGCCCGATGAGCCCGCGCCCGACTGGCGCATCGACGGCCCGGCCGAGCATGGCGTGGCGGGCCTGGTCAACCTCTTCGGCATCGAGTCACCGGGGCTCACCTCGTGTCTTGCGATTGCCGACGAGGTGGTCGCGCGGCTCAGGCCAGGTGCAGGCAACCGGTGAGCGTGAGCGAGGTGCTGCCAGTGAGCAGCTCCAGCCGGTCCTGGCCGGGTGCGTCGAGACTCAGCTGCACCGAACTGCGGGCCGGCACGCGCAGGGTGAACAGACCATCGGCCTGGCTGCGCGTGCTGGCGACCAGCCGGCCATCGCTGCCCAGGGCCTGCACGCCGGTGGCGATCGGGCGGTCTTGGCGATCGGTGACGCAGCCTTCGAGTTGCACGAAGTCGCTGCGGATCGCGGTGGCCGGCCGCGCCTGAGACGAGGTCGGCTCCGACGGCGCATCGCCGCCACCGCCGCACGCGGACAAAAGGCAAAGCGAGGCCAACGCCACGGCGTGGCGAATTGCGTTCATGGGGGTTCTCCTGGTGGGGTGTCGGGTCAGCGGTTGCCGGCCGCAAGCGGCGGCAGCGTCTTCAGGTGCGCGTACATCGCCCGCACATCGGTGTCGTTCATTTCCTTCAGCGCGAGGAAGGGCATCACCTTGCTCACCTCGGTGCCGTTGGGTCGTTTGCCGGTCTTGAGCATCGTGGCGAAGGACTCGGGCGTCGGGTAGTGCGTCATCGCGGTGCCGTCACCGGGTGTGAGGTTGGCCGCGGCAGGCCACTCGGGTGGTGCACCGGGGATCTTGCCGCCTGAGAGCCTGGCGCCGTGGCAGCCGATGCAGGAGTTGATGACGTAGGCGCCGTGTTCGGGCGTCACCGCCTCGGGCACGGGCGTCGAGGGGGGCAGGGTGTGGTCGATGATCTCGGCGGCGTCGTGCATCACGCCGGCGGCGTACAGCGTCTTCACGAGCGGCGGCAGTTCGAGCACCGCGCCGGTGCCGGCGGCCGGCGGCATCTGCCGCAGGTAGGCCACCATCGCGCCGAGGTCGGCATCGGTCAGGCGGGCGTAGTCTTCGCTCGGCATCACGATCGCAGGGCGACCGTCGGGCTTCACGCCGTGGCGCAGCGTGCGCACCCAGTCGGTCACGCTGTAGTTCGCCACCACCGTGCCGGGGCCCGGCGTGATGTTGGGGGCGCGCACGTGCATGCCCTTGCCGTCGTTGACCACGTCCTTGCCGGCACCGTCGACGCCGTGGCATTCGGTGCAGCCGCGCGACATGTAGAGGTAGCGTCCGCGTTCGATGCTGGCGGCGTCGGTGGGCAGCGCGACGGCGGCCACGTCGATCGACACGATGCGGTTCATCTTGCGCTGGCCGAGCTGCGTGCCGACGACGAGCGTCGAGGCACCGAGGGCGACGACGCCCAGCACGGCAAGACCGCCGCGCTTGATCCACTTGTTCATCTCGGGTCTCCTGGGCGGCGGGTCAGGCGAGCGCGCTGGCGAGCTTCGACCAGTCGCGTGCGGCCAGGTGCGGGCGCACCGTGTCGACCACGGCGTTGAACACTTCGGCCGGCGCACCGGCCTTCATCTCGCCGAACATGCCGGCACGCTGCTGCGGGGTGAGGGCCGGCACCATCCAGCGCAGGCCCAGCATCATCTCGGCCGGCGCGATGGAGGCGAGGAGGCGGTCGTGGATGGCGGCCAGTTCCTCGTCGGTGTAGTGGGCCCAGAGGGCCGCGTTGTTGGCCGTCTCCTCGATGTGCATGTGCTGAAGGTTCTCGGCGACGAAGAGCGCGAGGTGGCGGTACAGGCGCAGGGCCAGCGCGTGGCGCTGCTCGTTGTCGGCGTCGTAGACGGCGCGTGTTTCCTTGTGCAGGGTGTCGATGCTCTGCAGGTGCTCGACGTGGTCGTCGGCCGTGCGGCTGGCGGCGCCGGGCTGGCGGGCGCGGATGGCGGTGTGGATGAACTCGTTTTCGTGCTGCACGTGCTTGGCGCAGAAGTCGAGCAGGGCCTCCACCTGGCTCAGCGCATCCGCCAGGTCCTCGGCATCGGTCACGTCGACACGGCCCACGCGGGAGAGCGTGTCGCCCATGAAGTCACGCAGGCCCTTGTGGATG
This sequence comes from Rhizobacter sp. J219, assembly GCF_024700055.1. GTDB lineage: Bacteria > Pseudomonadota > Gammaproteobacteria > Burkholderiales > Burkholderiaceae_C > Rhizobacter. The sequence continues at coordinate 328,848 of NZ_JAJOND010000001.1, forward strand.
GGCTGGTAGATGTCGAAGCGCTGGGCCGTGGCGGTGGTCTGCGGGGTGGCGTCGGCAAGGATGGCGGCGGTCATGGGGGCTCTCCTGTGGGGTTGAAGGTCGGTGCCGCAAGAGGTGCGGCATGGTTGTCAGTGTTCCGGGAGGGGGCGGGCCAGGCATCGCCTGAAGGAGCCATTGGCTGGCCTGCGATGGGCCACCCCGGATGAGGGGGCTAGAGCCGCTGTGGCTCCGTGTTGAACACGCTCAGCACGCGCAGTGGCAGGGCGCTGTTGTTGGTGATCTGGAAATCGCAGCCTGGCGGCACCACCAGCGTGCACGGCGCCTGGAAGCGCACCGGCCCGCCGTCGATCAGCAACTTGCCGGAGCCCGAGAACGCCAGGCAGGCGAAGCTGCCCGCGTGGCGCTGCAGGGGGGTGTGGGCCCCGGGCGGCAGCGTGTGCACCCAGACCTGGAAGTCGTGCACGCCGCAGGGCGGGCCGATGGCGCAGAAGTGCTGCTCGCCGTCCCGGTCCTGGGCGAGGCTCTTGAGGTGCTGGTGGTGAAAGACGTGCATGGCTGGCAGTCTGCGCAGTGCAGCGCGCCGCGGCATCGCCCGAAAGAGCCATCGGTCACCTGCTGGCAGCAGGCGCTTTGGGCAGAATTGCGCCATGCCATCCCCCGCCGCCGCCCCGGCGCCGTCGTTCGCCCTCGCCAAGATCCAGCCGCCACGGCCCCGGGCCGGGCTCGTGGCCCGTCCTCTGCTCGAGGAGGCGCTCGGCCGCGCGCTGATGGAGCAGCGGCTCACGCTGCTGGTGGCACCGGCCGGCTACGGCAAGACCTCGGCGCTGGGCCGCCAGATCCGGCTGCTGCCGGAGGGGCCCGAAGGGCTCGCGCTGGCCTGGGTGTCGGTCGACGAAGACGACCAGCTGCCGCGATTCCTGGCCTGCCTGGCCACCGCGCTGGAGCCGTATGACCTGCCCTGGCGCGTCTCACCCGAGGCGCTGGCGCTCCTGGCGCAGGCGGAACACGGCCTGCGCGATGTGGCGACAGAACTCGCCAACGCGCTCGCCGGCACCGAGGTCTGGCGCGGGCTCATCGTGCTCGACGACGCCCACCGCCTGAGCGACCCGCGCATCTTCGAGCTGCTGCAGGCGCTGCTGGAGCGGCTGCCGCCGCGCTGGGGCGTGGTGGTGGCGAGCCGGGTGGAGCCGATGCTGTCGCTCGCGCGCCTGCGGGCGCAGGGCGAGCTGGCCGAGTTCCGCCAGTTCGATCTGCGCTTCAACGAATCGGAAGTCAGCGCCTTGCTGGACCTCAATGCCGGCAGTGCCGGCGCCAGCCCGCGCGAGCTGCTGGAGCGCACCGACGGCTGGGCAGCAGGCCTTCGCCTGAGCCTCGCCACACGGCCGGGCACCGCGCGAGCCAGCGTGCCCACGCAGCGCCACCTCTTCGACTACCTCGCCACCGAGGTGCTCGACGAACTGCCCGGCGACCTGCGCGAGTTCCTGCTGCGTTGTTCGGTGCTGCCCGAGCTGACGGTGGCGCGCTGCGCCCACGTGGCCGAGACGCCGCATGCGGCACGCTTGCTGGAAGACATCGAGCGCCGCGGCCTCTTTGCAAGCGTGATGGAGGCCGACGAGTTCACGCTGCGCCTGCACGATCTTTTCCGCGACTTTCTGGAAGACCGCCTGCAGCGCGATTTCCCGGATGAGTTGCCGCGGCTCCTGCGCCGAGCGGCCGAGCACGAGCCCGACCTGTCGCGTGCCGTCGGCTACCTGGCGCGCGCCGGTGCGTGGGACGAAGCCACCGCCGTGCTTGCCAGGCGTGCGCAAGAGCAGCTCGGCATCGGCGCGAGTGCCACGCTGGAGCAGCTGCTGACGCTCTTTCCCGAAGAGGAATTCGCCCGCCGGCCCGACCTGCAACTGGTGAAGGGCCTGGCCGCCTGGCCGCATTTCGACTGGTCGACGCTGCTGGGCGCCATGCAACAGGCCGCCGAAGGCTTTGCCCGCATGGGCCGCGAGCGCGATGCCGTGCTCACGCGGGCCAATGTCTGCTCGGGCCTCTGGCACGCCGGGCGCCTGGCCGAATCGACGCGCGAGCTGACGGCTCTGCGCGCCATGCCGCTCGACGATGCGGCGCGGGCCTTCGTCTACTACAGCAGCGCCTGGGACGAATTCGTGGCCGCGCGCACCGAGCGCGTGGCGCCCATGTTCTCGGAAATGCTGGCCTCGCTGGAGCGTGTGCCGGTGCCGATGCTGTGGATGCAGTTCCCGGCGCACTGCGTCTTCGTCGGCCTGCCGGGCATGCAGCCGCTGCTCGACCGCTTCGCCCACAGCGCGGTGCGTGTCTGCGGCGATGCGCCCACGCAGCTGCGCGCCGGCGTGGCCAACATCCGCGCCTGGCTGGCGCTCGGCGCGGCCCAGCTCGACGAAGCGGGCCAATGGCTGCAGCGCTGCGAGGAAGACTGCCACTGGCTCGGCATGCCGCGCATCCTCGCGACCGAGCTGCGCCTTGCCCGCACGCTGTGGTTGGCCTTGCGCGGCGAGCGCGAGGCCTGCCATGCGGTGGGGCGCGAGATGGTCGACGACCTGCGCCTGCACAGCCCCTTGAGCCACCGGCAGGTGCACGAGTCGGAGGTGCTCTTCGTTCACTTGCGCGCCTGCTGGATCCTGCGCGACGACGAGGCGCTGCGCCGTGTCGACGCCGAGCTGCAGCGCGCCGGCAACGCCTATGAATGGCCTGCCGCGGCGGCCAATCGATCGTTCAGCCGGGCGCTGGTCGCGCTGGCCGACGGGCGGCTCGACGAGGCGCGCACGCTGCTGCAGCCGCTGGCCGATGACCTGAACCGCTCCCTCTTCTACCCGGCCACGCAGGCCCGCCTGCTGCTCGCCGACATCCACGTGCAGCAGGGGCGACTGGACCTGGCGGCGATCACGCTGCAAGACTGGTTTGACGAGGTCCACGACCGGCGCGAGATCGGCGGCGCCTTGTTTGCCGGCCCCCAGGTGCTGGCTCGTCTGCAGTCGGCGGCCTGGGGTTCACGCCTGGCGGCACCCGAGCAGGCTTTGCTCGTGCATCTGTCGTCGGTGCTTGGCCTGCAGGCGCCGGTGGCAGCGGTGCAGAGTGCGCGACCGGCGGGCATGGCCGGCCTGAGCGAGCGCGAGACCGAGGTGCTCGCGCGCATCGCGGCCGGCGACAGCAACAAGCTCATCGCCCGCGCTTTCGATCTGAGCCCGCACACGGTGAAGCGGCATGTGGCCAACATCCTCGGCAAGCTGGGCGTCGACACACGCGGCCAGGCCGCGGCGCGCTGGCGCGAGCTGAACGCTTAAGACTTGGGGTCGAGGTCGGCCTTGCGGATGCGCACGGCCTTGCGCTTGGGCGCTTCCGCCGGGGCGGCGGCGGTGGTTGCCGTGGCCGTGGCGATGAAGGCTTCTTCCGCCGTCGGGGCTACTTCGGTTGCGCCGTGGGCGCCGGTGCCCGGGGCGTCCTTGATGACACGGGTGTAGGGCGCGAGGATGCTCACCATCTGCCCGTAGATCTTGGGGTTGCCGGCGACGACTTCGCGCTGGTACATGAAGTCGGCTTCGCCGGTGAAGTTGCCGATCAGGCCGCCGGCCTCGGTGATGATGAGGGAGGCGGCGGCGATGTCCCAGGGGTTCAGGCCGGTCTCGAAGAAGGCGTCGTAGTAGCCGGCGGCCACGTAGCAGAGGTCGAGTGCGGCGGCGCCCGGGCGGCGCACGCCGGCGCACGATTGCATCACCTCGCTGAACATCTTGATGTAGCGCTGGAAGTTGTCGCCCTTGCGGAAGGGGAAGCCGGTGCCGACGAGCGAGTCGCTCAAGCGGGTGCGCTTGGAGACGCGCAGGCGCTTGTCGTTCAGGAAGGCGCCGCGGCCCTTGGAGGCATAGAACAGGTCGTTGCGCGTCGGGTCGTAGACGACGGCCTGCTGGATCTGGTCGCGATAGGCGAGTGCGATCGACACGGCGTAGAACGGCAGCCCGTGGATGAAATTGGTGGTGCCATCGAGCGGGTCGATGATCCAGACGTACTCGCTGTGCTTGGCGCCGTGCACGCGGCCCGACTCTTCGGCCAGGATGCCGTGGCCGGGGTAGGCGGTGAGCAGGGTCTCGATGATGGACTCTTCGGCACGTTGATCCACCTCGGTCACGAAGTCGTTGGCCGACTTGGTGGTGACCTTCAGGATGTCGAGGTCGAGCGAAGCGCGGTTGATGATGGTCCCCGCGGTGCGGGCCGCCTTGACGGCGACGTTGAGCATGGGGTGAAGCGCTTGCGACATGGGGCGTCCTGCAAAGGAAAAGGGAAGAGGCGGATGGCGGTGGGGAAAGAGCGGTGTGCGCGGCCCATCGCGGGGAAGGGCGGCACGGATAATCGAATTTTAAGCGCGAGCCCATGAACGACACACGGTTTGTCCTCCTCAACACCAGCCATCCGGGCAATGTGGGTGCGGCGGCACGGGCGATGAAGGTGATGGGCTTCTCGGATCTCGTGCTCGTGGCCCCACGATTCGCCGACGTGCTGGTGCAGGAAGAAACCGTGGCGATGGCCAGTGGCGCGGCCGACATCCTGGTGCGGGCGCGCGTGGTGGGCACGCTCACCGAAGCGCTCGACGGCGTGAGCTACGCCTGCGCCACCGCGATGACGCCGCGCGATTTCGGCCCGCCGACCCACGCGCCGCGTGAATTGTTCACGACGCTTGCGAAGACCGATCACCGCGTGGCCTTCGTCTTCGGCTCCGAACGTTATGGCATGGGCAACGAGGACGTGTACCGCTGCCATGCCTGCCTGAGCATCCCCACGCACCCCGACTACGGCTCGCTCAACCTGGCGCAAGCGGTGCAGCTGATCGCCTACGACTGGCGGCAGGCACTGGGAGGCTTTGCGGTCGCGCCGCGCACGGGCTCGGTCAAGCATGCAGACGCGACGGCCGTGCAAGGGGTGCTCGACCACTGGCAGCAGGCGCTGGCCGACATCGGCTTTCTCGACCCGGCCTCGCCCAAGAAGCTGATGCCGCGGCTGAACCAGCTCTTCAACCGGGCTGCGCTGACCGAGGAAGAAGTGCACATCCTGCGCGGCATCGCCCGGGCAATGCAGTCCACCCGCAAGCCCTGAGCGCCTACGTGGCAACCCGCCGCCAGCAGGCTTGAAGGCTCGCCGCTAAACTGCCTCGCCATGTTCGAGCGCCTTCGAGAAGACATCCGCTGCATCCTGGAGCGCGACCCTGCCGCGCATTCGGCGTTCACCGTGCTCACCTGTTACCCCGGTCTGCACGCGCTGGTGATGCACCGCTGGGCGAATGCCTGCTGGCGGCGCGGCTGGAAGTGGGGCGGGCGCTTCATCTCGCAGCTCGCTCGCTGGTTCACCGGCATCGAGATCCACCCGGCGGCCAAGGTCGGACGGCGTGTCTTCATCGACCACGGCATGGGCGTGGTGGTGGGCGAGACGGCCGAGATCGGCGACGACTGCACCATCTACCAGGGCGTGACGCTCGGCGGCACCTCGCTCACGCGAGGCGCCAAGCGGCACCCGACCTTGGGCAAGGGGGTGATCGTCGGTGCCAACTCGCAGGTGCTGGGGGCCTTCACCGTGCACGACGGCGCACGGGTTGGCTCCAACGCGGTGGTGCTGAAGGAAGTCCCGGCCGGCGCCACGGCGGTGGGCAACCCGGCGCGCATCATCCACAAGGAAGTCGACGCCAAGCGCGAAGAGGCCGCCGCCCGCATGGGCTTCTCGGCCTATGGCATCACCGAGAGCGACGACCCGATGTCGCAGGCGATGAAGGGCCTGATCGACAACGCGGCGGGCAATGCGCACCAGATCGCGATGCTCTGGGCGGCCATCGAGAAGATCGCGCCGATGCAAAAGGGCGACTGCGTGCCAAGCGATGCAGCGACGACGGAAGACTTCGACGCCGACCGCTTGTCTCAACTGGTCAAGTAGCCTTCTCTTTGCCCAGCAGCGCCGCAAATTCCTCCGGCGCAATCGGTTTGCTGAAGTAGTAGCCCTGCATTTCGTCACAGGCCTGCTCGCGCAGGAAGTTCTGCTGCTCGGCCGTCTCGACCCCTTCGGCAACCACCGTGAGCGAGAGCGTCTTGCCCATCGCGATGATGGCGCTGGTGATGGCCTTGTCTTCCGAATCGGTGGCGAGGTCGCGGATGAACGAGCGGTCCACCTTCAGCGTGTCGATCGGGAAGTTCTTCAGCTGGCCGAGCGACGAGTAGCCGGTGCCGAAGTCGTCGATCGCCAAGCGCACGCCCAGCTGCTTGATCGCGGTGAGCAGCTTGATGGCGCGCTCGACGTTGTGGACGATCATGCCCTCGGTGATCTCGAGTTCCAGCAGGGCGGGGTTCATGCCCGTCTCCTGCAGGATGGCCGTCACGTCGTCGAGCAGGTGCTCGTCGGCAAACTGGCGCACCGAGAGGTTGACCGCCATGTTGATGGGCGGCAGGCCCTGCTGCTGCCAGGCCACGTTCTGCAGGCAGGCGGTCTTCATGACCCAGCGGCCGATGGGCACGATGAGGCCGGTCTCTTCGGCCACCGGGATGAATTTCGCCGGTGACACCGACCCGAGCTCCGGGTTGTGCCAGCGCAGCAGGGCCTCGACGCCGGTGATGCGGCCGCTCTTCAGGTCGACCTTGGCCTGGTAGGCGAGCGAGAACTCCTGGCGCTCCAGCGCGCGGCGCAGGTTCGATTCGAGCGTCAGGCGCTCCAGCGTCTGCGAGCTGATCTCGCTCGAATAGAACTGGAAGTTGTTCTTGCCTTCCTCCTTGGCGTGGTACATCGCGCTGTCGGCGTTTTTCATCAGGGTCTGCTCGTCCTGGCCGTCGCCGGGGAAAAGCGAGATGCCCACGCTTGCGGTCACGCGGCATTCCTGCCCCATCAGCTCGATCGGCTTGATGGCGGCCGACAGCAGCTTACGCGCCACGATGGCGGCGTGTTCCCGGTCGGGCACCTCCTGCACCAGCACCACGAACTCGTCGCCGCCCAGGCGCGCGATCACGTCGCTCCCGCGCAAGGCCTGCTTGAAGCGAACGGTGATTTCCTTCAGCAAGGTGTCACCGGCCTCGTGGCCGAGTGTGTCGTTGATGAACTTGAAGCGGTCGAGGTCGATGAACATGACCGCGAAGGTGCGCTTGTAGCGTTCGGCGGTCTTGAGGCTGGCGTTGAGCAGGCTGCTGAAGAGCAGCCGGTTGGGCAGCCCGGTCAGGCTGTCGTGCCGCGCCATGTGGTGGATGTGCTCTTCGGCCACCTTCTGCTCGGTGATCTCGCGCGAGATGCCTCGGTAGCCGATGTAAGCGCCCGAGGTATCGAACATCGGCTCGCCGCTCATGCTGATGTAGTAGGGCGACTTGCCCGGCGCCATGCGCTGCATCACGATGTCGCGGAACGACTGCCGATCGTCGAGCAGGGCGCGGAATTCGTCCCACCCGCCGGGCAGGTGGGCCTTCATGGTGCTTTCCCAGATGGCGCGGCCGATCAGCGGGTTGCGGGTCTGGCGCTGGCCGGTCTCGCGGCTTTCGAGGCGCGTGAAGCGGTGCTCGGGATCGGCTTCCCAGTACCAGTCGGACGACAGGTTGGTCATCGCGCGGAAACGCGCTTCGCTGTCGCGCAGGGCCTGGTCCATGCGGCGGCGCTCGGTCACGTCGCGCAGGATGCCGCGAAAGCCCACCGGCTGGCCGCTCTCGTCTTTCACCAGCAGCACCGAGCCCTCGACCTGGATCGTGCTGCCGTCTCGGTGGATGTACTCCCACATCTGCGAGCGTTTCGACTGGCCGGTTCGGAAGACCTCGTTGAAGGCCTTGAACACCACCTGCGTCATCTCGGGTGTCTGGCGGCTGCGGTAGTCGCGTTCGGCCACGTGATGGTGGTCGTAGCCGAGCATGCGGGCGTAGGCGCCGTTGAGGTAGATCGGCTTTCCTTTCAGGTCGACCTCGTAGTAGGCGTCGTCCAGGCTTTCGAGGATGTTGCGGAACTTCTCTTCGCTGCGGCGCAGGGCTGTTTCCGCATGCTGGCGCTCGGCTTCACGCTCGAAGTTGTCGAGCGCAAAGACGATGTTGCGGGACATGCGCTCCAGCAGCGCGACGATGCTCCCGCCGAAGGCCTCGACCTCGCGTGCGTAGAACAGCATCACGCCGAAGGCCCGTGTGCCGCGCACGATGGGGATGGCTGCCGCCGACGCCACACCGGCCCGGCCGGCCTGCGCGTGCCAGGGCCGGGTGCGGGCGTCTTGCATGAACTGGTTGCTGATTGCAGGCTTCAGGCCGCGGTAGGCTTCGCCGACCAGGCCCTGGCCTTCGGCCGTCTGGGCGTCGACCGAAATGCGCGACTCGCGCAGCTGCGTGGCGGCGATGCCCGAGGCGGCCTCGACGCGCAGCCAGGCGGTGTCGGCATCGGGCGTGGTGACGGCCGCCGTGAGGAACTGGTGGCCGTCGACCGCGGCATCGCACACGCGCTGGAAGAGCTCGGCCGGCGTCTTGGCGAACAGCAGCGCTTCGTTGGTGGCGCTGAGCACTGAATACATGGCGACCATCTGCCGTTCGCCGTTGTCGCGGCCGGGCTGTGCGCTCATGCTGTCTCCTGTTGTGTTTGTCGTCTTTAGGGGTGGCCTGTGCTCAGGCTCTGGTCCCTCAGCCGCGCGGCGGAGGCCGCTGCGCGGACTTGGGGCGGAAGGCTTTGCAGACGTTCTCGTCTGTCTCGATGTAGGGGCCGCCGAGGAGGTCGATGCAATAGGGCACCGCGGCGAAGATGCCGTGCACCGGAGGCTGCGCAAGCGGCAGTCCTTCGAGGGTCTCGGCGATGGACTTTGGCTGGCCGGGCAGGTTGATGATGAGCGCCTGGCCGCGGATCACGGCCACCTGGCGAGACAGGATGGCGGTGGGCACGAAGCGCAGGCTGATCTGGCGCATCTGCTCGCCGAAGCCCGGCATCTCTTTGTGGGCCACGGCGAGCGTGGCTTCGGGCGTGACGTCGCGCAGCGCGGGGCCGGTGCCGCCGGTGGTGAGCACGAGGTCGCACCTGGCCGTGTCGACCAGCTCGATCAGGGCTTCGCGGATGACCGGCTCTTCGTCGGGGATGAGGCGCGTTTCCCAGTCGAGCGGGTTGCGCAGGGCGCGCGACAGCCAGTCCTTGAGCGCCGGGATGCCCTTGTCCTCGTAGACCCCGGTAGAGGCCCGGTCGCTGACCGAGACCAACCCGATGCGCACACGGTCATTCATGGCGGATCGAATGTTCCTTGATGAACTGGAACAGCTCGCGGTAGGCGCGGCCGTTGCGCTGCTCGGGCGTGGCGGCGGCGTCTTTCCGGGCGGCGCGGATCAGGCTGCGCAGCTGCTGCAGGTCGCCACCCGGGTGCTCGCCCATCCAGCGGGTGAGGGCGTCGTCGCTTGCCAGCAGCTCCACGCGCCAGCGTTCGGCCTCGTGCAGGGCCAGGGCGTCTTTGGCGCGGCCGAGCCGCATGGCGGCCACCGCCTCGCGGATGGGCTCGACGTCGTTCTTGCGCATCAGCTTGCCGATGTACTGCATCTGGCGGCGCTTGCCTTCGAACGAGCGGGTGCGCTTGTACTCGGCCACCGCATCGCGCAGCGTCTCGGAAATGGGCAGGTCGACGACGCGGTCATCGGGCAGGGCGACGAGGGCTTCTCCCAGCTCCTGCAGCTCGTGCATCTCTTTCTTGAGCTGGGTCTTGCTGGGGCGCTCGAACTCGCCACCGCTGGAAGAGTGGCCGTCTTCGGGGTGTCCGTCGTCGGCGGAAGGGGGGCGCGGGTGGGGCTGGGCCATAGGTCGTGGGTATGATAGCCGCGGCCTTTTCGCAGGGCGCCTCGTGTGGGCCCTTTGCCGTGCACACCAACGTGCATCCCGTCACCAAACGCCGCTGCGCATGAGCTTCCTCGCTGACCCAACACCACGGCTTCTCGTATTCGCAGGGCGATTTCCGCCAGCTCGTGGAAGATGCGCTGGCCATCGCCAAGTCGCTCGGCGCGAGCAACGCGGGCGTCGAGGTCTCCGAAGGCGCGGGGCTGTCGGTCTCGGTGCGCAAGGGCGAGATCGAGAACGTCGAGCGCAACCGCGACAAGTCGATGGGCGTGACGGTCTACGTGGGCCAGCGCCGCGGCAACGCGAGCACCTCCGACTTCTCGCGCACGGCGATCGAGCAGACCGTGCGTGCCGCCTACGACATCGCCAAGTTCACCGCCGAAGACCCGTCGGCGGGCCTGCCCGATGAAGCCGACCTCGCACTCGGCGATGCCGCACGCCTCGACCTTGACCTCTTCCACCCCTGGGACATCAACGCCGCCGACGCGGCCGAGATCGCCCTGCGCTGCGAGGCCGCGGCGCTCGGCGTCGACAAGCGCATCACCAATTCCGAAGGGGCGGGCGTCTCGGCGCAGCAGTCGCACTTCTTCGCCGGCAACACACGCGGCTTTCGCGGCGGCTACGCGAGCTCGCGGCATTCGCTCTCGGTGGCGCCCATCGCCTCGGTGCCCGGCCCGAATGGCGACGACATGCAGCGCGACGCCTGGTACAGCTCCATGCGCTCGCCCGGCGAGCTGGCCGCGCCCGAGGCCGTGGGACGCTACGCCGCGGAGCGTGCGCTGTCGCGCCTGAATGCGCGCAAGATCAAGACCTGCCAGGTGCCGGTGCTCTTCGAGTCGACGCTTGCCGCCGGCCTGCTCGGCGCCTACGTGCAGGCCACGAGTGGCGGGGCGCTGTACCGCAAGTCCTCGTTCCTGCTCGACAGCCTGGGGCAGCAGGTGCTGGCCGAGCACATCGACATCCACGAAGACCCGCACATCCGCGGCGCCAAGGGCAGCGCACCGTTCGACGACGAAGGGGTGGTGACGCGCGTGCGCGACGTGGTGAGCGCGGGTGTGGTGCAGGGCTACTTCCTCTCCAGCTACTCGGCGCGCAAGCTCGGCATGCGCACCACCGGCCACGCGGGTGGCTCGCAGAACCTCACCTTCACCAGCCGCCTCACGCAGCCCGGCGACGACCTCGACGCGATGCTGCGCAAGCTCCACCGCGGGCTCTTCGTGATCGAGCTGATGGGGCAGGGCGTGAACTACGTCACTGGCGACTACTCGCGTGGTGCCGCGGGCTTCTGGGTCGAGAACGGCCGCATCGCCTACCCGGTGCACGAGATCACCATCGCCGGCAACCTGCGCGACATGTTCAAGGGCATCGTCGCGGTCGGCGCCGACACCTACACGATGGGCACCAAGACCATCGGCTCGGTGCTGGTCGACCGCATGAAGGTGGCCGGATCCTGAGGCGTTGCTGACTCATTCCTGACGCGGCGCTACGCGGTTTTGCTCACGGGTAAATCCCGGTCAGGGTGCATGAACCCGCTCCTAGAATTTCCCGCCACCTCCTCCCGGAGGACCTATAAGGAGACATTTCATGCAACGTCGTTCGTTCGTTCACGGCGCGGGACTGGCCGGCGTGTTGGCAGCGGGTGCAGCCCCGGCCGTCGTCCATGCTCAAGCCAGCGTCCGCTGGCGCCTGACTTCGAGCTTCCCCAAGTCACTGGACACCATCTTCGGCGCGGCCGAAACCTTCGCCAAGAAGGTGCGCGACATGACGGGTGGCAAGTTCGAGATCTCGGTCCATGCGGCCGGTGAAGTGATGCCGTCGCCGGCGCTGATCGATGGCGTGCAGAACGGCACCGTCGAGATGGGTCACACCGCGCCCTACTACTACTTCGGCAAGGACGAGACCTTTGCGCTCGGCTGCGCAATCCCCTTCGGCCTCAACTCGCGCCAGATGACGGCGTGGATGTATGAAGGCAACGGTCTCAAGCTGATGCGCGAGTTCTACGCCAAGTACAACATGATCAGCTTCCCGATGGGCAACACCGGGGCGCAGATGGGCGGCTGGTTCCGCAAGGAGATCAAGACCATCGCCGACATGAAGGGCTTGAAGTTCCGCGTCGGCGGCTTCGCCGGCAAGGTGTGCGAGCGCCTGGGCTCGGTGCCGCAAAACATCCCCGGTGGCGAGATCTACCAGGCCTTGGAGAAGGGCACGATCGATGCGGCCGAGTGGGTCGGCCCCTACGACGATCAGAAGCTCGGCTTCAACAAGGTCGCCCAGTTCTATCACTATCCCGGCTGGTGGGAAGGCGGCCCGCAGCTCGACCTGCTGGTCAATCAGAAGGCCTATGACGGCCTGTCGGCGGAGTACAAGGCCATCATCGAGGCCGCTGCCGCCTACGCGCACACCGACATGCAGGCCAAGTACGACGTGAAGAACCCGGCCGCCCTGCGCCAGCTCGTGGCCAGCAAGACCAAGCTCGTGGCCTTCCCGAAGTCCGTGATGGACGCGGCCTACAAGGCATCGATGGACATCTACAGCGAGATTTCGGACAAGAACCCGAGCTGGAAGAAGGTCTACACCGACTACGCCAACTTCCGCAAAGAAGCGAATCTGTGGTTCCGCTTCACGGAAGCCCGCTTCGACAGCTACATGCAAAGCGCCAAGCTCTGAGTTCGGCCACGGCCCCTCGTGCGAGCCCCGCCATGGCGGGGCTTTTTGTTGGCGCACCAGTTATTGGCCCACCAGTTTTGTTTCACTTCTGTTGTCAACATGACGCCCACCACCGTCCAACTCGTCGCGGCCGCCCTTTTTGGGGTGGCCTTGGTGCACACCTTTTCGACCAGCGTGTTTGCGCACCTGGCCCACCGCTATCCGCGACATGAGGGTGTGTTCCACCTCTTGTCGGAAGTGGAGGTGGTGTTTGGCTTTTGGGCGTTGGTGCTGGTGCTGTTCCTGTTCGCGGCACAGGGCCGCGAGGGTGCAACGGCCTACGTCGACGGGCGCAACTTCACCGAGCCGCTCTTCGTGTTCGCGATCATGGTCGTGGCAGGCAGCAAGCCGATCTTGAGGCTCGCCGCGGTGCTGGTGAACGTGCTGGCCAGGATGATGCCGCTGCCGAATTCGATCGCGGTGTACTTCCTCGCCTTGTCCGTCCTGCCCCTGATCGGCTCTGCCGTCACGGAGCCTGCCGCCATGACGCTGGCCGCGCTGATGCTGCGTGACCGGGTGTTCAAGGTGGAACTGCCCGAGTACGTAAAGTACATGACGATCGGTGTTCTCTTCGTCAACGTGTCGATCGGCGGCACGCTCACCTCGTTTGCGGCGCCGCCGGTGCTGATGGTCGCGGCCAAGTGGGGTTGGGACACACCGTTCATGCTCACGCACTTCGGCTGGAAATCGGCCTTGGCGGTGCTCTTCAACGCTGCAGTCGTGTCGGTGCTGTTTGCACGCCACCTGGTGCGTGCCACGCCAGACACTCCGACGGTCGCCGATGCCAACAGCCCGCCTGCGGGTGCGATGCTCGTGAGCGGGGCGTTCCTGCTCGGCATCGTGATGTTTGCGCACCACCCAGCGATCTTTCTCGGGCTGCTGCTCTTCTTCATTGGCTATGCGCGGGCTTATCCGCGTCATCACGATCCGCTCATCCTGCGCGAAGCGCTGCTCGTGGCCTTCTTCCTGGCGGGCCTGGTCGTGCTGGGCGGACAGCAGCAATGGTGGCTGCAGGAACTGCTCACCCGCATGAGCGCTCAGCAGGTCTACTACGCTGCAACCGCCCTCACGGCGGTCACCGACAACGCCGCGCTGACCTACCTCGGCTCGCTGGTCGAAGGTCTGAGCGACGAGTTCAAGTACTCGCTGGTGGCGGGTGCCGTGACCGGTGGCGGCCTGACGGTCATCGCCAACGCGCCGAACCCTGCCGGGTATTCGATCCTGCGCGGGAACTTCCGTGACGGGTCCATCAACGCGGGTTGGCTCTTCCTGTCAGCACTCGGCCCCACGCTGGTGGCGATTGCCGCGTTCCAGTTGCTGTAAGAGAGAAGGGGGCGGCGCTGAGGTACGGCGCCACGCTTCCCCCACAAAGCAAAAAGCCGCCGATATCGGCGGCTTTTTGCTTTGTGGAAGAGAGGAGGTGGCCATGGCCACCTCCTCGACTGTCACTTCTTCTGGTCCTCCTTGACGGCTTCTTCGATGGCCTTCATCGGGTCGTCGTCTGCGGTGGTCCCTTCGGCTTGAGGCTCGGACGCCGAGGGGTCGCTGCCCGGCACCGCCGGGGCAGATTCGGGGGCAAGGCCGGCTTCCTTTTCATCCTGCATGCGAAGCTCCTGGAAGGCCTTGTCGGCGTCGATGGTCTCTTCCTTCGTCAACCCGCCGGAAACCATCTGCGGGAAGGCGATCACCAGGCCCACCATGATGAGCTGGATGATCACGAAGGGCACGGCGCCCCAGTAGATCTGGCCCGTCGTCACCTTTGCCACCGGCTTGTTGGTGACCTTGTCGTTGTAGTCGCTGGTGGGCGCCACGCTGCGCAGGTAGAAGAGCGCGAAGCCGAACGGCGGGTGCATGAACGAGGTCTGCATGTTGACCGCGAGCAGCACGCCGAACCACACCAGGTCGATGCCCAGCTTGTCGGCCACAGGGGCCAGCAGCGGCACGACGATGAACGCCAACTCGAAGAAGTCGAGGAAGAACGCCAGCACGAAGATCAGGATGTTCACCACGATCAGGAAGCCGAGCTGGCCGCCTGGCAGGCTGGTCAGCAGGTGTTCGACCCACTTCGGACCGTCCACGCCCTGGAACGACAGGCTGAACACCGTCGAACCGATGAGGATGAACATCACGAAGCACGACAGCTTCATCGTGGTGTCCATGGCCTGGCGCATGAGCTTCAGGTCGAGGCGCTTGCGAGCCATGGCCATCACCAGTGCACCGGTTGCACCCATCGCGCCGCCTTCGGTGGGCGTGGCGATGCCGAGGAAGATGGTGCCCAGCACGAGGAAGATCAGCCCAAGGGGCGGGATCAGCACGAAGGTCACGCGCTCTGCCATGTTCGACAGCAGGTTGAGGCGTGCCACCTTGTTGATGACGGCGATCACGAATGCGATGCCGATGCCGATGCACATCGAGACGACGACGAGTTCATCGGTCGGGGTGCCGGCCGGGCGCGTCTTCGCATAGGTCATCGCGCAGGCAAACGACAGGATCGACAGGACCAGCAGCGAGCGCAGGCCGGACGAACCATCGGACTCGCGGATCGTGCGTGCTTCCAGCGGCAGCGCCGGCACCATCTGCGGCTTGGCAATCGCGATACCGATCACGTACAGCAGGTAGAGGCCCGTCAGCACGAAGCCGGGGATGAACGCGCCCTTGTAGAGGTCACCCACGCTCTTGCCGAGCTGGTCGGCCATGACGATCAGCACGAGCGACGGCGGGATGATCTGGGCCAAGGTGCCTGAGGCCGCGATCACGCCGCTCGCGAGACGCCTGTCGTAGCCATAACGCAGCATGATGGGCAGCGAGATGAGGCCCATCGAGATCACCGAAGCTGCCACGACGCCGGTGGTGGCGGCCAGCATGGCGCCCACCAGGATGACCGCGATGGCGAGGCCGCCGCGGATCGGGCCGAAGAGCTGGCCGACGGTGTCGAGCAGGTCTTCAGCCATGCCTGAGCGTTCGAGGATGAGTCCCATCAGCGTGAAGAACGGTATCGCCAGAAGCGTGTCGTTCTGCATGATCCCGAAGATGCGCAGCGGCAGCGCCTGCATCAGTGAGGCCATGCCGGGCACGCCCAGCTCGATGGCCACGAATCCGAAGAAGAGGCCGCAGGCCGCCAGCGAGAAGGCGACCGAATAGCCCATCAGCAGGAACACAACCAGGCTGCCGAACATGATCGGCGCCATGTTGGCGGTGATGAATTCGATCATTTGTCGCTTCCCTTCAGTGCGGCCTGCTCACGGGCGGCCACTTCCTTTTGCAGCAGGAACTCGGCGAGTTCCTCTTCGGCGGTCTTGGTGCCGGCCTTCACCGTCGGATCGGGGATCAGTCCCTTGAGGAATGCCACCCGCTTGATGAACTCCGAGATGCCCTGAATGCCCAGCAGCGCCAGGCCGAGCGGCAGCATCGCGTACACCGGCCAGCGGATCAGGCCGCCAGCGTTGGACGACACCTCGCCGCTTATGTAGGCATTGATCACCAGCGGCATGACCATGATGAACACGACCACGACGAACGGGAGCAGGAAGAAGAGGATGCCGAAGATCTCTACGCCGATCTGCACCCGCTTGGAGAAGCGACCCAGGATGACGTCGATCTTGACGTGCTCCTGGCGCAGCAGGGTGTAGCCGGCCGCCAGCAGGAAGACCGCAGCGAACAAGTACCACTGGATCTCGAGGAAGGCATTGGAGCTGTTGTTGAAGGCCTTGCGCACGATGGCGTTGCCTGTGCTGATGAGGACGGCCGCGAGCACGAGCCACGCGACCCAGCGGCCGACGAACTCGTTCAAGCGGTCTATCCACCTGGACAGTGAAAGTAAAGGGGACACGAGAGTCTCCGGAGGAGTTGAGGAAACGATGTGCACGGCAGGCCTCGTAGGCGCACCGGCGGCACGTGGATCAGACCTGATCCAGCCCTGCCATGCCACGGGTCTTTCCGCTAAGTGGTTCTACGAGCTTTCCGTGGGGAAGTTGCGGCATCGCTCGACCGCGTACTTGATCAGTTCGGCTTGCCCTTCCAGCCCCAGCTTGCGCTTGATGTTCTGGCGATGGGTTTCAACCGTGCGCACGCTCAGGCCCAGGCTTTCGGCGATCTGGCGGCTGGCATGCCCGCGTGCCAAGCCGGCAAGTATTTCGCTCTCGCGCAGCGACAGCACCGGCCGGGGGACCTGCGAACGTGACATCCGCCCGGAGATTGCGGCACTCAGGTAGGTGCGGCCGGCGTTGATGGCGTCGATCGCCTCGATGATTTCGCCGGACGGCGCGTCTTTCAGCACGTAGCCTCGCGCGCCGGCCTGGATGGCGCGGTTCACGTACTCAGGGTTGTCGTACATGCTGAGCATCAGCACGAGCAGCCGTGGATACAGCTTCAGCAATTGCGCCGTGAGTCTCGATGCCGTTGGTGCCTTTCATGCCCACGTCCATCAGCACCAGGTCGGGCGACGAGCGTTCGATCATCGCCAGCGCGTCCAGCGCATTGTCGGCTTCGCCCACGAGGGTGAGCGCCGAGTGAGACGACAGGCGCGACTTGAGTCCGTCTCGCACCAGCGGGTGATCGTCGACGATGGCGACGCGGGTGGGTAGGGTGGTCATGCGGCGAGTTGATCGGGGGTGGACAGGCGGCGGATGGCGGTCGCCGGGACGTCGGCGACGACCTCGGTGCGGCCAGGACGAGAGCGCAACCGGAAGCTGCCGCCGATGGATTCGACCCGCTCTCGCATGTTGCGCAGGCCGATGCCCCGGCGCGGGTCGAGCGCCACCGCCTGAGCGTCGAAACCTCGGCCATCGTCGGCAATGCGCAAGCGCACGCCGGTGGCGCCGAAGATCAAGCGCAGTTGCACCTGGCCGGCGTCGGCGTGTTTCTCGATGTTGGTCAAGGCCTCTTGCGTCACCCGGAAGAGCACCGTGCCCACCGCATCGGGCAGCGGCGAGGCGGTTCCGCCAAGGCGCATGTCGAAGGCCATTTCGCTGTGCTCGCTGAATTCGCGGCCCATCTGTTCGAGTGCAGCTGGAAGTCCGAGCACATCGAGTTCGGCGGGGCGCAGCCGGTGCGAGATGTTGCGAACTTCGTGCAGCGCTTCGTTCAGTCGCACCAATGCCCTGCTGAGCGGGCCGCGAGGTTGCGCCGCCTCGCGGCCCAGCTGCGCCTGTGCCGATTCGAGCAGCAGCTTGATCGAGACAAGCGTCTGACTGGTGCCATCGTGCAGCTCGCGTGAGAGGTGGGCACGTTCGTCTTCCTGCGACTTCACCACCTGGCGTGCGAGCAGGCGCAGCTTGTGGTCGGCCTCGCGTGACTCGCTCAGGTTGAAGGCGAGGCCGCCCGCTCCGAGCACGGCAATGCCTGCCAGCGCAATGCCGGCGATCCACCACATGGTGGTGCGCACGTTGTCGCTGACCTGTTGGTCGATCTGAGCCAGCGTCGCGTGGATGTCGTCGAGGTAGAGGCCGGTGCCAAGCATCCAGTTCCAGCGCGGCAGCTCGACCACGTAGCCGAGCTTGGGCGTGATCTGCTGGGTGGACGGCTTCTGCCAGACGTAGTGCACATAGCCCCCGCCGCTGCGTGCCTTGGCGATGAGCTGCTGGATGATGGGCTGGCCCTTGGCGTCGCGCAGGTCCCAGAGGTTGCGGCCCCTCAGCTCGGGCTGGCGGGGGTGCATGAGGTTGCGCCCGTCGAGGTCGTAGAGGAAGAAATAGCCGTCGGCACCGTAGTCGAGCGCCGCCAGCAGGCGCATCGCTTCGGCGCGTGTTGCAGCGTCGTCTCGGCCAGATTGGTAGAGCGGTGCGATCACGCTCTGCGCAAGGTCCACGTAGTGGCGCAGCTCCGCTTCCTTGTTGGCCATGTAGGTCGACTCGGCCAGCGCGCGTTCGCGCTCGGAGAGGCTTTTCTCCTGCTGTCTCACCGCCCAGGCGATCATGGCCACAGAGGCCAGCAGCGGGATCACGGCCAGCAGGAAGACCTTGAGCCTGAGGCGCATGGCAGGCGCCGCCAACTACAGATTCACGGCTGCTTGATAGAGGTTGCCCGAGCGTGCGCCCGAGCGGCAGAACGCGAGCAAGGGGCGGGGCATTGTGCGCAGCAGCTCCGCGAAGCGCGCGATCTCTTCCGGCGACTGGTAACCGCCGTTCACCGGCAGGAAGGCGTACTCGAGGCCGGCCGCGCGGGCGGCGGCTTCGATGTCGGCATTGGTCGGCTGGTCGGGGCCGCCTTCGAAGTCGGGGCGGTTGTTCACTACGCTCTTGAAGCCGTTTTGCGCGGCCCAGGCCATGGCCGACGGGTCGAGCTGGGGGGCGACGCACACATCAGCCGCCACGGGCATCACATGGGGAGTTGTCATGGCAGGGACCTCAGCGTGCAAGCGCTTGTTTGACGGCGGCGGAGACCAGGCCCATGTCGGCCTTGCCGGCGAGCTGGGCCTTCACCGCACCCATGACCTTGCCCATGTCGCCGGGACCCTTGGCGTCAAGGCTCGCCACGATCTTGGCCACTTCGGCGCTGATCTCGTCGGCGCTCATGCGCTGGGGCAGGTAGGTTTCGAGCACCTTCAGTTCTGCCGTTTCCTTGTCGACGAGGTCGGTGCGGCCGGCAGCGGCGAACTGGCTGATCGAATCCTTGCGCTGCTTGATGAGCTTGTCGACGATGCCGATGATGGCGGCGTCATCGAGAGTCACGCGCTCGTCGACCTCTTTCTGCTTCATCGCGGCCATGAGCCCGCGGATGGTCAGCAGGCGGTCGGCTTCCTTCGCCCGCATGGCGGACTTCATGTCTTCGGTGATCTGGTCTTTCAGGCTCATGGCACCGTTCTCCAGGTTTTCAGCGATTAGAAACAACAAAGCCCGCTTGGTGCGGGCTTTGCCGGGGATCCGCGTGGATCAGTACAGGCGCTTGGGCAGCTGCATGCTGCGGATGCGCTTGAAGTGGCGCTTCACCGCGGCGGCCTTCTTGCGCTTGCGCTCGGCGGTGGGCTTTTCGTAGAACTCGCGGGCGCGCAGGTCGGTCAGCAGGCCCAGCTTTTCAATCGTGCGCTTGAAGCGGCGCAGGGCCACGTCGAACGGTTCGTTTTCTTTGACGCGAATAGAAGTCATAGATCCAGGTGTTGTGCGCTCGGTGTTCGCCCGGTTTTCCTGAAGTGGAGGTTCCGGAATCCAGCCTCAGGGCGTGGGGAATCGACACGCGGGTTTTGCCAGCAAAGACGGCGATTATAGCCAGGGAATCCTGGCATGCAAGCGCAGGTTAGTGGGCGCTCTGAGATGGTGCGGCCAGGGCTTGGGCGCATGCGGCAGCACTGGCCCAGGCCCACTGAAAGTTGTAACCACCGAGCCAGCCGGTCACGTCGACCACCTCGCCGATGAAGAAGAGGCCGGGGATCAGGCGGCTTTCCAGGGTCTGGGAGCTGAAGTCTCGCGGGTGTCGACGCCCCCGGCGGTGACCTCGGCCTTGCGGTAGCCCTCGGTGCCGGAGGGTTTGAGTTCCCAACCCTGCAGTCCGTCGGCCAGCGCTCGGATGTCTTTGTCGCGTAGCTCGGCAAGCGGGCGGGTGCCCAGGCCGGGCTGGCGCGCGAGCCAGCCTTCGGCCAGGCGCTGCGGAACGATGGCGCCCAGCTCGGTCGACACCTGCCGCCGGGAGCCCGATTTGGCCGCGGTCAGGTGTGCAGCCAGGTCGAGGCTCGGTGCGAGGTCGATCCGCAAGGGAGTTCCGAGCTGCCAGTAGCTCGAAATCTGCAGCACGGCGGGGCCGCTCAGGCCGCGATGGGTGAAGAGCAGGTCTTCGAGGAACGACATGCCACCCTTGCCCTTGGCCGGGCCGGTGTGGATCTCGACCGGCAGCGACAGCCCCGACATGGCCGCAAACGGCGCCCAGCTCACCGGATCGAAGGTCAGCGGCACCAGGGCCGGCCGGGTGTCGACGATGTGGTGGCCGAACTGGCGCGCCAGGCGGTAGCCGAAGTCGGTGGCGCCGATCTTGGGGATGGAAAGGCCGCCCGTGGCCACGACCACCTTGGCTGTCTGGATGACGCCCTCGTCGGTGTCGAGTCTCGAAGCCCTTGCCATTCGCGCGAACGGCCTGCACCGCACAGCCATGCCGGCGTGTCACGTTGCCTTGGTCGCACTCGCGCAGCAGCATGCCGATGATGTCTTCCGATGACTCGTCGCAGAAGAGCTGGCCCTTGTGCTTCTCATGCCAGGCGATGCGATGGCGCTGCACCAGGGTGATGAAGTCTTGCGGCGTGTAGCGTGCGAGCGCCGAGCGGCAGAAATGTGGGTTGGCCGAAAGGAAGTTGGCGGGGCCGGCATCGCGGTTGGTGAAGTTGCATCGGCCGCCGCCGGAGATGCG
Organism: Rhizobacter sp. J219; assembly: GCF_024700055.1. Classification (GTDB taxonomy): domain Bacteria; phylum Pseudomonadota; class Gammaproteobacteria; order Burkholderiales; family Burkholderiaceae_C; genus Rhizobacter. Next base: position 349,695 of record NZ_JAJOND010000001.1, read on the forward strand.
GATCTTCTCCGCCACCTTCTCGCTGTGGTCGATCAGCAGGACTTTGGCGCCGAGCTGCCCCGCCATGCCGGCGCAGAACAGGCCTGCCGCGCCACCGCCGATCACCACCGCGTCGAATCTCCCCATCGCACGATTATCACGAGCGATTCCTAGAATCGCCGCCCCATGAGCCTCGTTGCGCGCGTTTCCGACCATGCCCTCCTGCGCGCGACGATCGCCGTGCGTGCCCAGTTCTTCATTGCCGGGGCGTTGTTTGCCACCTGGGGCATCCACGTGCCCACGGTCAAGCAGCACTACGGACTGGGCGAGCAGGCGCTCGCGATGGCGATGCTGGCCTCCGGTGTCGGCGCCGTGCTGACTTTGACCCAGGCCGGGCGCATCGTCGGTCGCCAGGGGCCGCGACGCATGGCGATGCTGTCGGGTGTCCTCTGCGCAGGAAGCCTCGTCGCGCTGCTCGCGAGCCAGAGTTACGCCGTGCTGCTGGTGCTGATGGTCGTGTTCGGCATCGGCATGAGCCTGCTCGACGTGTCGATCAACGCGGCGGCCAGTGAGCTCGAGAGTCTGCGCGAGCGCAACCTCATGAGCGGCTTCCACGCGATGTTCAGTCTGGGCGGCATGGTGGGGGCCGGGTTGGGCAGCGCATTGCTCGCCCGCGCCGTCTTGCCCGAGACGCATCTCGTGGTGACCTCGCTCGCCTCAGGCGCCTTCGTGCTGCTGGCGGGCATGGTGATGCTGCAGACCGTGGCCGGCTCGTCGCAGCAGGGGCACGGTTTTGCCTTGCCGCGCGGAGCGCTCGGGCTGCTCGGCGTCCTGGCCGCGCTCGGCCTGATCGCGGAAGGCGCGATGTACGACTGGAGCGTGCTCTACATGACGCAAGAGCTGAAGAGTGCGCCCGACTTCGCGGCACTGGCCTATGCCAGCTTCAGCGGTGCGATGGCCGCCGCCCGTTTCGGCGGCGACTGGGTGCGTGACCGGGTGTCGCCTGCTGTCTTGATGAGCAGCAGCGCTGCCCTCGCAACGGTGGCGATGGCGGCGGTGCTGCTGATCGCCCACCCCGTGGCCACACTCATCGGCTTCGCGCTCGTGGGCCTCGGGTTTGCGAACGTGGTGCCTGTGCTCTTCGGCACTGCCGCCAAGCTCGATGCCAACCCGGCCCACGGCATCGCTGTGGTCGCGTCGGTCGGCTACTTCGGGATGATGGCCGGCCCGCCCTTGATCGGCGTGATTGCCGAGCATTCCTCGCTGACCGTGGGGCTTGCCTCGGTCGCGGTCTTTGCGGCGATCCTCGCGCTCGCCGCCCCGAAGGCGCTCAGCCCTTCCAGGTGAACGGAAACTTGACCTGCTTCCAGAAGCCGTTGGGCACGTAGTCGCCAACGACCCCGTACCGGGCCGGCCACTCGCGGTCTGACTTCACTGCGGTGCCGAAGAGGTAATCGAGGAAGGCGAAGTGCGCGGCGTAGTTCTTGTCGATCGCCTCGTCGTCCTGTGAGTGGTGCCAGTGGTGGAAGTTGGGCGTGACGATCAGATAGCGCAGCGGCCCGAGCCGCACGCTCACGTTGGCGTGGTTGAACACCGCCTGGAAGCCCACCACGATGATGTAGGCGTCGATCACCTGCTTGCTGAAGCCCAGCACGTAGATCGGCGCCAGCACCAGCGTGCGGGTGATGAGCAGCTCGAGGATGTGCTGGCGCGAGCCGGCCAGCCAGTCCATGCTCTTCACGCTGTGGTGCACCGCATGCAAGCGCCACAGCAGCGGCACCTCGTGGTAGGCGCGGTGCGTCCAGTACTGCACGAGGTCGGCGATGAGGATGATGAGGAAGAGGGCGACCCAGAAGTTGAGCCCCGCCACGAAGCCGCGGATCCCATCGTGCGCGGCCCAGCCGAAGAGCTTGTGCACCAGCAGGTTGGTCGCCAGCAGGATGAAGCCCACCACCATGTGGTTCACGATGAAGTGGTGCATGTCGGTCTGCCACTCGGCGCGGAAGACGGGCTGGTCTTTACGCAGTGCCCACATCTTCTCGATGAAGATGAAGATCAGCGTGGAGCCGAGCAGGTCGAGGATGAACCAGTCGAGGCCGATGTAAGGCGTGTGGTCGGGAAAGTTGGGGTCGACCTCCACCTTGTGGCCGCCGAGCAGCAGCGTGAGCGCCACCAGCCCGAAGGTCCACAGCGCCAGCCAGCGGTTGCGGCCGCGGATGAGGTTGAAGAGCGAGAGCCCGCCCGAGATGCCGATGGCCACCAGCATGATGGTGCGGATCACGTTGACGTCGTAGCTCTTGCGAAGCTCAGGCGTCGTCAGGTACTGCGGGAAGTGGAAGGCCAGCACGCCCAGGAAGCACAGCATGGACAGCACCAGCGCGATCACGCCGGTCACCATGCCCTTGCCGCGGCGCAGCTCGCCGTGGGATTCGGTGAGCTGGTTGAGTTTTTCCAGTTCGAGCATCGGTCCCCTCCGTCTGTGAAACGCGGGGATTATCGTGTTGGCGAACTCGCTCAGGCCGCGTGGACCGCCCCTCTTTCGAGGGGCAGGGCGGCCAGGCCCCGCAGCACGTCGCCGACCACGATGATGGCCGGGCTGCCGAGTCCTTCGCGCTCGATCAGGCCCGCCAGGTCGCCCAGCGTGCCGACGGCGTGGCGCTGGTGCGGCAGGCTCGCGTGCTGCACCACGGCGATCGGCGTCGAGCGGCCCAGGCCTTCGAGCAGGCCTTGCTGCAGGTGGCCGGCCTGCGCCACGCCCATGTAGATGACGAGCGTGAGGCCTTGCGCGGCAGCCGCGGCGAGCGTGGCCCAGTCGGGCGAGCGGCCGTGCTCCTTCGCATGGCCGGTGACGAAGATCACGCCGTGTGCATGGTCGCGGTGGGTGAGCGGCACGTTCAGCGAAGTGACCGCCGCCAGGCCCGAGGTGATGCCGTTGACCACCGCGACCTCGATGCCCAGCTCGCGCAGGTGCTCGACTTCTTCACCGCCACGGCCGAAGACGAACGGGTCGCCGCCCTTGAGCCGCACGACACGTTCGCCCTTCAAGGCTTCGGCAGCCATCAGCTTCTCGATGAAGGCCTGCGGCGTGCTGGCGCAGCCTCCACGCTTGCCCACACGCACGATGCGCGTGCTGCGGCGTGCATAGCGCAGTACGCCATCGCCCACCAGGTCGTCGACCAGCAACACCGTGGCGGCGCGAATCGCGCGCACCGCCTTGACGGTCAGCAGGTCCGGGTCGCCGGGGCCTGCGCCCACCAGCGTGACGACGGGGCGGGGTACTGCTGCGGGAGTCATGCCGATTTCTCCTGAGGGTGGGCGTGGGCAAGGGCTTCGAGTGACGACCGCAGGCAGGCGACCTGCTGCGTGAGAGGTGCTGGCGCGGGCTTCTCGCCGCTGATCACCGACTGGATGTACATCGCGGTGGTGGCCGCATCGCAGGTGCGCGGCAGCACCGGCAGTTCGCGCAGCACGCCGTCATGGGCGGCCACCGAGAGGTCGCTGCGCAGCACGCCGTCGATGAAGACATCGAGCTTTGGAAGGCGGCGCGGGTCGGCCACCGGCTCGCCTTCGGTGCCGCGCATCAACACCGCGTTGGCGACGGTGTGCTGCAGGAAGCCGGTGAGCATCTGCGCATATTCCGGATGGGTGTAGTTGACGACGCGCATTGCACTGCCGGCTGGGCACGGGTCGAGCAGCTTGGCGACCGTGTGGCCGGAATTGCGCAGGCCGATGGTCCAGCGGGCGTCGAGCAGGCGCGCGAGCGGTGGGCACAGCACATCGGTGCGGATGTACACCGGCTCGTGGCGCGCCCAGGCTGCGGCCACGTCGGCGGCGTCGCGCGCAATCGGCAGGCCGAGGTCGTGAAAGATCTCGGCGGTGGTGACACGGCCCGGGTCTTCGGGCATGCCGTGCACGAGCACGGGGATGTCTTCCTGCGCCAGCAGCAGCGCCAGCAGTGGCGTGAGGTTGGGCAGCTTGCGTGCGCCGTTGTACGAGGGCAGCACGACGGCCGGGCGGGTGGTGGCGATCGGCAGGCAGCGCTCGGTGGTGGCCTGCAGGAAGCCCGCGGTTTCGTCGATGGTCTCGCCCTTGATGCGCATCGCCAATGCGAAAGCGCCGAGTTCGAGGTCGGTGACCTTCCCGTCGAGCACCTGGCTCATCAGGTCGTGCGCCTGTTCACGCTTCAACGCGCGGGCGCCTTCCTTGCCGCGGCCGATTTCCTTGATGTAGTGGCTGATGCTCATGTGATGTGTCCCTGGAACTGCATTCGCAAGACCCGGGCCATCTTCGGCCCTGGTCTTGCGAATTTTCAGGCGGCGTTGAGCTGCCCGCGCACGAGACGCTTCAATTCCGGGATGCACGAACCGCAATTCGTGCCGCACTTCAGCGAGTCCTGCAGCTGCGCAAGCTGCTGCTCGGGCGAGCCCTGGCAGCCCTGCAGCGCGGCGACGATCTCGGGCTCTGCCACGTTGAAGCAGGTGCAGACCTGGCGGCCACGCGCCTGCACCGCCACCGGCGCGCGCGCGCCCGGCACGAGCAGCAGGCGGCCATAGGCCTGGGCGGGCAGCTCGTCCTGCAGCAGGGGCTTGATCCAGGTCTCGGCGCTGATGTCGCCTGCGAGCACGAAGCCCTCAAGGCGGGTCTGGTCACCGGCGTGTGCGAGCCGCATCGTGCGGCGCTGCCCGCGGCGCTTGTCGGCGTAGTGCAGCACGTCGGCACCGCCCAGGCCAAGCGTGTTCTCGACCTGCATCACGAGCTCGTCAGGCGGTGCCTCGTAGGCGGCGGCGCGGAACAGCACGCCGCTGCGGTCGCGGCCGAAGGGCACGCAACTGGCGTAGGCGAAGGCTGCCATGACCGACTTCAGGCGTTCGCGTGCCGAGATGGCCTCGTCGTCGGGCAGCCAGGCCACGCCGAGCAGGCGCCACGGCAGTTCGGCCTTCAGCACCTTCACCGCCGTGTGCTTGAATCCGGGCTGTTTGGACTTGGGGCAGAACGCCGGCGTGGTCAGCACATTGACGCCGTGGACACGCGATCCGGTGCCGCTGCTGCCGGAGAGGAACTCCTCGCCCCAGTGCATGCCGATGAAGGCCTGCGTGGCCGCGATCTGCGCGCTCGCCTGCACCGGCAGCACGACGCTGCCGCGGCGCGAGGACACGTGGACGAGGTCGCCTTCGCTGAGCTTGAGGCGGGTGAGGTCGTGCGCATTCATCTCGACCACCGGCTCCGGCACGTGGCCGAAGAGCCTGCCGATGGTGCCGGTGCGGCTCATGCCGTGCCACTGGTCGCGCAGGCGGCCGGTGGTGAGCGAGAACGGGTAGCGCGCGTCGCGAGGTTCGGCCACCGGCTCGTAGGTCACGTCGGCGAACATCGCGCGGCCATCGGCGGTCGGGAAGAGGCCGTCTTCGTAGAGGCGCAGCTTGCCCTGGGCGTCGCCTTCTTTGAAGGGCCATTGCGCCGGCGCTTGCTCGAGCCGCGCGTAGCTGAGGCCGGTGATGTCGAGGTCGCGGCCACGGGTGCTCTCGCGGTGCTCGACCCACACCGACTCGGGCGTGTCATACGCGAAGAGCGTGGGCTGGCCAGGGCGCAGCTGCTGCTCCAGGCGGCGGGCGAAGTCGACCGCGATGTCCCAGTCGTGCCGGGTTTCGCCGGGCTTCGGCACGGCCGGGCGCACGCGGCTGATACAGCGCTCGCTGTTGGTCACCGTGCCGTCCTTCTCGCCCCAGGTGGTGGCGGGCAGCAGCAGGTCCGCGTACTGGCAGGTGGCCGTGGTCGAGAAGGCTTCTTGCACCACCACGAACGCGGCGCGCTCCAGCGCGCGGTGCACGGTGGCCTGGTCGGGCATGGACTGGGCCGGGTTCGTGCACGCGATCCACAGCGCCTTGATCTGGCCGTCGGCGGCCGCTTCGAACATCTCGACCGCCGACTTGCCCGGCGTGCTCGGCACATCCTCCACGCCCCACAGCCGCGCCACCTCGGCGCGGTGCTCGGCATTGCCCATGTCGCGGTGCGCGCTCAGCAGGTTGGCGAGGCCCCCCACTTCGCGTCCGCCCATCGCGTTGGGCTGGCCGGTGAGCGAGAAGGGGCCGGCGCCCGGCTTGCCGATCTGGCCGGTGGCCAGGTGCAGGTTGATGAGGGCGGCGTTCTTGTCGGTGCCGCTGCTGCTCTGGTTGAGGCCCTGGCAGTAGAGCGAGAGCGTGCGACTCTTTGCATCGGCGAACCAGCGCGCAGCCTGCAGAAGATCGTTTTCGGCAATGCCACAGAGCTTCGCCACCTCCTTCGGCGTGAAGTCGCGCACGCGGTTGCGCAAGGCCTCGAAGCCGCGGGTGTGGGCGCTGATGTAGGCGTGGTCGACCAGACCCTCCCACAGCATCACGTGCAGCATGCCGTGGTACAGCGCGACGTCGGTGCCCGGCAGGATGGGCAGGTACAGGTCGGCGAACTCGGCCGTCTCGGTGCGACGCGGGTCGGCGACGATCACCTTCATCGCCGGGTTGGCACGCTTCGCGTCTTCGATGCGACGGAAGAGGATGGGGTGGGCGAACGCGGTGTTGGAGCCAGTGATGAAGAGCGTGCTGGCGTGGTTGACGTCGTCGTAGCAGGCCGGCGGCGCGTCGGCGCCCAGCGTGGCCTTGTAGCCGGCGACCGCGCTGCTCATGCACAGGCGCGAGTTGGTGTCGATGTTGTTGGTGCCGACGAGTCCCTTGGCCAGCTTGTTGAAGACGTAGTAGTCCTCGGTCAGCAGCTGGCCCGAGATGTAGAAGCCCACGGCATCGGGCCCGTGCTCGCGAATCGTGCGGGCGAAGCGATCGGCGGCGAGCGTGAGCGCCGCGTCCCAGCTCACCGGCTGCGGCGCGCTCTGCCGTGACAGCCGCTGCGCCGGGTGCAGCAGGCGGGCCTGCAGCGTGATGGGCCGGGCGGCCGTGTGGTGCAGCGTCGAACCTTTCGTGCAGAGCCGGCCGAAGTTGGCAGGGTGCTCCGGATCACCGCGCACGCCGGTGATCTGCGCCCCGTCGCTTTCGACGATGACGCCGCAGCCGACGCCGCAGTAAGGGCAGGTCGTGCGGGTTTCGAGCATCGGGGCGCGTCCTCGTTCAGGCCGAGTGCGGCGTGTGCACCTCGATGACCTGGCCGCCGCCGATGGTCCCGCGCGTGGCGCACGGGCCCGCCACCGGCAGGGGGAGGTCGGTGCCCAGCGAGTCGAGTTCGTCGGCGTCGAGGTAGATCGTCCCGCCTTCTACCTTCACGGCGAACTTGGGCACGCAGCCTTCGTCGGGCTCCTTGACGAGGCCGTCGTCGAGGCCGATGTTCATGTTGTGCAGCGGGCAGGCGACGCTCGTGCCGAAGACGATGCCCTGGCTGAGCGGCCCGCCCTTGTGCGGACAGCGGTCGAGGATGGCGAAGATCTGGTCGCCCTGGGCGCGGAAGACGGCCACGGCGGCGCCCTTCGGGCGTGCCACGCGTCGCGAGCCCAGGGGGCTGATGTCGTCGACGCGGCAGATGAGGGTCCAGTTGGGCATGTGGTTCTCGAAAGGCAATGAAAGGTGATCAGACCGTCTGGATCGGCGTGAACTGGCGCGTGTCGACCTGCGCCTTGTCGAACTCGAACCACGGATCGGGTTCGCCGTCGAGCGCGTACTGCAGCTGCGCCCACAGCGCCTTGCGGCCCTCGTGGTCGTCGAGGATGCGCTTCTTCACGTAGTCGAGGCCGACGCGGTTCACGTAGTGGACGGTGCGCTCCAGGTACCAGCCCTCCTGGCGATAGAAGCCGCAGAACGCACCGGTGTACTCCAGCACCTCATCTGCTGTCTTGAGCTTGACGAGGAAGTGCGCCACCTCGGTCTTGATGCCACCGTTGCCGGCGATGTACATCTCCCAGCCGGAGTCGACGCCGATGATGCCCACGTCCTTGATGCCCGACTCGGCGCAGTTGCGCGGGCAGCCCGAGACGGCGAACTTCACCTTGTGCGGCGCGTACATGCGCCACATCGCACGCTCCAGGTCCTTGCCCATCTGGGTGCTGTCTTGCGTGCCCATGCGGCACCACTCGCTGCCAACACACGTCTTCACCGTGCGCAGCGCCTTGGCGTAGGCGTGGCCCGAGGGCATGCCGATGTCTTTCCAGACGTTGACCAGGTCTTCCTTCTTCACGCCCAGCAGGTCGATGCGCTGGCCGCCGGTGACCTTGACGGTCGGGATCTTGTACTTGTCGACCGCATCGGCGATGCGGCGCAGCTCGGCCGCAGTGGTCTCGCCGCCCCACATGCGCGGCACCACGGAGTAGGTGCCATCCTTCTGGATGTTGGCGTGGCTGCGCTCGTTGATGAAGCGCGACTGCGGGTCGTCCTTGGCCTCCTTGGGCCAGGTGCTGATGAGGTAGTAGTTGACGGCCGGTCGGCAACTGGAGCAGCCGTTGGGCGTGCGCCAGTTCATCGCCTTGTAGGTGTCGGAGATGGTGAGCAGCTTGCGCTCGCGGATGGCATCACGCACTTCCTGGTGGCTGGCGTCGGTGCAGCCGCACATGGCCTTCTTCTTTGGGGCGGCCGAATAGTCACCACCGGCGGTGAACATGATGAGCTGCTCGACCAGGCCCGTGCACGAGCCGCAGGAGGCCGATGCCTTGGTGTGCTTGCGCACCTCTTCCAACGTGAACAGGCCCTTCTCCTTGATGGCCTTGCAGATGCTGCCCTTGGTGATGCCGTTGCAGCCGCACACTTCATCGGCATCGGCCATCGCCGCGGCCTTGTTGTGGCCCTGGTGGCCGGTGTCGCCGATGTTGGACTCGCCGAACATCAGCTTGTCGCGGATGTCGGCGATCTTGCGGCCTTCGCGCAGCAGCTTGAAGTACCAGCTGCCGTCGACCGTGTCTCCGTACATGCAGGCGCCGATGAGCTTGTCGTCCTTGATGACGAGCTTCTTGTAGACGCCGCCGTAGGGGTCGCTCATCACGATCTCTTCGCAGCCTTCGCCGCCCATGAAGTCGCCGGCGGAGAAGAGGTCGATGCCGGTGACCTTGAGCTTGGTGCTGGTCTGCGAGCCGGTGTAGCGGCCGATGCCGAACTCGGCCAGGTGCGTCGCGCACACCTTGCCTTGCTCGAAGAGCGGGGCCACCAGGCCGTAGGCGATGCCGCGGTGCGCGGCGCATTCGCCGATGGAGTAGATGCGCGGGTCGGTGATCGTCTGCATCGTGTCGTTGACGACGATGCCGCGGTTGCAATGCAGGCCGATCTTTTCGGCCAGCTCGGTGTTGGGGCGGATGCCGGCGGCCATCACCACCAGGTCGGCGGGCACCTCGGTGCCGTCCTTGAACTGCACGGCCATCACGCGGCCGGCCTTGCCGCCGTCTTGGTCGCCGATCAGCGCCTGCGTGCTGGCACCGATCATGAACTTGAGGCCGCGCGATTCGAGCGACTTCTGCAGCAGCTTGCCGGCGGTGTCGTCGAGCTGGCGCTCCATGAGCCACGGCATGATGTGGACGACCGTGACCTGCATGCCGCGCAGCATCAGGCCGTTGGCGGCTTCCAGGCCGAGCAGGCCGCCGCCGATCACGACCGCGTGCTTGTACTTCTGCGCGGCCTCGATCATGGTGTTGGTGTCGGCGATGTCGCGGTAGGCGATCACGCCTTCGAGGTCCTTGCCGGGCACCGGCAGGATGAAGGGGTTGGAGCCGGTGGCGATCAGCAGGCGGTCGTACGACTCTTCGGTGCCATCGGCGGCCTTCACGATGCGGTTGCGGCGATCGACGTCGACGACTTTCTTGCCGAGGTGCAGCTTGATGTTGTTCTCTTCGTACCAGCTCAGCGGGTTGAGCACGATCTCTTCGAGCGTCTGCTCGCCGGCGAGCACGGGCGACAAGAGGATGCGGTTGTAGTTCGGGTGCGGCTCCGCGCCGAACACCGTGATGTCATACAGATCGGGCGCAATCTTCAACAGCTCTTCGAGGGTGCGCACCCCTGCCATGCCATTGCCGACCATCACCAACTTCATCTTCTTCATGCAGCACATCCTCAGTCGCGGGTTCTGTATGGCGGCATAGTTAGCAAACACGGTGCCAGCGCGCACCACGCTCACGGCTGCAATCTGGTGCCCAGCGCACCCTTTGCGGGCAAGCGTCTTGCTTCCAAGGTGAGGTAAATCACAGACGCCCCACGCGGGTGCACCAACATGAGCTTTGACATCGATGTGGGCCACGCCAGCGAGCGTGGGCCGAGACAGGAGAACGAGGATTTCGTCGGTGCTTGCAAGCCTGCGCCTCACGAGGAGGAACTGGGCTTCATCGCGGCGATCGCCGATGGGGTCTCGATGGGCGGCGAGGGCCGCATGGCGGCCCAGACGAGTGTGCGTGCGGTGGTCGAAGACTATTTCGGTGCGCCCCCCACCTGGGACACCAGTGTGGTGCTCGATCGCATCATCAGCGCGCAAAACAGCTGGCTTGCCACCCACAATCGCCGCCACAACGGCGCCGCGATGAGTACCCTGACGGCCCTCGCACTGCGTGGCCAGACCTGGACCGTGGCCCATGTTGGGGACACACGGGCCTATCTGGTGCGTGATGGTGCATGTCGCCGGCTCACTCAGGACCATGCCCTCGAGCACCCCGACCTGCGCAGCCAGCTCACCCGCGCGATGGGGCAGGACGACGCCATCCGCGTCGATTACCTGCAAGACGAGTTGCACCTGGGCGATGTGTTCGTGCTCGTGTCCGACGGAGTTCACACCAAGGTGCCGCAGGCGCAGATGCTCAAGCTGCTGGAGCAGGGCACCGCGCAAGAGGCGAGCGAGGCCATCGCACAGGCCGCGCTGGCCGCAGGCACACAGGACAACGCTACGGTGCTCGTTGTGCGCGTGCTCGGCCTTGCCCGTTCACGCCTCGAAGATGCGATCGTGCGCAGCCGGCACCTGCCGGTGCCGCCGCGGCTCAAGGTGGGTGACGAGATCGACGGCCATGTGGTCACCGCGCTCGTGGCCGACACCGGCGTGCACCTGCTCTATCAGGTGCGCCATGTGCAGACCAAGTCGCTGCGGGCGCTCAAGACACTGCACCCTTCACGCGCGAGCGATCCGCAGGAGCGGGCGATGCTGGCGCACGAAGCCTGGCTCGGCACGCGGGTCAACGAGCGCGGCAGCACCGGCTTCGTCGCCTTGCATGAGGTGCTCGATGCGAGCGCCTTCTATCTGGTCTTCGACTGGCACACCGGGCAGACGCTCGAACAGCACCTGGCCGCGCAGCGCGGCTCGGCGGGCTTGCCGGTGGCCGATGTGCTTGCGTGGGCGCTGGCCGCGTCGCGTGCGATCGGCAAGCTGCATCGGCTGGGTGTCGTGCACCGCGACATCAAGCCCGGCAATCTGCACCTCGGCGACGACGGGCAGTTGCGCCTGCTCGACCTCGGCGTGGCCGTCTCGGGCAACGAGCCGACCGAGCAGCGCAGCCTGCATGCCGGCACGCCCAGCTACATGAACCCGGAGTTGTGGGACGACCAGCCCGTCGACGCCCAGACCGATCTTTTGCGCTGGGCGTGACGCTGTACCAGCTTCTCACCGGGCACCTGCCCTTTGGCGAGATCGAGCCCTACCAGACGCAGCGCTACCGCCGCCCGCCGAAGCCGCCGTCGCGCTTGCGGCCCGATGTGCCGATCTGGCTCGACCACATCGTGCTCAAGGCGGTTGCCTTCGACAAGAAGCTGCGCTTCGAGACGGCGGAAGAGTTCGAGCTGGCGTTGCAGCGCGGGGCGTCGCGCCCGTTGTCGTCGCATGGGGCCACACCGCTGCTGGTGCGCGACCCCACCTTGCTGTGGAAGGTCGCGCTGGCGGTGTCGGTCCTCTTCAACGCATTGCTGGTGTACTGGCTGCTTTTCCTGCCGCGCTAGCAGAGGCGGTGGCAGGCGCGGTGGCCGGCACTGGCCGGGCGCGGCCGCCCTTTTCAGCCCAGGTGCGTGTCCAGCGGATCTGCACCATGCGCAGCATCACGAGCATCGCAAGCGCCAGCACGGCAAACGAGACGAAGCCCCAGAGGTAGGTGCCGGTGTATTGCTTCGACTGTCCCATCGCGTTGGGCAGGAAGCCGCCGCCCAGCGCGCCGACCTCCCCGATCATGGAGCCGGCCACGGCCGTGGTGAGCGGCCAGCGCAGCGGCACCAGCTGGAAGAGGGCGCCGTTGCCGGCACCGAGCGCGGCGAAACACAGCATGAAGAGCAGCGTGGTCACGGCCACCGAGCTGCTGGCAAAGCCGCACAGCACCAGGGTCACGGCCACCAGGATCAGCACGGCGCTCAAGGTGTTGATGCCGCCGATGCGGTCGGAGATGTAGCCGCCGACCACCCGCACGGCCGAGCCCATCAGCGTGGCCAGCATGGTGAGCTGGCCGGCTTCGACCTTGGTGACCTTGAACTGGTCGTAGAAGTAGGTGGGCAGGAAGCTCGCGAGACCGATGAAGCCGCCGAAGGTGATGATGTAGATCAGGCTGAAGGCCCAGCCGTCTTTCTCGAACAGGCAGGCGATGTGCTCGCGGAAGGTCTGGTGCTCGCGATCCGGCGGCTCCTTGGCGGCGAACCACATCACGGCCATCGGCAGCAGCATGGTGCAGGCGGCCAGGCCGTACACGGTCGACCAGCCGAACTTGGCCGCGAGCGGGGGCGCGAACAGCACGGCGAGCACGGTGCCCGAGTTGCCGGCGCCGGCGATCCCCATGGCCAGGCCCTTGTACTTGGGCGGGAACCAGCCCGAACCGAGCGACAAGGCCACGCCGAAGCTCGCACCGGCAATACCCAGCAGCACGCCCATCGCGAGCACGCTGTCGTAGCTGTTGACGAAGAAGAAACCGAAGCCCAGTGCGAGCACGATCAGACCCATTTCCACCATCGCCGCGTTCTTGCGGCCGATGTACTGGGCCAGCACGCCGAGCGGAAAGCGCATCAAGGCCCCGGCCAGGATTGGCACCGACACCATGAAGCCTTTTTGGGCAGCAGTAAGCTGGAACGTCTCGCTGATGAACGGTGCCATGGCGCCGTTCAAGACCCAGATGGCGAAGCAGAAGTCGAAATAAAGAAAGGACGCGAACAAGGTCGGGGCATGACCCGACTTCAGAAAGCTCTTGAAACCTGACACGATGATCCTCTGCGGCTTGCCCGGTTATGGGGCGATGTTCGAAGGTTGGGCGTCTTCAAGCGATTCCCGTGCCAGATGCCGATACGAACTGGTGCATGCAGGGGTGCCCTGGAGATCATCGAAATTGCCGGCCCGAGGTCGTGCTCTGAGTCTGTGCCTGCCGGCACGGCTTTTGTGCGAAATCCTCACGCCCCGCACATGTGGTGGGCGGTCTGCACCTCGAAACACCACCGCTATGATCGATCAACCTAGGGGTTTTCAAGCCGCCGTGCCCGGTGCGCTAATCACCGGCAGGGCACTTCTGCCGCCGCTGGCGGCCTGCGGGCACCGACGAGACAAGGAATGACCGACACCCACCAGCAGGCACTGTCTGCGCGTGCCGACCAGGCCCAGGCCTTGACGGCTGCGCTTGGTTTGGCGCCGCAAGCCTGGGGCGTGGTGGCCATGAGCCTGTTGGACCGTGCCGAGGCCATGTTCGCCATCAAGGATGCGACCACCGGCCGCTACGTGCACGCCAACGCTCGCATGCAAAGCCTTCTCGGGCGCTCGGCCGAGGGTCTGGTCGACGAAGACTGGGCCGATCCCCAGGCCTGTGCTGCACTGCGCACCGCCGACCAGTCGGCGATGGTGCAGACCGTGCCCCAGGTCAGCGAGCACCGCCTGGAGCAGGGTGGCGTGCGGCGAGAGTTTTCGGTGACGCGCCTGGCGTTGCCGTCGGCCGATGGCGCGGCGCCCCGGTACCTCTGTTGTATCTGGCAAGACCTGACCGCCCAGCGCCAGTCCGAAAGCCAGCTGCAGCTGGCCCTGCGCCAGCTCGAGGAGCAGCAGCAGGCCAACGAGTCCCTGCGCCGAGAGATGCAGGACCACGGGTTGCGCGACAGCGCCACCGGCCTGTACCAGCGCGGTCACTTCGACGATCAACTGCGGCGCGAAGTGGACCTGTCGTCACGCGAGCACCGCGAGTTCGCACTCGTCTCGGTGGCGCTCGATCCGCTCGGCGAAGCGGCACGCGCCTCGGGCAGCGAAGGGCGCAAGCGGGTGCTGGAGGCGCTAGGCCGCCTGCTGCGCAGTAACACTCGTGCGATGGACGCCTCCTGCCGGCTCAGTGAAGACCGTTTTGCCGTGCTGCTGTCAGGGGTGGGCCTGGCGACCGCGCATGCGCGCATGGAAGGCCTGCGCCGCCAGTGCGCCACGCAGCTCGTGATGCTGAACGGCCAGGATCTCGGCTTCACCGTCTCGATGGGCGTGGCAAGCTTTCCGCACACCGCTCATACGCAGGAAGACTTGCTGCAGGCCGCCGACACCGCCTTGTCACAGGCGCAGAAGCGCGGCGGCAATCACGTCACCCTCGCCAGCATCCGTTTCGAGGCCTGAGCGCGTTTCGGTCCGGGTCAGCCGAGCCGCTTCAACACCGCTTTCCATTCGGCCGCCGTCACCGGCGTGATCGAGAGACGATTGCCCTTCTTCAGGATGATCATGTCCGCGAGTTCGGGCGCCTCGCGCAACTCGGGGAGCGACAGCAGCCGCGTCTTTCGATCGAGCGTCACGTCGACCAGCATCCAGCGCGGCTCCTCGCGCGTGGACTTCTCGTCGTAGTAGTGGCTCTTCTTGTCGAATTGGGTGTCGTCGGGGTAGGGCGTGCTCGACACGGTGGCGAGGCCCACGATGCCCGGCTCCGGGCACGACGAGTGGTAGAACAGAACGCCGTCGCCGACCTGCATCTGGTCGCGCATGTAGTTGCGCGCCTGGTAGTTGCGCACGCCGAACCACGGCACGGTCTGGTTCTTGGCGGCGGCGAGATCGTCGATGGAACACTCACTCGGCTCACTCTTCATGAGCCAGTATTGTTGTTTTGGCATGTCAGCCCCTCGTCCGGCGAGTACACCGGCCGATCCCCAGAGGGGATCTCGCCCGGCTTCGGAGCGGCCGGGCGCTCGGGCTCGCGCAAGTGTTGTTGTCGATAAAGGTGTCCGTCGCGAACCGTGAGCCGCATTCCTGAACCCAGGCTGGTTCAGGTGGGCGAGGTCAGCGTGGCTTCGGGTTCATCTGACGCGAGACGATCACACCTGCCAGGCGATGTTCCAAGCCCTGGCGCTTACGCGCATCGGTTCAAGGAAATATAAGACTCACGCGAACGCAACGGACGCTGCGAAGTTTACGCGCCGCCTCGTGGCGACACCATGACTTCAGAGCAATTGGCCGTCGGCACCAAGGGCTTGGTCGAGGCGCTGGATGAGCGCGTCGATGTCCACGTTGCCAAGAGGTGCGTCTGGCGCACTTCCCGCAACAGGTGTAGGGGCGACGGCGGGCAGGGGGCGCTCGGCCAGCGCATACGCGAGGTTGAGGGCCGCCAACACGGCGATCCGCTCGCGCGCCTTGACACGGCCTGCGTCGCGGATGGCGCTCATCTCGCGGTCCACGCTGCCCACCGCTTCGAGCAACGAGACCTCTCCACCCTCAGGGCAGCCGAGGATGTAGCTCTGGCCCATGATGGTCACTTCCATCTGCTTCATGCGCGGTCACCTTCGTTGCGGCCGTCGTTATGGGTTTCGCCGGCGGGTGCGTCGACCGGCAATCGGTCGAGCAGGGCATCGATGCGGCTGCGTGCGGCGTTCAGCCGCGAGCGCAGGTTGTCGCGCTCTTGCGTGAGTTGCGCCACCTGCCGTTCCAGCAACTCGTTGGTGCGTTGGGCTCCTCGTGCCGCAGCAGCAGGCGCTCGACGCGGTCTGCAAGGTCCTGGATCTTCGACATGGGGTGCCGGAAGGTTGCGTTGCCTCATTGTAGGGCGGCCTCCTCGGCTGCTTACAATCCGCGGGTTGGTGCCCGTGCCGGTTTTCACATCGGCACAGTTAAACGGGAAGCAGAGGTCGCAACGCCCCACGGGCCGAGCACCCACCTGCGCTGCCCCCGCAACGGTAAGCGGACGAAGGCCACCCCTTCGCTCATGTGCAAACACCACTGGAGCCTCACGGCACTGGGAAGGTCGCATGGGATGTCTGCCAGCCCGGATACCGGCCAACGAGGCGGCATGCGTGTCACGCATGCCATGAGGTGTGTGCTGGCGGGGAAGCCGGCGCGCACGGTCTGTTGACGTGAGTTTTCCCATGATGAGTTCCGCTCTGCGCGCTTCGGCACGGTCTGCCGCTGCGCGTTTGTCTTCGCCCGCCCTTTCCTTGTCTGCACTGGCCCTGGCCTGCGTTGCCGCTCAGGCTCAGACACCGACCCTCCCGCCCGTCACCGTGACGGCCACCCGTTTCCCCGAGGACGCCAGCCGCCTGTCGTTCAGCGTGAGCGTGCTGACGGCAGAGCAGATCCGCGACAGCGGCGCGGTCAGCGTCAACGATGCCCTGATGAAGCTTCTGGGTGTGCCCGGACGGCAGGACTTCTACGGAGGCGGCGACTACCAGCTCGACCTGCGCGGCTTCGGCACCACGGCCGACAGCAACCAGATCGTGATCGTCGACGGCGTGCGCTTCAGCGAGGCCGACATGGGCGGCACGCGCCTGGCCGGCATCCCCATCGATTCGGTCGACACCATCGAGGTGGTGCGTGGCGGCACGGCAGCGGTGCTCTACGGCGAGGGGGGGCACGGCCGGTGCGATCGTCATCACAACCAAGGCCGCGAGCGGCAAGCCGCGCGGCAGTGCGGGGCAGGGCTACCTCGCGATGGGCAGCCATTCGCTGTTGGAGGCGCGCAGCTCGGCCACGGTCGTGAAAGACGGTTTCTCGCTCGATGCGTCG
The DNA here is from genome assembly GCF_024700055.1 of Rhizobacter sp. J219. Taxonomy (GTDB): domain Bacteria; phylum Pseudomonadota; class Gammaproteobacteria; order Burkholderiales; family Burkholderiaceae_C; genus Rhizobacter. The sequence goes on from NZ_JAJOND010000001.1 coordinate 366,516, forward strand.
CTCAACGCGCGAGACACCCAAGGGCACCGCCGCAACTTCGCGTCGTCGACCGATGGCCGCAGCCTGGCCGCGCAATGGCGCAACGACGGGTTGCGCATCGGCGCGCGGCACGCGCAAGATGCACTCCAGACCGGCTTGCCGGGGGCACTGACCACGGCGCAGTACCACGCCGACCCGACCCAGACCAACCGGCCCAACGATCGGGCAAGCGTCGACAACCAGCGCAACGGCGTGTTCGCGGCCGCCAGCTTCGGCGACTTCCAGGTCTCTCTTGATGCCGGCCAGCGCAACAAGGCCTTGGAGAGCGTGACGAGCGGTACCTACGCCTACAACATCGAGGCCCGCAACCGCAGCCTGCGGGTCCATCACAGCGCGCCCATCGGTGGGTTCACCAACACCGTGATTGCAGGCGTCGACGACGATGCCTGGAAACGTGCCGACAACTTCGGTGGCTCGGCGGAACAGGAGTCGCGCGGGTTCTATGTGAAGGACGACCTCGCGACCCCGTGGGGCACGGTGATTTCGCTTGGCGTTCGACGCCAGAGCGCCGACAAGACCAACTTCGGCCCGCCCATCGCCAACGTCGACCAGCGCTTCAACGCCTGGAACCTCGGCGTCGTGCAACCCGTCGGCCAGACGATGTCGCTCTACGGCAATCTCGGCCGCAGCTTCCGCTTCCCGAACGTCGACGAGATCGGCTTCACCGCGATCGGGGCCACGCTCGAGCCGCAGACCTCGCGCGATGCGGAGCTGGGCTTTCGCATGGGCTGGCGCGGCGGCCGCTTCGATGTGCGCGGCTACCACAGCGCCTTGCGCCAGGAGATCGGCTACAACCCGGAGGCGCCGGGCCCGTTCGGCCCGGGCGCCAACGTCAACTTCGAGCCGACAGTGCGCCAGGGCGTCGAGCTGGAAACGCGCCAGCAGCTCGATCGCGCCTGGCTCGTGTGGGCCAACGCCAGCGCGCGCCGTGCCGAGTTCACCGACGGCCCCTATGACGGCAACCGCATCGCGCTCACCCCGCGCTACACCGCGTCGCTCGGGGTCGACTGGAAGCCGCTCGCAAGCCACATGGTCGGGGTGCTCGTGAACACGGTGTCGTCACAATCGCCCACCTTCGAGAACACTTGCACCATGCCGGCCTACACGATTGGCAGCCTGCGCTATGCCTTCAGCACCGAGCAGGTCGAAGCTCGGTCTGCGTGTCAACAACGCGACCGACAAGAAGTACTACACGCAGGCCTATGGCTGCGCGGGCGGTGTGCCGACCTCCATCTACCCGGAGGCAGGGCGCAACGTGGTGCTGTCCTTGCGGGTTTCGCTCTGACCGTGGCCGCCTCGGTCGAATTCATCCTCGGCGGGCAGCGCAGCGGCAAGTCGCGCTGCGCCGAAGGGCGCGCCCGGGCCTGGCTGCAGCAGCCGGGCCATGAGGCCGTGCTGGTGGCCACGGCTCAGGCCCACGATGACGAGATGCGCGAGCGCATCGCCCGCCACCGCGACGACCGTGTGTCCCGCGCACCGGGCCTCGCGACCGAGGAGGTGCCGTACGAGTTGCCCGCCGCCGTGCGACGCCTCAACGCGCCGCATCGGCTGGTGGTGGTGGACTGCCTGACCTTGTGGCTGACCAACCTGCTGATGCCGATGCGCGGTTCATCGCTTGACGACGGCGCCTGGGACGCCCAGCGTGAGGCGCTGTGCCATGCGCTGGACGCCGCCCGCGGCCCGGTGGTGCTGGTGTCCAACGAGATCGGCCTCGGCCTCTCGCCGATGTCACCGGAAGCCCGGCGCTTCGTCGATGCGCTGGGACACTTGCACCAGGCGATGGCGCACCGTGCGAGTCGGGTCACGCTGATGGTGGCCGGCCTCGAAGTGAAGGTGAAGGAGATGCCGGCATGACACGGCGGTGGCTCGTGTGGCTGCTGGCGGTGCTCGCAGGCCCCGCGTGGGCGTCGATCACGCTGCGCGATGACCGCGGCGTGACGATGCGCTTCGAGCACAGCCCGCAACGCATCGTCACGCTGCTGCCGTCGCTGACCGAGACCGTGTGCGCGCTCGGCCGCTGCGCGCTGCTCGTGGGGGTCGACCGTTTCTCCAATTCGCCACCGCAGGTGCAGGCGCTGCCCAAGCTCGGTGGCCTGGAAGACGCACAGGTCGAGCGAATCGCCGCGCTCAAGCCCGACGTGGTGCTGGCGGCGCCATCGGCTCGTGTGATCGACCGGCTCGAAGCCCTGGGCCTGCGGGTGGTGATCGTTGATGCCAAGACGCACGCCGACGTGCAGCGCTCGCTCGGTCTCGTCGCCACGCTGCTCGGCACCCCCGCCGAAGCCGACCGCACCTGGGCGCGCATCCAGCAGGCGCTGGCGGAGGCCGCGGCGCGGGTGCCGGCGAGCGTGCGCGGGCAGAAGGTGTACTTCGAGGTCGACCCGACGCCGTATGCCGCGGGGGCGGACTCCTTCATCGGCGAGACGCTGCAGCGCCTGCACATGGGCAACGTGATCGGGCCGGCGCTCGGCCCCTTCCCGCGGCTCAACCCCGAATTCGTCGTCCGGGCGCGGCCCGACATCATCATGGCCGCGCAGCGCAGCCTCGACGAGATGGCGCGCCGCCCGGGCTGGGCGGGCCTGCCGGCACTGCGGCAGCGGCGCACCTGCGGCTTCGATGTGCAGCACTACGAGGTGCTCGTGCGGCCAGGCCCGCGCATGGGTGAGGCGGCGTTGCAGCTGGCCGATTGCCTGGTCGCCCTCTCGAAGGTGGCACGCTGATGTCGAACGAGGAACGCCGATCGCGCCGCCGCCTGGCGCTCGCGCTGTGGGCCTTGAGCCTGCTGTTCGCCCTGGCCGGTCTGGCCGCAGGCAGCGAAGGTTGGTCGCCGGCGCACACCTGGGCCTTGCTGCAGGGGCCGGATGGCGCGCTGCTGGTGGGTGAGATCCGCGCACCGCGCACGCTCGGAGCCTGGCTCACCGGCGCCTTGCTCGGCCTGGCGGGCGCGGTGGCGCAAGGGCTCTTTCGCAACCCGCTGGCCGACCCGTACCTGCTCGGCTCCGCCTCGGGCGCGGTGCTGGGGGTGGTGGTGGTGCTGGCCGCCTCCATGCTGGCGGGGCAGGGGGTGAGTCTGGCCACCGCGGAGCTGGTTGCCCGTTTCGGGCTCGTCGGTGCTGCGTTCATCGGAGCCTTGATCGGTGTGATGCTCACGCTGAGCCTTGCGCGGGGCGCACAGCAGACGGCGCGGCTGCTGCTGGCCGGCGTGGTGGTGGGCGTGCTGTTGTCGGCGATGAGCGACCTCGTCACCACGGCAGCGCCCGATGCGCTGCGCGGCAAGCAGGCCTTCCTGCTGGGCTCGACCGGCTTTCTCGGCTGGGGCAGTTGCGCGGTGATGGGCGCGGGCCTGCTGGTCGCGCTGCCGCTGGCGTGGCGGCTGTCGCGTGCGCTGGATGCGCTGATGCTCGGCGAAGACAGCGCGACGAGCCTCGGCGTCTCGCTGCCCAAGGTGCGCTTCGCGATGGTCGTGGTGCTGGCGCTGGCCACCGGCCTCGCCGTCTCGCAGGCGGGGCTGATCGCTTTCGTGGGGCTTGTGTCGCCGCACCTGGTGCGGCGTTTTGCGGCGGCCACGCACGGCTACCTGCTGGTGGCGAGTGCGGCGACCGGCGGCGTGCTGCTGCTCGCCGCCGACGTGCTGGCCCGCAGCCTCACCGCGCCGCAGGAGCAGCCGGTGGGCGTGCTGACGGCGGTGCTGGGGGGCGGCTACCTGATCTGGCTGCTGCACCGGCGGAGGGTCGCGGCATGAGCCCCGCCCGGCCGCCCGAAGGGGCTCATTTCCGCTTGTCGGGACCGCGCGACGTGCGTAGGGTGCACCCATGAGCGGTCTCGCCGCCCACCGACTCACCGTGCACCTTGGCCAGACGACCGTGTTGCGCGAGGTGACGCTGGCCCTGCCGCCCGGCTGGACGGCCATCGTCGGCCCCAATGGCGCCGGCAAGTCGACCCTGCTGCGTTGCCTGGCCGGCCTGCTCAAGCCCCAGGCTGGCGAGGTGCGGCTGGGCGGGCGGTCGCTTGCGAGTCTGGCGCCGCGCGAGCGTGCGCAGCACATCGCCTGGATGGCTCAGCAGGGCGAAGCCACTGGCGAGCTCAGCTCGCGCGAGGTGGTGCAGCTTGGCCGTCTGCCGCAGCTCGGCCTCTTCGCCGAGCCTGGCCCGCGCGACCACGCGATCGTGCAGCAGGCCATGGCCGACGCCGAATGCGAAGCCTGGGCCGAGCGCCGCCTGCACGAACTCTCGGGCGGCGAGCGCCAGCGGGTGCTGCTCGCGCGGGCGCTCGCGGTCGACGCGCCGTTCCTGCTGCTCGATGAGCCCACCACCCACCTCGACCCGCCGCACCAGGTCGCCCTGGTGCGCCTCTTCCAGCGCCTGGCGCGGCAGCGCACGGTGGTGAGCGTGCTGCACGACCTCTCGCTCGCGCTGCAGGCCGACCACCTGGTGGTGATGCAGGGCGGTCAGGTGCGGGCGCTGGGCGCGGCGGGCGACGCGCGTGTGCACGCCGCGTTGCAGGAGGTGTTCGGCCACGCCTTGCGCATCCAGCGGGTCGGCGAGCGTTTTGTTGCGATCCCTCATCTCGACTGATGCCCGGCTGACGCACAATCCCGCCGCACCGACCCCGACGATGCTGCCCGCCACACCTTCTGCACCACTGTCTGCCGCGCTCGTCCTTGCCCTCGCGCTGATCTTCGCGTGGGCCCTCGACGCCATCTTTGGCGACCCCCGCAACTCGTTTCACCCCGTCGTCTGGCTGGGCAAGCTGGTGTGGCCTCTGGGTTGCCGGCTGCGTGTGCTGCCGCAGACCGCGGCGTTCTGGGGCGGGGCGGTGTCGTGGATCGTGCTGGCCGGTGGCGCGGGCTGGCTGGCGTGGTGGGTGCAGAAACAGCTTCTCGGCCTCGCCTGGTGGTGGTCGATCCCGACGCTGGCGGTGCTGCTCAAGCCGCTCTTCGCCTGGCGCAGGGTGCGCGACGAGGTGCTGGCGTTCGAAGATGCCCTCGCGCTCGGCCTGGAGCCGGCGCGCGAGCGGCTGTCGCAGCTGGTGAGCCGTGACCTGAGCGAACTCGACGAAGACACGCTGCGCGAGACCGCCATCGAAACCCTGGCCGAGAACCTCAACGACTTGGTGGTCGCGCCGTTCTTCTGGTTCGCGATCTTCGGCCTCCCCGGCGCGGTGATCTACCGCGTGGCCAACACGATGGACGCGATGTGGGGCTACCGCGGCGTCTGGGAATGGGCCGGCAAGTGGGCGGCGCGGGCCGACGACGTGCTGTCGTGGCTGCCGGCGCGCATCACCGCGCTCAGTCTCTATCCGGCGTGGCGTGCGGCGAGCTGGCGTTCGCTCAAGCGCCAGGCCGGGCGCACACCGTCGCCCAACGGCGGCTGGGCGATGGGTGCGATGGCGCTGCGCCTGGGCGTGCGCCTGGCCAAGCCCGGTGTGTACGTGCTCAACGAGACCGGCGCCGCGCCCTCGTCGCGCAACATGGTGCAGGCGCTCGGTTTTGCCACGATGGCCGCCTGGGCTGCGATGGTGCTGACCGTGCTGTCGTGGGTGGCGAGGGCGGTGTGAGCGCGGCCCGCGCGGTGATGGTGCTCGGCACCACCAGCGGCGCGGGCAAGAGCTGGCTCGCCACCGCGCTGGCCCGCTGGTACACGCGGCAGGGCCTGAAGGTGGCGCCCTTCAAGGCGCAGAACATGAGCAACAACGCGCGCGTCGTGCCCGGGCCCGATGGCGGCCTGGGCGAGATCGGCAGCGCGCAGTACTTCCAGGCCCTGGCGGCCCGCCGCGTGCCCGAGGTGCGCATGAACCCCGTGCTGCTCAAGCCGGAGCGCGACACGCACAGCCAGGTGGTGGTGATGGGCGCGGTGCGGCCCGATCTCGCCGCGGTGCCCTGGCGCGATCGCAGCGAGGCGCTGTGGCCGTTTGCGCGCGACGCCCTGCGCGCGCTGCGCGACGAGAACGACCTTCTGGTGATCGAAGGGGCGGGCTCGCCGGCCGAGATCAACCTCCATGCGAACGACTTCGTCAACATGCGCAGCGCACGCGAGGTCGGCGCGGCCTGTCTGCTCGTCACCGACATCGACCGCGGAGGGGCCTTCGCCCACCTCTTCGGCACGCAACAACTCTTGCCCGAGGGCGAGCGGGCGTTGCTGCGCGGTTTCGTGCTGAACCGATTTCGCGGCGATGCGGGCCTGCTCGCGCCGGGGCCGCAGCAACTGCAGCAACTCACCGGCGTGCCCACCCTCGCCGTGCTGCCGATGTGGCGCGGCCACGGCCTGCCCGAGGAAGATGGTGTGTTCGACGACGCACCGACCGGCCACGCCGGCGGGTTGCGGATCGCGGTCGTGGCCTATCCGCGCATCAGCAACCTCGATGAGTTCCAGCCGCTGCGCCACCTTCCCGGTGTGCGCCTGCAGTGGGTGCGCAGCGAGGCCGAGTTGGCGGCGCTCGGCAAGGCCGACTGGATCGTGCTGCCCGGCTCCAAGCACACCAGCGCCGACCTCGCGTGGCTGCGTGCCCAGGGCCTCGACCGGCCGATCCGCGCGCATGCGGCGCGCGGGGGCCGTGTGCTCGGCGTGTGCGGTGGCTTGCAGATGCTTGGCCTTGCCTTGGACGACCCGCATGGCGTCGACGGCTCGGCGCAAGGGCTGGGCCTGTTGCCGCTCGTGACCCGCTTCGAGCCGCAGAAGCTGCTGTCGGCCACGCCGGTGCGGTTTGGGACGTTGCAGGCCGGCTGGGCAACGTTGTCGGGCGTGCATGCCGACGGTTACGAGATCCGCCACGGCCGCACCGAGCCCGCGCCGGGCGCGGAGAGTGCACGAAGCGCGCTTTTCAACCCCCGAGGCGAGGCCATCGGCTGGCAACACGGCAACGTGCTCGGCTTGTACGCTCATGGCCTTTTTGAATCGGCCGCCGTGATGCGCGCGCTTTTCGGTGCCGATGTGCGGCCGCTGGAGGCCGTGTTCGACGGGCTCGCCGATTTCATCGACACCCATTTCGAGCCGGGCGCGCTGATGCGGCTGGCCGAGGCTTCTGCTTCACCATGAACCTGCCCGAGATCGCCGACTTCCACGACACCGCCTTGCGACAGCGGCTGCAGCAGCGCCTGGACCGCAAGACCAAGCCCACCGGCTCGCTTGGGCGCATCGAGTCGTTGGCGTTGCAGGTCGGCCTGATCCAGCAGACCGAGACACCGAAGTGGCGCTCGCCGCAGCTGCTGGTGTTCGCCGGTGATCATGGCCTGGCCGCGCGAGGCGTGTCGGCCTACCCGAGCGACGTGACCTGGCAGATGGTCGAGAACTTTCTCGCAGGTGGTGCAGCGGTGAGCGTACTTGCGCGCCAGCACGGCCTCGCGCTCAACGTGGTCGATGCCGGGGTGAACCACAGCTTTGCGCCGCGCGCCGGGCTCATCGATCGCAAGATCGGCTTCGGCACGGCCGATTCGCTGGTCGGCCCAGCGATGACCGAGGCCCAGTGCGTGCAGGCCATCGAAGCCGGCCGCGAGCTGGTGCGCACGTTGCCAGGCAACGTGGTGCTGCTGGGCGAGATGGGCATCGGCAACACCTCGAGTGCGGCGCTCCTGTTGGCCCGTCTGGGCGGTGAAGACCTGGAGCGTTGCACGGGCCGAGGTACCGGGCTCGACGACGCCGGCCTCGCACGCAAGCTCAACGTGCTGCGCGCGGTCATGAACCGGCACCGCGACGCCGCCACGCCGCTGGCGGTGCTCGCGGCGATGGGGGGCTTCGAGATCGCGATGCTGGCGGGTGCCGCGCTGGAGGCAGCGGCCGAGCGGCGCACGGTGGTTGTCGACGGCTTCATCGCGGGCGCGGGCGTTCTCGCCGCTGCGCGCATGGCGCCGCGGGTGCTGGGCTACTGCGTGCTGGCACACCGCTCCGCCGAGCCAGGCCATACGGCGCTCATCAAGCACCTCGGGACCGAACCCTTGCTCGACCTCGGCCTGCGGCTGGGAGAGGCCTCGGGGGCGGCGTTGGCATGGCCGCTGCTCGTGAGCGCGCTCACATTGCTCGACGAGATGGCGAGCTTCGAGTCGGCGGGCGTGTCCGACCGAAGCGACCGTCCCACCCGATGATCCGGCACGAGCTGCGGCTCATCGGCGTGGCGCTGCAGTTCCTCACCCGCGTGCCGGTGCGGGTGGGCTTCGACCCGTCGTGGCTGAACCAGAGTGCGCGGCACTTTCCGCTGGTGGGCGCCTTCGTCGGCGCCCTGGGGGCGCTGGTGCTGTGGGCGGCGAGCCTCGTCTTTCCGTCAGCCGTGGCGGTGGGCCTGTCTATGGTGGCCACTGTGCTCCTCACCGGCGCTTTCCACGAAGACGGCCTGGCCGACACCTGCGATGCCCTCGGCGGCGCGGTGAGCCGCGAGCGCGCGCTCGAGATCATGAAGGACTCGCGCATCGGCACCTACGGTGCGCTCGGCCTGCTGCTGGTGCTGGGGTTGAAGGCCGCCACGCTCGTGGCCTTGCCGCCGGCGTGGGCGATGGCGGCGCTGCTGCTCGCGCACACGGTGTCGCGCGCCGCGGCGGTGGCCTTGATCCGCCTGCTGCCGTATGCCGGCGATGTGTCGCAGGCCAAGGCCAAGCCGCTGGCCGAGCGCATCTCGACGGGCGGGCTGCTGGTTGGGCTGGCTTGGGCAGTGATGGTGGGGCTGGCGCTCATCGCGTGGCAGGCTGGCTGGTGGCCCATGGTGGTCACGGCGTGGGGGGTGGCGGCGTTGGGCGCGTGGGTCTGTGGCCGATGGTTCGTGCGCCGGCTCGGCGGCATCACCGGCGACACGCTCGGCGCCACGCAGCAACTCACCGAGCTGGCGGTGCTGCTGGGTTGGCTGGCATGGCTGCCCCGCTGATCGTCTGGCGGCACCCACGGCCTCAGGGCGCAAACGGGCGCTGCATCGGACGCACCGACCTGTCGCTTGATCGGCGCAAGGCCAAGCGGCTGGCGCATCGCATCCGCGAGCGCGTGCGACGTGAACGGTGGGCGAAGGTGGTTGTCACGTCGCCCCTGCGGCGCAGCGCCGAGGTGGGCCGGTGGCTCGCGCGTTGGGGCTTCGAGCACCGGATCGACGCTCGCCTGAGCGAGCTGGACTTTGGCTGGTGGGAGGGGCGGTGCTGGACGGGCATCGCGGCTGCCGATCTCAGCGCCTGGACCGATGATTTTGTCAACCATGCCCCCGGAGGCGGCGAATCGGTGGGTCAGCTGTTGACCCGCTGCCGGAGCTTTTTCGACGATCTTGGCAACGATCCGCTGTGCGTGGTCGGCCATGCCGGCTGGATCAACGCGGCGCGCTGGCTGGCCGGAGGCGGAACGCAGACACTGCGGGCCGACCAGTGGCCCACGGCGGTGCGTTATGCCGAGGCCGTCACCTTCTTCAGCAGCTCGGGCGGCGCCGAGTCGCAATAGCGCAGCACCTGGCACTGCTCGCACAGGGGGCGACGCGCCTGGCAGACGTAACGGCCATGCAGGATCAGCCAGTGGTGCGCATGGTGCAGGTACTCGGCCGGCACGCGCTTGAGCAGCCCCATCTCCACTTCGAGCGGGTTCTTGCCGGGCGCGAGGCCGGTGCGGTTGCTGACGCGGAAGATGTGCGTGTCAACCGCCATCGTCGGCTCGCCGAAGACCACGTTGAGCACCACGTTCGCCGTCTTGCGGCCCACGCCGGGCAGGGCTTCGAGCGCTTCGCGGTCGTGCGGCACCTGGCCGCCGTGCTGCTCGACGAGGATGCGGCTTGTCTCGACCAGGTTCTTCGCCTTGTTGCGGAAGAGGCCGATGGTCTTGATGTATTCGCTGACCCCTTCGACACCCAGCGCGACCATCTTCGCGGGCGTGTTCGCCACGGCGAAGAGCTTGCGCGTGGCCTTGTTGACGCCGGCGTCGGTGGCTTGCGCAGACAAGAGCACGGCCGCCAACAGCTCGAAGGCGTTGGTGTACTCCAGCTCGGTGACAGGGTGGGGGTTGGCGGCGCGGAGTATGGCGAAGAAGGGCTCGATCGACGACGTCTTCATGGACGCCGATTGTCTCAGCGGGTGAGGTCGTCCAGCGGCGGGGGCTTCACGAGTTGTGCGACGGGCTTGGGTGGCTCACCGGGTTTTGGAGTCTTGTTGGGGTCGCACGCCAGCATCACGCCAATGGCGGCGACCAGCGCGATCCACCACCCAGGCCTGTTCATCGCGTGACTGCGCCATCAATAGCGCGATTGCATCTCGCGGATCTGCTCCCGGGCTTCACCCTGGCGGATGGCGAAGGTGCGTTGCGTCTTTCCGGTGGCGTGCTCACGCACCTTCTCGCCCTGGTGTTCATCCCCGAACAGACGCCCCCAGCCTTTGCGAACGTGGCCCTTGGTCTTCAGCTGGCCACCGATGCGATCTCGATTCATGTCGGCTCCTGTGAGTGACGGTACGTTGCGGGCTCGACGTGAACCCGTTCGCACAGAGTAGGGGCCGCATCCCGCAGCCCGAGTCAGCCCCGTGCAACGGGCTTGTCGGGCTTCGCCGGGAGTTTTTGTAGGACTGCGCCGACAGTGCTTGCGGCTCAGGTGCCGCTGCGACGACGTGCACGCGCCAGGGCGGCGGCGATGCGGCTTTCCTTGGAGTCGGGACTCGCGATGGGTGCTGCAGCTTCTTCCGTCAGCGTCTTTGCGCGTGCCGCGAGGCGGGCGCTGCGCTCATCGGCATCGCGCTGCAGGCGGTGGCGGTGGAAGGCGTAGCGTTCCTTCGCTTCGTCGGCCTGGGGTGCGCTCCACGCCTGCCAGCCCGTGGCGGGGCCGCTGACGTTCTGAAGCGAGATGCAATCGACCGGACAGACCGGGATGCAGAGTTCACACCCCGTGCACAGCGGGTCGATCACCGTGTGCATGCGTTTGGAGCCGCCCACGATCGCATCGACCGGGCAGGCCTTGAGGCACAGCGTGCAGCCGATGCACCAGGCCTCGTCGATCACTGCGAGCTGGCGTGGCCCCTCATGGCCGTGAACCGGGTTGAGGGGCAGGGCGGGGCGGCCGGTGAGGGCCGACAGCCGCGCGATGCCTTCGGCGCCCCCCGGGGGGCACTGGTTGATCTCGGCCTCGCCTCGCGCCATGGCCTCTGCGTAGGACCGGCAGTCGGGGTAGCCGCAGCGCGTGCACTGCGTCTGCGGCAGGGCGTCGTCGAGGGCGTCGGCGAGGGAGATGGCTGCGTTCACCCGCCGAGCTTAGCGGGCCGGCCGCTTGCGGGCGGTGCTGGCCTGGCGTGCGGCCGTCTTCGTACCGGTGCGTGCCTTTCGCGGCGCTGACGCCGTCGTCTGGTGCCGGGCGATGAAGTCGCGCAGTTCCGGGTAGACCTTCTCGCGCCAGCGGCGGCCCGAGAAGATGCCGTAGTGGCCAGCACCTTCCACGTCGTAGTGGAACTGGCGCGCCTTCGGGATGCCGGTGCACAGCTCGTGTGCGGCCTTGGTCTGGCCGGCGCCGGAGATGTCGTCGAGTCTCGCCTTCGATGGTGAGCAGGGCCGAGGTGGTGATGTCCTGCGGGCGCACGAGATTGCCGCCCACGTCCCAGGTGCCGTTGACGAGCGCGAAGTCCTGGAAGATGGTCTTGATGGTGTCGAGGTAGTACTCGGCCGGCATGTCGAGCACGGCGTTGTACTCGTCGTAGAAGGCGCGGTGGAACTCGGCGCTCTCATCCTCGCCGCGCATCAGGTCCATGAAGTAGTCGTAGTGCGACTTCAGGTGCCGGTCAGGGTTCATCGCGATGAAGCCGCTGTGCTGCAGGAAGCCCGGGTACACGCGGCGTCCGTTGCCGGGGTAGTTGACCGGCACGCGGTAGATCACGTTGTTCTCGAACCACTCGTAGCTCTTGTTCATCGCCAGGTTGTTCACGGCGGTGGGCGACTTGCGGGCGTCGATCGGGCCGCCCATCATCGTCATCGTGCGTGGCGTGAACTCGCCGGCACTGGCCATGAGCGAGATTGCGGCGAGCACCGGCACGGTGGGCTGGCAGACCGAGATCACGTTCACCTCGGGGCCGATGTGGCGGATGAACTCCTGCACGTAGTAGATGTAGTCGTCAAGGTGGAACGGGCCGGCTTCGGTCGGCACCATGCGGGCGTCGGTCCAGTCGGTGATGTAGACCTTGTGGTCGATCAGCAGCATCTTGACCGTCTCGCGCAGCAGCGTGGCGTGGTGGCCCGACAGCGGCGCGACCACGAGCACGGTGGGCTGCTCCTTCAGCTGGGCCAGCACGGCTTGGTCATCGGTGAAACGCTTGAAGCGCAGCAGCCGGCAGAACGGCTTTTCGATCGCCACCTGTTCCTGCACGGCCACGTCGACCCCGCCGACCCTCACCGACGTGATCCCGAATTCGGGCTTCTCGTACTCCTTCGAGAGCCGGTGCATCAGGTCCAGCCCCGCCGAGATGCGGTGCGCCAGGGGCGTGTGTGTGAACGGCGACAGCGGGTGGCTGTACAGCTTGGCCGAGGCGCTCGCAAATTCTGAGAACGGGCTCAGCAGCGCGCGGTGGGTTTCATAGAGTTGATACAGCATCGGAGTTCCTCGTGAGCGTGGAGCGCACGCCAGTGCACGCTTGTGCGTCGCAGCATTCTAGGCAGCTGACCCGCATCGTGCAGATGACGGCCGCGGGTGGAAACCCCGAAAAGGCACCAGAAGAGGGCCTAGTGTGTTGTTGTGCGTGCGTTTGCCGCACAAGGGGTGTCCCTGGCGTGACACCCCTCCGGTCGGATCAGCTCACCTTGGCGATGGCGCTGACCACCGCGTCGATGTTTTTCTTGTTGAGCGCGGCCACGCAGATGCGGCCGGAATCCACGCCGTAGATGCCGAACTCGCTGCGCAGGCGCTGCATCTGCTCCTTGCTGAGGCCGGAGTAGCTGAACATGCCTTTCTGCGAGGTGATGAAGCTCATGTCCTGCTTGAGGCCTGCGGCTTTGAGCTTCTCGACCAGAAGCGTGCGCATTTCCTTGATGCGAACGCGCATACCGGCAAGCTCTTCTTCCCACAGGGCGCGCAGCGTCGGGGTGTTGAGCACCGTCGCCACGACCTGTGCGCCGTGCGTCGGCGGGTTGGAGTAGTTGGTGCGGATCACGATCTTGAGCTGGCTCAGCACGCGGGCGGCTTCTTCCTTGCTTTCGCACACCACGCTCAGGGCGCCCACGCGCTCGCCGTAGAGCGAGAAGCTCTTGGAGAACGAGGTGGACACGAAGAAGTCGAGGCCGGCGGCCATGAACTGCTCGATGACGGCGCCGTCTTCCTTGATGCCTTCACCGAAACCCTGGTAGGCCATGTCGAGGAAGGGCACGAGCTTCGCAGCCTTGACCGCATCGACGACCTGCGCCCATTGCGCGGGCGTGATGTCGTAGCCGGTGGGGTTGTGGCAGCAGGCGTGCAGCACGACGATCGTGCCGGCCGGCGCGGCCTTCAAGCCGGCGAGCATGGGGTCGAAGTTCACGCCCTTTTTGGCGGCGTCGTAGTACGGGTAGGTGTCGACCGTGAAGCCCGCGTTGGTGAAGAGCGCACGGTGGTTTTCCCAGCTCGGGTCGCTGATCAGCACCTTGGCGGTCGGGTTCAGGCGCTTCAGGAAGTCGGCGCCGATCTTGAGGCCGCCCGTGCCACCGATGCCTTGCACGGTGGCGACACGGCCCTCTCTCACCGCGGCGCTCTCGGCGCCGAAGACGAGGCCTTGCACGGCCTTGTCGTAGGCGGCAATGCCATCGATGGGCAGGTAGCCGCGTGCGGTGGGCACCTCCATCATCTGCTTCTCAGCCTGGGCCACGCATTTCAGCAGGGGGAGCTTGCCGTTCTCGTCGAAGTACACGCCGACGCCCAGGTTCACCTTGTTCGGGTTCGGGTCGGCGTTGAACTGCTCGTTCAGGCCCAGGATGGGGTCGCGGGGGGCCATTTCAACGGCGGCAAACAACGAGGTCATGGGACAGTCCTTGTCAGTAGAGCGGGGGAATGATTTGGGCTAACCTGAACGATTGCCCTGCATGCGCGGGGAAACCCGGAGATTTTATCTGCCATGGCCGAGATGTCTGAAGTCGTCGAGCAGCCCGCGGTGGGCGAGTTCGTGAGCTTTCCCGGTTCGCCCTTTCAGCTGTACCAGCCATACCCGCCGGCGGGCGACCAGCCGAACGCCATCGCGCAGCTCGTCGAGGGCGTGCGCGATGGCCTGACCTTCCAGACGCTGCTGGGCGTGACCGGCTCCGGCAAGACCTTCACGATGGCCAACGTGATCGCCCGGCTCGGCCGGCCGGCGATCGTGTTCGCCCCCAACAAGACGCTGGCGGCCCAGCTCTACAGCGAGTTCCGCGAGTTTTTTCCGAAGAACGCGGTGGAGTACTTCGTCAGCTACTACGACTACTACCAGCCCGAGGCTTACGTGCCTCAGCGCGACCTCTTCATCGAGAAAGACAGCTCGATCAACGAGCACATCGAGCAGATGCGCCTCTCCGCGACCAAGAGCCTGCTCGAGCGTCGCGACGTGGTGATCGTGGCGACCGTCTCGGCGATCTACGGCATCGGCAACCCGAATGACTATCACCGCATGGTGATGACGCTCAGAAAGGGCGACAAGATGGGCCAGCGCGACGTGATCGCGCAGCTCATCCGCATGCAGTACACGCGCAACGAACAGGATTTTTCGCGGGGCACGTTTCGTGTGCGGGGCGACACGATCGACGTGTTTCCGGCCGAGCATTCGGAGCTGGCAGTGCGCATCGAGTCTTCGACGATGAGGTCGAGACACTGCAACTTTTCGACCCGCTCACCGGGCGCATCAAGCAGAAGATTGTTCGCTTCACTGTCTACCCGTCGAGCCATTACGTGACGCCGCGGGATCGTGTGCTGGCGGCGATCGACACTATCAAGCAGGAGTTGCGCGAGCGGCTCGATGAGCTGGTGAAGGCCGGCAAACTGGTCGAGGCGCAGCGTCTGGAGCAGCGCACGCGCTTCGACCTCGAGATGCTGCAGGAGATTGGCCACTGCAAGGGCATCGAGAACTACACGCGGCATCTGTCGGGCTCGCTGCCGGGCGAGCCGCCGTCGACGCTGGTGGACTACCTACCCAAAGACGCGCTGATGTTCCTCGACGAGTCGCACGTGCTGATCGGCCAGCTCGGCGGCATGTACAACGGCGACCGTGCGCGCAAGACGACGCTCGTCGAATACGGTTTCCGCCTGCCGAGTGCGCTCGACAATCGGCCGCTGAAGTTCGAAGAGTTCGAAAAGAAGATGCGCCAGGTGGTGTTCGTCTCAGCGACGCCGGCCGACTTCGAGAAGCAGAACACCGGCCAGGTGGTCGAGCAGCTCGTGCGGCCCACCGGGCTCATCGACCCGTTGGTCGAGGTCCGCCCCGCCACGCACCAGGTCGATGACGTGCTGCAGGAGATCCGCGAGCGCGTGAAGGTCAACGAGCGGGTGCTCATCACCACGCTCACCAAGCGCATGGCCGAACAGCTCACCGACTACCTCAATGACAACGGCGTGAAAGTGCGTTACCTGCACAGCGACATCGACACCGTCGAGCGTGTCGAGATCCTGCGTGACCTCCGCCTGGGTGCCTTCGACGTGCTGGTGGGCATCAACCTCTTGCGCGAAGGGTTGGACATCCCCGAAGTCTCGCTTGTGGCCATCCTCGATGCCGACAAGGAAGGCTTCCTGCGTTCCGAGCGCTCGCTCATCCAGACCATCGGCCGCGCGGCGCGCAACCTGAACGGCAAGGCCATTCTGTACGCCGACAAGATCACCGACTCGATGAAGCTCGCCTTGGGGGAAACGGAGCGCCGCCGCACGAAGCAGCTCGCCCACAACCAGGCACAAGGCATCACTCCGCGGAGCATCCAAAAGCAGGTGCGTGACCTGATTGACGGTGTCTATAGCGAAAAAGCCAAGGATGCCCAAAGGGTCTTGGAGGCGGCCGCCGTCGAGGCCCTGTCCGAGAAAGACCTGGCAAAGCGCATCAAACAGCTGGAAAAACAGATGCTCGAGCACGCCCGCAACCTCGAGTTCGAGAATGCCGCAAGAGTGCGCGATCAACTCTCGACGCTAAGAGAGCAAGCATTTGGGGCTCCGGGGACCGACAATGTCACACCCGAACCGGCCGGGTCAAAGTAAGTCAGGGTGGGAAATGACGGGCCAAATGAGCCTGCTCACCGAGGGGGAACTTCCTTAGCCAATGCCGACCGAATCAGTGGGTTTCAGATATACTTGAGTAAACCTGTCGGTTAATTCCGCGGGTTAACCCGCCCCATGAGGGCGGTGCTTGCAAGCGTGAAGCCACCATTGATCGCTTTCATTGACTAATCGTGCTGTCACCGGCACCAGGAGGATTTCATGCGACTGACCACCAAAGGCCGTTTTGCCGTTACCGCCATGATCGATCTCGCCCTGCGCGAGAACACCGGCCCCGTTGCGCTGGCTGCCATCAGCGCACGCCAGCAGATTTCTCTGTCCTATCTTGAGCAGCTGTTCGGCAAGCTGCGCCGCCATGAGTCTCGTGGAAAGCACCCGTGGCCCCGGCGGCGGCTATTCGCTCGGCCGCAAGTCCGACGAAATCACCGTGGCCGACATCATCGTGGCTGTCGATGAGCCCATCGATGCCACCGGCTGCGGCGGCAAGGAAAACTGCATGGGTGAAGACGCTGGCCGTTGCATGACGCACGACCTGTGGTCCAGCCTCAACGCCAAGATGATCGAGTACCTCGATTCCATCTCGCTGCGCAAGCTTGTGGAAGAGCAGCTCGCCAAGGGTGTCTCGATCGAAGAGCACCCCGTCAAGCGCGCCATCTCGACGCAGCCTGTCGTCAAACCGATCAAGATCACCGCTCCCAACTCGGTCTTCGCCTTGGGCGGAGCGATGAGCAAGTAAACCCGTCTCGCCTTTTGTCATGGACATGACCCAGCATTTCCCGATCTACATGGACTACGGCGCCACCACGCCGTGTGACCAGCGCGTGGTGGACGCGATGATTCCGTGGTTGCGCGAACATTTCGGCAACCCGGCGTCACGCAGCCACGCGTGGGGTTGGGAGGCCGAGGCAGCCGTGGAAAAGGCCC
The DNA here is from genome assembly GCF_024700055.1 of Rhizobacter sp. J219. GTDB lineage: Bacteria > Pseudomonadota > Gammaproteobacteria > Burkholderiales > Burkholderiaceae_C > Rhizobacter. The sequence goes on from NZ_JAJOND010000001.1 coordinate 383,592, forward strand.
GCGAACAGGTGGCGGCGCTGATCGGTGCCGACCCCCGCGAGATCATCTGGACCTCTGGTGCCACCGAGTCCAACAACCTGGCCTTGAAGGGCGCGGCGCAGTTCTACAAGACGCGCGGCAAGCACCTCATCACCGTCAAGACCGAGCACAAGGCCGTGCTCGACACGATGCGTGAACTGGAGCGCCAGGGCTTCGAGGTCAGCTACCTCGACGTGCAGGAAGATGGCCTGCTCGACCTCGACAAGCTCAAGGCCGCGATGCGCGCCGACACCATCCTCGTGTCGGTGATGTACGTCAACAACGAGATCGGCGTCATCCAGGACGTGGCTGCGATCGGCGCGATGTGCCGTGAGCGCGGGATCATCTTCCACGTCGACGCGGCACAAGCCACCGGCAAGGTGGAGATCGACCTCGCCAAGCTGCCCATCGACCTGATGAGCCTGGCCTCGCACAAGACCTATGGCCCGAAGGGCATCGGCGCGCTCTACGTGCGCCGCAAGCCCCGCGTGCGCATCGAGGCGCAGATGCATGGTGGTGGCCACGAGCGCGGCATGCGTTCGGGCACGCTGCCCACGCACCAGATCGTCGGCATGGGCGAAGCCTTCCGCATCGCCCGTGAAGAGATGGGCGTCGAGAGCGAGCGCGTCCGCATGCTGCACAAGCGCCTGATGGACGGGCTGTCGAACATCGAGCAGACCTTCCTCAACGGCCACGCCACGCAGCGCGTGCCGCACAACCTCAACATCTCGTTCAACTTCGTCGAAGGCGAGTCCCTGATCATGGGCATCAAGGGCATCGCAGTGTCGTCAGGCTCGGCCTGCACCTCGGCGAGCCTGGAGCCGAGCTACGTGTTGCGCGCGCTCGGCCGCAGCGATGAACTCGCGCACTCCTCGCTGCGCATGACCATCGGCCGGTTCACGACCGTGGATGAGATCGACTACGTGATCACCACGCTGAAAGACCGCGTGGCCAAGTTGCGCGAACTGTCGCCGCTGTGGGAGATGCACAAGGATGGCATCGACATCAGCACCATTCAATGGGCTGCCCATTGAACGACATGGAACGCGACGCACTGAAGTTTCTGGAGTACTGAGATGGCATACAGCGAAAAGGTCGTAGACCACTATGAGAACCCCCGCAACGTGGGTTCGTTCGAAAAGGGTGATGACAGCGTGGGCACCGGCATGGTCGGCGCCCCCGCCTGCGGCGACGTGATGAAGCTGCAGATCAAGGTGAACCCGGCCACGGGCCTGATCGAAGACGCGAAGTTCAAGACCTACGGTTGCGGTTCGGCCATTGCGTCGAGACTCGCTCGTCACCGAATGGGTGAAGGGCAAGTCGCTCGACGAAGCGCTGACCATCAAGAACACGCACATCGCCGAAGAGTTGGCGCTGCCGCCGGTGAAGATCCACTGCTCGATCCTGGCCGAAGACGCGATCAAGGCCGCGGTCAACGACTACAAGGCGAAAAAGGCGCACTGATGATGGCGGTCACGCTGACGGAAGCGGCGGCACGCCATGTGACGCGCTATCTCACCAAACGCGGCAAGGGCGTGGGCGTGCGCCTGGGCGTGAAGACGACGGGCTGCTCGGGCCTGGCGTACAAGCTCGAATACGCCGATGACGTGGCGCCGGAAGACATCGTCTTCGAGGGCCATGGCGTGAAGGTGTTGATCGACCCGAAGAGCCTGCCCTACCTCGACGGTACGGAACTCGACTTCGTGCGCGAGGGGCTCAACGAAGGCTTCAAATTCCACAACCCGCGTGAGAAGGACCGGTGCGGTTGCGGTGAGTCGTTCCGGGTCTGACCCCCGGTGGTGTGCCATGGGCGCGGCAAGGGTCGCGCCTTTCTTTTGTCTGTTGTCTGAATCGAGCGTGCCGTGAAGCTGGACGACGATGATTTCGCCTTGTTCGGCCTGCCGCGCCGCCATGCGCTGGAACGCGCCACGCTCGATGCCCGCTGGCGCGAGTTGCAGGCTCAGGTGCACCCCGACAAGTTTGCGGCCGAAGGCGCCGCGGCCAAGCGCGTGGCGATGCAATGGGCAGTGCGAGTCAACGAGGCCTACCAGCGCCTGAAGGATCCGGTGAAACGCGCCGGCTACCTGTGCGAGCTGAACGGCGTGCCGGTGCACAGTGAGAGCAACACCTCCATGCCGACGGGCTTTCTCATTCAGCAGATGGAGTGGCGCGAAGCGCTCGAAGAGGCCACGCTCCTGAGCGACGTGGAAGCGCTGGCCGACAGCGTCGCCATGCATCGCCGCGATGCCCTCGAACGCCTGGCCGCCACTTGCGACGAGCAGCGGGACTTCAACGCCGCGGCCGAGCAGGTCAGAGCCCTCATGTTCGTCGAGCGCTTTGCCGACGACATCGATCAGCGCCTGGAAGCGCTGGGACAATAAAACATGGCCCTGCTTCAGATTTCAGAGCCGGGCGGAAGCCCGGACCCGCACCAGCGGCGGATCGCGGTCGGCATCGACCTCGGCACCACGCACTCGCTGGTGGCGGCCGTGCGCCACGGCGTTGCCGAATGCCTGCCCGATGCGCAAGGCCGCGTGATCCTGCCGTCTGCGGTGCGCTATCTCGACAATACGCGCCGCCAGATCGGGCACGAGGCACTTGCCGAAGCGGCCATCGACCCGGCCAACACCATCGTCTCGGTCAAGCGCTTCATGGGCCGAGGCCTTGCCGACATCGTCCAGCGCGAGAAGTTGCCGTATGACTTCGTCGATGCGCCGGGCATGGTTCAGCTGCGCACGGTGGCTGGTGTGAAGTCACCGGTGGAAGTGTCGGCCGAGATCCTCGCAACGCTGCGTCAGCGCGCGGAAGACAGCTTCGACGACGAGATCTTCGGTGCCGTGATCACGGTGCCCGCGTATTTCGACGACGCGCAGCGCCAAGCCACGAAAGACGCCGCGCAACTCGCCGGCCTCAACGTGCTGCGCCTCATCAACGAGCCCACGGCCGCTGCCATCGCCTACGGCCTGGAGAACGGCAGCGAAGGCCTGTATGCGGTGTACGACCTCGGCGGCGGCACCTTCGACGTGTCATTGCTACGCCTGAGCCAGGGTGTGTTCGAAGTGGTGGCCACGGGTGGGGACTCTGCGCTGGGGGGCGACGACTTCGACCGCCTGCTCGCCGACTGGGCGCTCATGAAGAGCGGCCTGCGCGCCACCACGCCGCAAGACAAACGTGCGGTCATGGTCGCCGCCCGCGCCGCAAAGGAAAAACTCTCCAGCACCGACCATGCGACGCTGGCCTGCCCGCTCGCCGAAGGTGAACTCTCGGTGCGCGTGACGCGCGACGAATTCCAGCAACTCGGCGCCGAGCTGATCGGCCGCACCATCGGCGCATTGCGCAAGGTGCTGCGCGATGCGAAGGCGGCCAAGGACGACGTGCAGGGCGTCGTGATGGTCGGTGGGTCGACCCGCATGCCGCAGGTGCAGTCGGCCGTGGCTGACTTCTTCGGCAAGGCCCCGCTGACCAACCTCAATCCCGATGAAGTTGTCGCGCTCGGCGCGGCGATCCAGGCCAACGCGCTTGCGGGCAACGCAGGCGCCGATGAATTGCTGCTGCTCGACGTGATCCCGCTGTCGCTGGGCCTCGAAACCATGGGCGGCCTGGTCGAACGCATCATCCCGCGCAACAGCACGATTCCTACCGCCCGCGCGCAGGACTTCACCACCTTCAAGGACGGCCAGACCGCGATGGCTATTCATGTGGTGCAAGGCGAGCGCGAGCTGGTGAGCGACTGCCGATCGCTGGCGCGCTTCGAGCTGCGCGGCATCCCACCGATGGTGGCCGGTGCGGCACGCATCCGGGTGAGTTTCCAGGTCGATGCCGATGGCCTGCTGGCCGTCAGTGCGCGGGAAGAAGGCTCGGGCGTGCAGGCGTCGATCAACGTCAAGCCGAGCTATGGCCTGACGGACGACGAAGTGGCGCGCATGCTGACCGAAAGTTTCACCACTGCCGAGTCCGACATGAAGGCGCGAAGCCTGCGCGAATCGCGTGTGGAAGCTGAACGCATGCTGCTGGCCACCGCCTCGGCGCTGCAGGCCGATGGCGACCTGCTCAGTGCCGAGAGCCGCGCCGAGGTCGACGCTCTCATGCAAGCCCTTGACCACACCCGCCAGGGCGACGACCACGCCGCCATCGACACCGCCGTGGAAGCGCTCGCAAAAGGCACCGAGGCCTTTGCCGCCGAGCGCATGAACCGCGGCATCCGCCAGGCCCTCGCCGGCCGCAAGGTGGAAGAAGTCTGACCATGCCCATCATCAAGATCCTTCCCCATCCCGAGTACTGCCCCAAAGGCGCCAGCATCGAGGCCCCCGCGGGGACGTCGATCTGCGAGGCCCTGCTCGACCACGACATCGAGATCGAACACGCCTGCGACATGAGCTGCGCCTGCACCACCTGTCACGTGGTGGTGCGCGAGGGCTTCAATTCGCTGGGGGAGCTGGACGAGGCCGAAGAAGACCTGCTCGACCGCGCCTGGGGCCTGGAAGCCACGTCGCGCCTGTCCTGCCAGGCGATCCTGGCGCAGCAGGACGTGACGATCGAGATCCCCAAGTACTCGATCAACCACGCCAAAGAGAAACACTGAGAAAAGAACCCTCTGACCGCATTGGCCAGAGGGTTGGACAAAGGGCTCAGGCCCTACTGAGGAGACAGAAGGCAGGCGATGAGCACCTGCAGTCTCTCAGTCTGCAAATGCCATGCCTGCTTTGCGGGTCATGCCGCTTCGGCCAAATCCACGCACACCACGCCCGGGTAGCGGTTCCAGCGGAAGGTGATCACGTAGGGATGCTGTCGCGTCCGCGGGCCGTCGGAAGGCTTGCCGTGCACCACCTTGGGCACTGAAATCTCCAGATCCTTGCCCAAGGAACGCCGGGCGTTGCCGGCCAGGGTGTTGGCAATCTCGCCGACCGCGTCGAGCAGGCTGTTCTGCGACAGGTCGGTTTCCTTCTGGATCAGCAACAGCTCCTTCAGCGCCGCCGCGGGCAGCGACACCACCACCCGCCCGCGGTAGCGCCCCGAGAAGCTCACGATGCCGTTGAAGTCGTGCCCAGGCACGGCATCCACGCCCAGGTAGGCCGAGGTGATCTCGGGCTCAATGCGGCTCGTGACATCGAAATAGCGCCGCACCGAATCGACGAACAGGCGCAGGTCGGATTCTTTCAATGCGCTCATAGGTGATGGTCGAGAAGCCCCTTGAGGGCGAGTTGCAGGCCGTCGTCGGAGAAGGGCTTGGGCAGGAAGCCATGTGCGCCCAGCCGAAGCGCGCGGATCGCGGTCGACTTGTCGTCGAGTGCGCTGATCACGAGGATGCGCGTGCGTGGGTGCATGCCGAGCAGGATGGGGATGCATTCCAGCCCGTCCATCTCGGGCATCGTGAGGTCCATCGTCACGATGTCGGGCGCGGCGGTACGTGCGGCCCGCAGGGCTTCTTCGCCGTTGCGGGCCAGGCCGAGCAGCGTCACCTCGCCCAGCACCCCGCTCTGCACGACGCGTGCGATGCGCGAACGCACCATGTTCGAGTCATCGACGACAAGCAGCTTCATGTGGCGAGACGCACGCGGAAGGTCGTGCCTTCGTTCGCTCGGCTGGACACCAGCAGGCGCGCACCCAGCCGCCGCACCTCGTGCGCCACGATGTCGAGCCCCACGCCCCGGCCGGCATGCTCGCCGGCGGATTCGGCGGTGCTGAAGCCCGGCTTGAACACCTGCGCCACGATCTGCGAAACACTCATCTCGGCCAGCTGCGCCTCGTTGAACCAGCCGAGCGACAGCAGGCGTTGCCGCACGCGCTCGGGGTTGAGGCCCCCGCCGTCGTCGCGCACCAGCAGGTGCACCTGGTCGGCCTCGTCGCGCGCCACCTCGACATCGATGCGGGCGCGCACCGGCTTGCCGCGCGCTTCGCGGGTGGCGGCGTCTTCCACGCCGTGGACGACCGCGTTGCGCACCAGTTGCACTGCGATCTGCGTCAGGGCGTCGCGCACGCGGGTGGGCAGCTCGGTGATGGCATCGAGCTTCGCGTTCAGGCGCGCCGGCTTGGCGGTGTCGCCGCCAATGCGTTCGACGAGGGCGCTGAGTTGTGCGCCGAGGGCGTCGACGCCGGGCTGTGGCGCGACGGACGGCAGGCGGTGGCGGTCGCGCAGCACCGAGCGCTTGAGCGCCTGCAACCGGGTGAGCAGCTCTTCCAGCGGCAAGGGCAGGGCGAGCAGCGCCTCGCCGCTCATCGTGGCGGCTTCGCGCAGTGGTTGCAGTTGCGATTCGAACTCGTGCGCGGTGCTCGCCAGCAGCTCCAGCGAGAGCATCGAGGCCTCGCCCTTCACCGCGTGCACGTGGCGATAGACGCGGTCGACGGTGCGGCGCAACTGCTTGGCATCGGAGCTGGCATCCACCTGGCGCAGCAGGTCGTTGACTTCGAGCAGGCTCGCCTCGGTGCGGTCGACGAAGGCAGCCAGCGCCGCTGGGTCGGTCTCGAAGGCCTGCACCAGCAGGTCAAACTCGCGCTGGGCTCGCTTCTGTTCGCCTTCGAGCTTGCGTTCGAGTTCGATGCGAGGCGTCACGTCCTGCACGGTCACGAGCAGGTGCTTGACGGCGCGGTCTTCGACCACACGGCTGAACTGCATCGACAGGAAGCGCGGCCGCTTCTGGCCGAGCGAGTCGGTCTGCAGCAGCTCCACTTCGGTCAGCGGGTTGATGCTCTGCACCAGGTCTTCCTTCACGTGCGGCGTGAAGAGCAACTCGATATAGCCGCGTGCGTCTTCCAGCGTCTTGGCCGACACCAGCGGCGAGAGCAGCAGGATGAAGTTGTCGCCGGGCTGGGTGGGACGGCCGAACATGCCGCTCACCGAGTGCGAGATCTGTGTGCCGAGGGTCATCTCGGGCGTGAGCAGGAAGAGGCCTTCGCGCACGACGGAGAGGATCTCCTGCGTCTCGCCGCTGGCTTGTTCGACCGCGGCGTCCGACTGGCGCAGGCGGCGGATGAACTTGAAGAGGATGAAGAGGAAGTTGAGCAGCGCGAGCACGATGCCGCCCGTCTGCACCATGCGCAGCACGGAGGCGCGCTGTGAGGCGGCGGCCTCCAGGTCGGTGGTCAGCTCGTTCATCAGGCCGAGCAGCGCGAGGTTGTTGGCGCGGGCGTAGTCGGCGGCGGTTTTGACGTGGGCAGCGTGGGACGAGCTGCCCGATTCGCGCAGCAGGTCCATCTGCCGGCGCCAGGGCTCCCAGATGGCGACGGCGCGCGCCAGGATGTCGGCGCTCTTCGGGCCCGAGGCTGCGGGCAGGTACACCGGACGCCCGTCACCGCCCGTCACCTGCGCTCCGTTGCGAAAGCCCTGCAGCGTGTTGTCGAAGAGACGGCTGGCGTTGTGCAGTTCGTCGAGCAGGCTCGACGGGATGGGGCCGCTGGCCGAGGCCAGTTCGCTGGCGTAGAGGGCCTTCGACATGCGCTGCGACAGCATGCGTTGCCGGCCGGCGAGGTTGATCGAGACGGCGTCTTCGGAAATCTGAAACGAGACGTAGAAGTTCAACACCAGCACGGCCAGGTCGAACAGCAAAAAGAACGCGACCGCGATGATGATCTCGCGGTACTTGCCGAGGTTGAGCTGCACCTTGCGGCCTGTGCGCCTCAACAGCGGCGGGGCGGATGGAAGGGCAGGGGAGATCGCAAGACCGGGCGCACCGGGTGATGACATGGGTCCTCCTCAATAACGTGTCATGCGTGTCCGTCAGACATGCGTAAGCAAGCCGCGGGCCTTCCACGCCCGCGTGCTTGCCCCGACGACTCGCGGCTCAGGCGGCCGCTTTTTCCACGTGACCGTGGCGCGTGTACAGGAAGTCCAGCACTTCCTTGCGGTAGTGCACGTAGCGCGTGTCTTCCGCCAGGTCCACGCGGTTGCGTGGGCGCGGCAGCTCGATCGACAGGATCTCGCCGATGGTGGCGGCCGGGCCGTTGGTCATCATCACGATGCGGTCGGACAGCAGCACGGCTTCGTCCACATCGTGCGTCACCATCACCACCGTGCTCTTGGTGCGGGCCACGATCTTCAGCAGCTCGTCTTGCAGGTGGGCTCGGGTGAGCGCATCGAGGGCGCCGAAGGGCTCGTCCATCAACAGCACCTTGGGCTCCATGGCCAACGCACGGGCGATGCCCACGCGCTGCTTCATGCCGCCTGAGATTTCGTGCGGGCGCTTGCTGATGGCGTGGCCCATGTTGACGAGTTCGAGCGCAGCAATGGTGCGCTGCTTCAACTGCGCCTTGCTCTCCTTGCCGCCGAAGACACGCTCCACCGCGAGGTGCACGTTCTCGTAGCAGGTGAGCCAGGGCAGCAGCGAGTGGTTCTGAAACACCACCGCGCGCTCGGGCCCGGGGGACGCGATCTCGCGGTTGTCGCACAGGAGCACGCCGCTCGTGGGCAGCGTGAGACCGGCGATCAGGTTGAGCAGCGTCGACTTGCCGCAGCCCGAGTGGCCGATCAGCGTGACGAACTCGCCTTGCGCCACGTCGAGGTTGATGTCGCGCAGCGCATGGAAACGGCCCTTCTTGGTGTTGAACACCATCTCGGCCTGTTGCACTTGAATGAAGTTCTTCATGGTCGTGGGGCTCCGGTCGAGGGTCAGGTTTCGGCGTAGGTGAACTTCTTGGCGATCGAGATGAGCAGCCATTCGAGCAGCAGGCCCACGACGCCGATCACGAAGATGGCGATCAGGATGTGCGTGACGTTGAGGTTGTTCCACTCGTCCCACACCCAGAAGCCGATGCCCACGCCGCCGGTCAGCATCTCGGCTGCGACGATCACCAGCCAGGCCGTGCCCACCGAGAGGCGCACGCCGGTCAGCATGTAGGGCAGCACGGCGGGGAAGAGGATCTGCGTGATCACCTTCCACTCCGACAGGTTGAGCACGCGCGCCACGTTGAGGTAGTCGCTTGGCACACGCTGCACGCCGACCGCGGTGTTGATGATCATCGGCCAGATGGAGCAGATGAAGATCGTCCAGATGGCGGCCGGGTTGGCGGCCTTGAAGACCAGGAGACCGATCGGCAGCCAGGCCAGTGGCGACACAGGGCGCAGCAGGCTGATCAGCGGCGACACCATGTTCGACAGGAAGGCAAAGCGCCCGATCATGAAGCCCATCGGGATGCCCACGAGTGCCGCCAGGCCGAAGCCGATGGCGACCCGCTGCAGCGAGAACAGGATGTTCCAGCCGATGCCCTGGTCGTTCGGGCCCTTGCTATAGAACGGGTCCGAGAAGACCTTGATGGCTTCGTCGAAGGTGGCGCCGGGCGTCGGGAAGTTGCCGCCCTTCATCGTCAGCAGGTGCCAGATGCCCACCAGCAGCGCAATGCCGATGATGGGCGGCAGCACTTTGAGCCACAGGCCCGACCAGTCGTAGGGTGCCTTCGCCGGCGCGGCGACCGGCGCGGCGGCCGCCGGTTGGGCGACGGCGCTGGCGGCAGTGGCCGCCTTCGCGGCGCGCTGCTGCTTCGAGGCCTCAAGCGGGGAATGAAAGACTGCACTGACCATGGCTTACTCCTGCTGTGATCGGGTGAGGGAATCAGGCCTTGATGGCAAAACCGTCGGCGTACTTCTTCGGGTCCTTGCCGTCCCAGACCACGCCGTCGACCATCTTGCTGGGGCGCAGCGCGTCCTTGGGCACGCTCACCTTCATGGCGGTGGCGGCCTCCTTGTAGAGGTCGATCTGGTTGATCTGCTTGGCCACGCCGAGGTAGTCGGGGTGGTCCTTGATCAGGCCCCAGCGCTTGTGCTGCGTGAGGAACCACATGCCGTCGCTGAGGTAGGGGAAGTTCACCGAACCGTCGTTAAAGAACTTCATGTGGTTCGGGTCGTCCCAGGTCTTGCCCAAGCCGTTCTGGTAGCGACCGAGGATGCGCTGGTTGATCGCGTCGACACCGGTGTTGACGTAGCTCTTGTCGGCCACGGTCTCGGCCATCTTCAGCTTGTTCTGCAGGCTGGCGTCGATCCACTTGCTGGCTTCGAGGATCGCCATGACGACGGCGCGGCAGGTGTTGGGGTTCTTCTTGACGAAGTCACCGGTGGTGCCGAGGGCCTTCTCGGGGTGGTCTTTCCAGATGTCTTGCGTGGTGACGCCGGTGATGCCGATGCCGTCCATGATGGCGCGGTGCCCCCAGGGCTCGCCGACGCAGTAGCCATCCATGTTGCCCACGCGCATGTTGGCGACCATCTGCGGCGGCGGCACGGTGATGACCTTGGCGTCCTTCAGCGGGTTGATGCCGTAGGTGGCGAGCCAGTAGTACAGCCACATCGCGTGCGTGCCGGTCGGGAAGGTCTGCGCAAAGGTGTAGTCGCGCTTGTCGGTCTTCATCAGTTTGGCCAGCGACGGGCCGTCGACCGCGCCCTTGTCAGACAGCTTCTTCGACAACGTGATGGCCTGGCCGTTGTGGTTCAGGTTCATCAGCACGGCCATGTCCTTCTTCGGGCCCGACACGCCCAGGTGCACACCGTAGACCAGGCCCCACAGCACGTGGGCCATGTCGAGTTCGCCGTTGACGAGCTTGTCGCGCACGCCGGCCCACGAGGCTTCTTTCGTCGGGATGATTTTGATGCCGTACTTCTTGTCGAAGCCCAGCACCGACGCCATCACCACCGAGGCGCAGTCGGTCAGGGGAATGAAGCCGATCCGGACTTCTTCTTTCTCGGGCTTGTCGGAGCCAGCGGCGTAGACGGCGGTGTTGAGGCCCGGCACCAGGCCGGCGGCGCTGCCCGCGGCAGCGGCTTTGATGAGGGTGCGGCGGCTCATGAGTGCCTTTCGTTCGATGGTCATGGCTGTGTCTCGGTGCGTGAGTGATTGACGAAGCGACTAAAGAGAAAAAACAAAAAGGCGTCCGCACTTGCTGGGGGTTAGCCCAACGCGTGGGGACGCCGTCGTCCTTGTCGGCGATGCACCGTCTTTGGTGCGTCGCCGATGTCTTCAGAAGATCGCCGTTGACCTTCTGCCCTTCAATTCGCAAGGCCCGTGCCAGGCCAGTTCGTGCTGTTTTTCGTGTTGCGTTGCACCAAGGCGGTGTGCGAATGCCGCTGTTGCACCTCAGCCGAGCAGATCGCTCACATCGATGAGGCGCTGTGCGACATCGGCAAGCTTCAGGCCCTTGTCCATTGCGGTGCGCCGCAGGCGTGCGTACGCCTCTTCTTCGGTCAGGCCGTGGCGGCTGATCAAGAGGCCTTTGGCGCGGTCGATGAGCTTGCGGTCTGACAGCTCGGTGCGTGCATTGGCGAGCTCGCGGCGCAGCCCTTCTTCATGATGGAAGCGCGCCATGGCGACTTCGAGCACCGGCTTCACGCGTTCCGGTGCCAGCCCAGCCACCACGTAGGCCGTGACGCCCGCTGCGATTGCCGCGCCGACGTGGGTGGTGTCATCGTCGTTGGTGAAGAGCACGATCGGGCGCCGCTCCTCGCGCGTGGCCATCACCACGTGCTCCAGTGTGTCGCGCGACTGGCTCTCGGCGTCGACGATGATCATGTCGGGCGCGATCTGCGTGAGACGGTCGGGCAGGAACACGTCGGCCGGCAGCACTGCCACGATGTTGTAGCCGTGCTCCAGCAGGCCGATGCGCAGGGCGCGCGAACGCTCCGCTTCGGTGCCGGCCTCCGGGTCGGAGGTATCGGGCGCAAGATCGGGCGCGACGATGACGATGCGCAGCGAAGTTGACGGGATGGGGGGGCGCAGGGGCGCTTTCATGGTGCATGGATGAGCAACATCCACGCCAGAAACGAAAAAGCCCGCGGCAAGGCGGGCTTCGTGACGGAGTTGGCGGAACCTCAGCGGTCGGCGGCGGAGGCGTTCAGGGCTTTGCGAATCCAGCCGCCCAGTGGGCGCAGCGAGTCGAAGACCGAGTCGTTGGCGAAGAGTTCGCGGTCGATGAGCAGCTCGCGGCCGTCCAGCATGTCGAGGAAGTCGCGCACTTCCTGGCGCTTCAGCCCGCTCGCCGACATCAGCTGGGGCACCGTCATGTAGCGATGCGACAGGTCGGTCAGCATGCGGCGGTAGGCCATGCGGTGGTAGGGCTCGGGCAGCTCGGCCCAGGCGAGAAGACGGTATTCCTTCATGGCTGAATCCCCCAACGGCTCTCTTTGTGATGTGTAGTCCCGGCCCTGCAGGATGCAGGCCAGCCGGGGAAGCGCAGAGTAGTGCGCCACCCCGGTGCACGGAAGTGGGGCTTGCGGCGTTCGCGGGAAAACACCGATGCGCAGCTGTGGGGAACCACAGGCTTTCGAGGGCGAAGTGTTGCGCTCGGTACACTCCTTCGGATGAACGTGCTGGGGGTCGAGTCGTCGTGCGACGAAACAGGTGTGGCCTTGGTGGATGCCGACACGCGCGGCGTGCCAAGGCTTCTGGCCCAGGCCCTGCACAGCCAGATCGACATGCACCAGGCCTACGGCGGCGTGGTGCCGGAGCTGGCCTCGCGTGACCACATCCGGCGGGTGTTGCCGCTGACCGGGCGTGTGCTGGCCGAGGCGGGGTGCACCCTGGAAGACATCGACGTGGTGGCCTACACCCGCGGGCCGGGTCTGGCTGGCGCGCTGCTGGTGGGGGCGGGGGTGGCCTGCGCGCTCGCGGCGGCGCTCGGCAAGCCGGTGGTCGGTGTGCATCACCTGGAGGGTCACCTGCTGTCGCCGTTCCTCGCGGCCGACCCGCCCGAGTTTCCGTTCGTGGCGCTCCTCGTGTCGGGCGGCCACACCCAGCTGATGCGGGTCGACGACGTCGGCCGCTACGAAATGCTCGGCGAAACCATCGACGATGCGGCCGGCGAAGCCTTCGACAAGTCAGCCAAGATGCTGGGCCTCGGCTACCCGGGTGGGCCGGCCCTGGCGCGCCTGGCTGAGTTCGGAAGCGCGGACACCTTTGAGCTGCCGCGCCCGCTGCTGCACAGCGGCAACCTCGATTTTTCGTTCGCCGGGCTCAAGACCGCGGTGCGCACCCAGGTGCTCAAGTTCGGTCCCAACGTCTGCGAGCAGGACAAGGCCCATCTGGCGGCCGGCACCCAGCAGGCGATCGTCGACGTGCTGGTGAAGAAGTCGCTGGCCGCGTTGAAGCACGCCGGACTGAGGCGACTCGTGGTCGCCGGGGGCGTCGGGGCCAATGCCCGCCTGCGCGAACAACTCAATGCCGAGTGCGCCAAACGTGGTGTGCAGGTGCATTACCCGGAGCTGGCGCTGTGCACCGACAACGGCGCCATGATCGCGTTGGCCGCCGCGATGCGATTGCAGCGCGGGCTGGCCCAGCCACGTCTGCAGTACGGCTTCGACGTGCAGCCGCGCTGGGACTTGTCGACCGTATGAGGTCTGCCATCGCCAGCCTGCCGGCCTCCAAGATCCGCGAGGTGGCCAACGCCGGCCTCGGTCGCCGCGACGTGCTGGCCTTCTGGTTCGGGGAGAGCGACGAGGTCACGCCCAGCCCGGCGCGGGAAGCAGCCATCGCGTCGTTGCAGGCGGGCGAGACCTTCTATTCGCACAACCTCGGGCTGCCGGCGCTGCGCGAGGCGCTCAGCGCCTACATGGGCGGCCTGCACCGGCCGGTGGACGTGGAGCGCATCGCCGTCACCTCGTCGGGCGTCAGCGCCCTGATGATCGCCAACCAGCTGCTGCTGGAGCCCGGCGACGAGGTGGTGGCGGTGGCACCGGTGTGGCCCAACGTGACGGCCCAGCCGGTGATCCTGGGCGCCCAGGTGAAGCGGGTGTCGCTCGGAGTACGCGACGGTGCCTGGGTGCTCGACCTCCAGAGGCTGCTGGATGCCATCACGCCCCGTACCCGTGCCGTGATCCTCAATGCGCCCAACAACCCCACCGGCTGGACGCTCACCCGCGAAGAACAGCAGTCCCTCCTTGACCACTGCCGGCAGACCGGCACCTGGATCGTGGCCGACGAGGTCTACGAACGCCTCTTTTTCGAGCCCGGCCCCCGTGCGGCGCCGAGCTTCCTCGACCTTGCCGAGCCGGCCGAACGGCTGATCGTGGCGCACAGCTTTTCCAAGAGCTTCCTAATGACTGGCTGGCGTCTGGGCTGGCTGGTGCTGCCCACAGGGTTCTCGGGTGAGGTGGCCAAGCTGATCGAATTCAACACCTCCTGCGCGCCCGTCTTCGTGCAGAAGGGCGGCCTGGCGGCACTGGCGCAGGCCGATGAGGCGGTGCCCGCGCTCGTCGGCCGATTGCAAGCCTGCCGCGACGCGCTGGTCCCGCGCCTGGCCTCGCTGCCTGGTGTGACGGTGGCGCTGCCCCGGGGCGGCATGTACGCCTTTTTCCGCGTCGAAGGGGAAGACGACTCCCTGGCTTTCGCAAAACGCCTGGTGGAACGGCATGGCCTGGGCTTGGCGCCAGGCGCGGCTTTCGGCGACGAGGCCGAGGGCTGGCTGCGATGGTGCTTCGCGGCACGCGACCCGTCCCGGCTCGTGCAAGGGGTGGCCCGGCTCGCCGATGCCCTTCGGCTATAATCGATTGGCTTTTCGTCTCGGCTATACCCTCTGTGGCGGCCTGTGATGCGAAGCACCTAGCACGGCGCGGGAAGGTTTCTCCCGCTACCGCAAGTCACAACACCGGAAACCGCAGCGTCATGAATGCAGGCGCCGGCGACCGGATTTTTCTGGAAACTGACATGTCTGTCGCTGAAATCAACAAGGCCGAAATCGTCAAGGCCAACGCCCGCAGTGCCGCCGACACCGGCTCCCCCGAGGTCCAGGTCGCGCTGCTGACCGCTCGCATCAACGAGCTGACCCCCCACTTCAAGACCCACCTGAAGGACCACCACGGTCGCCGTGGCCTCCTGAAGATGGTCAACACCCGCAAGAGCCTCCTGGCCTACCTCAAGAACAAGGATGCAGAGCGCTACACCGCTCTGATCCAGAAGCTCGGTCTGCGCAAGTAAGCCGTAGCGAAAAGTGAAGAGCCTGTCTGGACCTGCCAGCACAGGCTCTTTGCATTTGGAGCCCGACAGCCACCGATGACGATGTGTCATTCCAACGGCGCTTCACGCGAAGCAAAGCCCCGCTGGAATGGCATCGCGCCAGGTTGTTGATGCTCCGGGCAGAAGGCGCCGCCCGCAAGGCGCTGACAAGCAATAGGAGAGACGCATGAGCATGTTCAACAAAGTCACCAAGACCTTCCAATGGGGCCAGCACACCGTCAAGCTGGAGACCGGCGAGATCGCTCGCCAGGCCTCAGGCGCGGTGCTCGTCGACGTGGAAGACACCGTGGTCCTCGCCACTGTGGTGGGCGCCAAGAGCGCCAAGCCTGGGCAGGACTTCTTTCCCCTGACCGTCGACTACCTCGAGAAGACCTATGCCGCGGGCAAGATCCCCGGCAGCTTCTTCAAGCGCGAAGGCCGCCCGAGCGAACTCGAGACCTTGACCTCGCGCCTGATCGACCGCCCCCTGCGCCCCCTGTTCCCGGACGGTTTCTACAACGAGGTGCAGGTCGTCATCCACGTGCTGTCGCTGAACCCCGAAGTCTCGGCCGACATCCCGGCGCTGATCGGCGCCAGCGCGGCGTTGGCGATCTCGGGCATCCCGTTCAACGGCCCAATCGGCGCCGCTCGCGTGGGCTACATCAACGGTCAATACGTGCTGAACCCCGGCAAGACGCAACTGCTGGAGTCGCAGATGGACCTTGTGGTCGCCGGCACGCAAGCCGCCGTGCTGATGGTCGAGTCCGAGGCACAACAGCTGAGCGAAGAGGTGATGCTCGGTGGCGTGGTGTTCGGCCACGAGCAGGGCAACATCGCCATCGCCGCGATCAACGAACTGGTGCGTGACGCCGGCAAGCCGGCCTGGGACTGGCAGCCGCCTGCGAAGGACGAGGCGTTCATCGGCAAGGTCGTCGCGCTGGCTGAAGAAAAGCTTCGCGCGGCCTATCAGATCCGCTCCAAGCAGGCTCGTACCCAAGCCACCCGTCAGGCCACGGCCGATGTGTTCGCAGCGCTCGACGCCGAAGGCGCTTCGTACGACAAGGTGAAGGTCGAGACGATCCTCTTCGAGATCGAAGCCCGCATCGTGCGCAGCCAGATCCTGGCCGGCGAGCCGCGCATCGACGGCCGCGACACCCGCACCGTGCGCCCGATCGAGATCCGCAACGGTGTGCTGCCGCGCGTGCACGGCTCGGCGCTGTTCACCCGTGGCGAGACGCAGGCGCTGGTCGCCGCCACCCTCGGCACCGACCGTGACTCGCAGAAGATCGACGCGCTGGCGGGCGAGTTCAGCGAGCACTTCATGCTTCACTACAACATGCCGCCGTTCGCCACGGGCGAAACCGGCCGCGTGGGTTCGCCGAAGCGCCGCGAGATTGGTCACGGCCGCCTGGCCAAGCGTGCGCTGGTCGCCGTGTTGCCCGATCGCGTCGAATTCCCGTACTCGATGCGCGTGGTCTCCGAGATCACCGAGTCAAACGGCTCCTCGTCGATGGCCTCCGTCTGCGGCGGCTGCCTCGCGCTGATGGACGCCGGTGTGCCGCTCAAGGCACACGTGGCTGGCATCGCCATGGGCCTGATCAAGGACGGCAACCGCTTCGCCGTGCTGACCGACATCCTGGGCGATGAAGATCACCTGGGCGACATGGACTTCAAGGTGGCCGGCACCACCGCTGGTGTGACCGCTCTCCAGATGGACATCAAGATCCAGGGCATCACCAAGGAAATCATGCAGGTCGCCCTCGCTCAGGCCAAGGAAGCACGCCTGCACATCCTCGGCAAGATGACCGAAGCGATGGGCGAGGCCAAGGCCGAGGTGTCGCAGTTCGCGCCGCGCCTCTACACGATGAAGATCAACCCCGAGAAGATCCGCGACGTGATCGGCAAGGGCGGCGCCACCATCCGTGCGCTGACCGAAGAGACCGGCACCACGATCGACATCGGCGAAGACGGCACCATCACCATCGCCTCGGCCGATGCCGACAAGGCCGCTTACGCCAAGAAGCGCATCGAGGAGATCACCGCCGAAGTGGAAGTGGGCAAGGTGTACGAAGGCCCGGTCACGAAGATCCTGGAGTTCGGTGCACTCGTGAACCTGCTCCCCGGCAAGGACGGCCTGCTGCACATCAGCCAGATCGCGCACCAGCGCGTCGAGAAGGTCACCGACTTCCTGAAGGAAGGCCAGATCGTCAAGGTCAAGGTGCTCGAGACCGACGAGAAGGGGCGCGTCAAGCTGTCGATGAAGGCGCTGATCGAGCGCGAACCGCAGGCTCCGGCCACGCAGGAGTGATGCGGCTGGGCGGTGGTCTGCCGCCGCCCACTGCGATCGTTTCGCCATGAAAGCCATCGAAATCTCGTCTTACGGCAAGCCCGACGTTCTGCGTGCGGTCGAGCGGCCCACGCCCTCGGCGGGGGCGGGCGAGGTGCTGATCCGTGTCAGTGCCTCGGGCGTCAACCGGCCGGACGTGCTCCAGCGCAAGGGCCACTATCCGGTGCCGCCGGGAGCATCTGATCTGCCCGGACTGGAAGTGGCCGGTGTCATCATCGATGGCGATCGTGAGGCGATGCGAGCGGCAGGCTTCAAACCTGGTGACCGCGTTTGCGCGCTGGTGGCTGGTGGTGGCTACGCCGAGCAATGTGTGGCCCCCGTCGGCCAGTGCCTGCCGGTGCCGGGTGGGTTGACCGATGTCGAAGCGGCAAGCCTGCCGGAAACCTTCTTCACCGTCTGGTCGAACGTCTTCGACCGAGGTGGCTTGAAGGCCGGTGAGACCCTTCTGGTGCAAGGCGGTACCAGTGGCATCGGCGTCACGGCCATCCAGCTTGCCAAGGTGGCAGGTGCCACGGTGGTCGCCACGGCAGGTTCCGACGAGAAGTGCGATGCCTGCCGCACGCTGGGTGCCGACCACGCGATCAACTACCGCACGCAGGATTTCGCTGTCGAGGTGCTGCGCATCACCGACAAGCGCGGCGCCGATGTCGTGCTCGACATGGTCGCGGGCGAGTACGTGGCCCGCGAGCTGAGCTGCTTGGCCGAGGACGGCCGGCTTGTGATCATCGCGGTGCAGGGCGGGGTGGAAGCGCGCATCGATGCGGGTGTGGTGATGCGCAAGCGCCTCACGGTCACGGGCTCCACGTTGCGGCCGCGCCCGGTCGCGTTCAAGGCGGCGATTGCGAAGTCTCTGCGTGCGAAGGTCTGGCCTTGGTTGGCATCGGGCGCCGTCAAACCGGTGATCTTCAAGACGTTCCCGGCCGACCAGGCGGCGCAGGCCCATGCACTGATGGAATCGAACGAGCACATCGGCAAGATCGTGCTCACTTGGTGAACCTCTAGGAACTGAACTGATGCGTCGCAAACTCGTGGTGGGCAACTGGAAGATGAACGGCAGCCGCGTGGCCAATGCCGAGTTGCTGGCTGCGCTGAAGGAGGCTGAGCCGTGGGATGCCTCGGTGGCAGTCTGCGCCCCGTTTCCGTATCTCGCTGACACCGCGCTCTCGTTGCAAGGTAGCCGCATGCAATGGGGTGCACAAGACTGCTCGGCGCATGAGTCGGGTGCCTACACCGGCGAAGTCTCGGCCGGCATGCTGGCCGAGTTCGGCTGCCATTTCGTGATCGTCGGCCACTCGGAGCGACGTGCACTGCACGGCGAGTCTGACCAACTGGTGGCAGACAAAGCGAAGATTGCGCTGGCGCACAAGCTGACGCCCATCGTGTGTGTGGGCGAAACCCTCGCCGAGCGCGAAGCTGGCCGGACCGACGCAGTCGTCAAGCGCCAGCTGTCGGCGGTGATCCACACGCTCGGCCATTGCATTTCGCAGGTGGTGGTGGCCTATGAGCCGGTCTGGGCCATCGGCACCGGCAAGACGGCCACGCCCGAGCAGGCGCAAGCAGTGCATGCGTTGCTGCGTGCTCAGCTGCATGCCGCCACAGAGAAGTCGGGTGAGATGCTCCTCCTCTATGGTGGAAGCGTGAAGGCCGACAACGCCAAACAACTGTTCGCGCAAGGCGACATTGACGGCGGCCTCATCGGCGGCGCGTCGCTCAAGGCGGCCGATTTCGCTGCCATCTGCAAAGCCGCTGCCTGAGCGTCGCGGCCCTCAAGAACAAAACCAGGAGTCTGTAGCAATGCAAGTGTTGATGAATGTCGTGTTGGTGGTGCAGATCGTTGCCGCGCTGACGATGATCGGATTGGTGCTGATTCAGCACGGCAAGGGTGCAGACATGGGGGCCTCGTTTGGCAGTGGCGCATCGGGCAGCCTCTTCGGTGCCACTGGCAGTGCCAACTTCCTGTCGCGCTCGACGGCGGTGTGCGCCGCGATCTTCTTTTGCTGCACGCTGGCGCTGACGTACAGCAGCAGCACCGGGCGTTCGGCATCGGCGGGTGACAGCGTGCTGGACCGCGCGGGTGCAGCGCCCGCTGCTGCGAGTGCCGCCGCCAGTGCTCCGGCAGGGTCGGTGATCCCGGGTGCCATCCCCGCTGCCTCTGCTCCTGCGCCGGCTGCTGTGGCGCCTGCCGCTGCATCGATTCCCGGCAGCAAGTGAGGCGAGGCGCTGGGCGTTTGCCCGGCGTCAAACTCATGCAGTAGGTAATACTGCAGCAGTGAGATCGCAAGGTGTTTGAGGTTAGAATTGCAGGCTGTCTGGTGAGCCACTCCTCATGCGATCCAGGCGCCGTTGCTGGAAGTTGAACGGCAGACCCGTTAGGCCGACGTGGTGAAATTGGTAGACACGCTATCTTGAGGGGGTAGTGGCGAAAGCTGTGCGAGTTCGAGTCTCGCCGTCGGCACCAGATCCAACGACATGACGCTTACCCAGCGCCTTGTCGGAATCACCAGCCAAGACGCCGCCATGAATCTCGGTCCCTACCTTCCTGTGATCTTGTTCATCCTGGTAGGTGTGGCGGTCGGAGTGGCTCCCCAGGTCTTGGGCTTTCTCTTCGGGCCGCGTCGTCCTGACGCCGCCAAGAATTCCCCCTACGAATGTGGTTTCGAAGCGTTTGAAGACGCTCGGATGAAGTTCGACGTGCGCTACTACCTGGTGGCGATTCTCTTCATCCTCTTTGACCTGGAAATTGCTTTCCTTTTTCCCTGGGCCGTGTCGCTGCACGAGATTGGCGCAGCCGGCTTCTGGGCCATGATGTTGTTCCTCGGCATCCTCGTCGTGGGTTTCGCCTACGAGTGGAAAAAAGGCGCCCTGGACTGGGAATGATTGCGAGGTAGTACCGTGGGTATCGAAGGCGTTCTCAAGGAAGGCTTCATCACCACGAGCGTTGACGCTCTGGTCAACTGGTCCAAGACCGGTTCGCTGTGGCCGATGACGTTCGGTCTTGCGTGCTGCGCGGTCGAGATGATGCACGCGGGTGCCGCGCGCTACGACATCGACCGCTTCGGCATGCTGTTTCGTCCCAGCCCCCGGCAGAGCGACTTGATGATCGTCGCCGGTACGCTGTGCAACAAGATGGCGCCGGCGCTGCGCAAGGTCTATGACCAGATGGCCGAGCCGCGCTGGGTGCTCTCGATGGGTTCGTGTGCGAATGGCGGCGGCTACTACCACTACAGCTACTCCGTCGTGCGCGGCTGCGACCGCATCGTGCCGGTGGACGTCTACGTGCCGGGCTGCCCCCCCACAGCCGAAGCGTTGCTCTACGGCATCCTGCAGCTGCAGGCCAAGATCCGCCGCGAAAACACGATCGCCCGCTGAGAGCCCGCATGAGCAGACTCGACACACTCCAAACGGCGCTCGAAAGCGCGCTCGGCGACAAGATCAAAACCCTGGTCCGCGACCGAGGTGAGATCACGATCACCGTGTCCGCCGCCCACTACCTCGAGGTCGCCACCCAGCTGCGCGATGACGGCACGCTTTACTTCGAGCAGCTAATCGACCTTTGCGGTGTCGACTACTCTTCTTACAAGGACGAGCCGCGTGAGGGTCTGCGTTTCGCAGTCGTCTCGCACCTGCTGTCGGTGCGCCACAACTGGCGCGTGCGCCTGAAGGTCTTCTGCCCCGATGACGACCTGCCTTCGGTGGCCGCACTCACGCCCGTGTGGAACTCGGCCAACTGGTTCGAGCGCGAAGCCTTCGACCTTTACGGCATCCTCTTCGACGGCCACCTCGACCTGCGTCGCATCCTCACCGACTACGGCTTCATCGGCCACCCGTTCCGCAAGGACTTCCCGGTCAGCGGCCATGTCGAGATGCGCTACGACCCCGAACAAAAGCGCGTGATCTATCAGCCGGTGACCATCGAGCCGCGCGAGATCACGCCGCGCATCATCCGCGAAGACAACTACGGCGGGCTGCACTGAGCGCGCGAGCGCAAGGCAAGACTCACATGGCTGAGATCAAGAACTACACCCTCAACTTCGGCCCGCAGCACCCGGCCGCGCACGGCGTGCTGCGCCTTGTGCTCGAAGCTCGACGGCGAAGTCATCCAGCGCGCCGACCCGCACATCGGCCTGCTGCACCGTGCGACCGAAAAGCTCGCCGAGACGCGCACCTACATCCAGTCGTTGCCTTACATGGACCGCCTCGACTACGTGTCGATGATGTCCAACGAGCACGCGTACTGCCTGGCGATCGAGAAGCTGCTCGGCATCGACGTGCCCGAGCGTGCGCAGTACATCCGTGTAATGTTCGCCGAAATCACCCGCCTGCTGAACCACCTGTTGTGGCTCGGTTGCCATGGGCTGGACTGCGGTGCGATGAACATCCTCATCTACTGCTTCCGCGAGCGCGAAGACCTGTTCGACATGTATGAGGCCGCCTCCGGTGCCCGCATGCATGCGGCCTACTTCCGTCCGGGCGGTGTCTACCGCGACCTGCCGGATTCGATGCCCCAGTACAAGGCGTCGAAGATCCGCAATGCGCGCGCCCTCGCGCAGATGAACGAGAACCGCCACGGTTCTTTGCTCGACTTCATTGAAGATTTTTCCAACCGCTTCCCCAAGCGCGTCGATGAGTACGAATCGCTGCTCACCGACAACCGCATCTGGAAGCAGCGCACGGTCGGCATCGGCGTGGTCTCGCCCGAACGCGCGCTGAACCTCGGCTTCACCGGCCCGATGCTGCGCGGCTCCGGCATCCAGTGGGACCTGCGCAAGAACCAGCCCTACGACGTCTATGACCGCATGGACTTCGACATCCCGCTGGGCGTGAATGGCGACACCTACGACCGCTACCTGGTGCGCGTCGAAGAGATGCGTCAGGCCAATCGCATCATCCAGCAGTGCGTAAAGTGGCTGAAGGCCAACCCCGGCCCGGTGATCACCGACAACCACAAGGTCGCACCCCCTTCGCGCGTGGACATGAAGTCCAGCATGGAAGAGCTGATCCACCACTTCAAGCTCTTCACCGAAGGCTTCCACGTGCCCGAAGGCGAGGTGTACTCGGCCGTCGAGCACCCGAAGGGCGAGTTCGGCATCTACATCGTGAGCGACGGCGCCAACAAGCCCTATCGCCTGAAGATCCGTCCCCCCGGCTTCCCGCACCTGGCGGCGCTGGATGAAATGTCGCGCGGCCACATGATCGCCGACGCGGTGGCCGTGATCGGCACCATGGACATCGTGTTTGGAGAGATCGACCGGTGAGCGCCGTATCCACCATCAGCCTCAGCGACGCCACGCGCGCACGCTTCGACCGCGAGGTCGCCAAGTACCCCGCCGACCAGAAACAGTCGGCGGTGATGGCCTGCCTGTCGATTCTTCAGCAGGAGCAGGGCTACGTGTCGGCCGACGGCGAGCGCCTGATCGCCGACTACCTCGGCATGCCGCCCATCGCGGTGCACGAGGTCACGACCTTCTACAACATGTACAACCAGCAGCCGCTGGGTACTTTCAAGCTCAACGTCTGCACCAACCTGCCGTGCCAGCTGCGCAACGGGCAGGGTGCGCTCAACCACCTGTGCGAGAAGCTCGGCGTGGAAGAGGGCGGGACCACGGCCGACGGCCTCTTCACCGTGCAGAAGAGCGAGTGCCTGGGTGCCTGTGCCGACGCGCCGGTGATGCTGGTCAACGACCGCCAGATGTGCAGCTTCATGGACAACCAGCGGCTCGACGCGCTGGTCGACACGCTGCGCGCCGGCGTCAAGAAGTGAGTTCGACGATGCAACCCCAGATCGACCTGTCGCAGTTCCAGGCCAAGGGCACGGAGACCTGCTTCCACGGCCGCCACATCGGCGCGCAGATCTATGACGGCCTCGATGGCAAGAACTGGTCGCTAAAGGACTACGAGGCGCGCGGCGGTTACCAGGCGCTGCGCCGCATCCTCCAGGGCGGCAACGGCCTGGAGCCGATGACGCCCGAGCAGGTGATCGCCGAGGTGAAGACCTCTGGCCTGCGCGGCCGCGGCGGCGCGGGTTTCCCGACCGGCCTCAAGTGGAGCTTCATGCCCCGCATGTACCCGGGCGCGAAGTACCTGGTCTGCAATTCCGACGAGGGCGAGCCGGGCACCTGCAAGGACCGCGACATCCTCATGTACAACCCGCACATCGTGATCGAAGGCATGGCCATTGCCGCCTTCGCGATGGGCATCGCCACCGGCTACAACTACATCCACGGCGAAATCTTCGAGGTCTACGAGCGCTTCGAAGCTGCGCTCGAAGAAGCGCGTGCCGCGGGTTATCTCGGCAACAACATCTTCGGCTCGTCGTTCAGCTTCCAGCTGCATGCCGCGCACGGTTTCGGTGCCTACATCTGCGGTGAAGAAACCGCGTTGCTCGAATCGCTCGAAGGCAAGAAGGGCCAGCCTCGCTTCAAGCCGCCGTTCCCGGCCAGCTACGGCCTCTACGGCAAGCCGACCACGATCAACAACACCGAGACCTTCGCAGCGGTGCCCTGGATCATCCGCAACGGCGGCCAGCAGTACCTCGAGATCGGCAAGCCCAACAACGGCGGCACCAAGATCTTCTCGGTGGTGGGCGACGTCAACCTGCCCGGAAACTTTGAGGTGCCGCTCGGCACGCCGTTCCCCAAGCTGCTTGAACTCGCGGGTGGTGTGCGCACCGGCCGCAAGCTCAAGGCCGTGATCCCCGGCGGTTCGTCGGCGCCGGTGTTGCCGGCCTCGATCATGAACGAGTGCACGATGGACTACGACTCCATCGCCAAGGCCGGCTCCATGCTGGGCTCGGGTGCCGTCATCGTGATGGACGACTCGCGCTGCATGGTCAAGAGTCTTCTGCGCCTCTCGTACTTCTACATGCACGAGAGCTGCGGCCAGTGCACGCCCTGCCGCGAAGGCACGGGCTGGCTCTTTCGCATGGTCGAGCGCATCGCCAACGGCCAGGGCCGCATGGAAGACATCGACCTCCTGAACTCGGTGGCCGACAACATCCAGGGCCGCACCATCTGCGCGCTGGGCGATGCCGCCGCGATGCCGGTGCGCGCCATGATCAAGCACTTCCGCGATGAGTTCGTCCACCTCATCGAGCACAAGACCAGCGTGGTCCCGGCCTACGTCTGACGCGGGCCCCCAAGGCAACACGACATGATCGAAATCGAACTCGACGGGAAGAAGGTAGAGGTTGCCGAAGGCAGCATGGTGATGCATGCGGCCGACAAGGCCGGCACCTACATCCCGCACTTCTGCTACCACAAGAAGCTCTCCATCGCCGCCAACTGCCGCATGTGTCTGGTCGAGGTGGAGAAGGCTCCGAAGCCCATGCCCGCCTGCGCCACGCCGGTCACGCAGGGCATGATCGTCCGCACCAAGAGCGACAAGGCGATCAAGGCGCAGCAGGGCGTGATGGAGTTCCTGCTGATCAACCACCCGCTCGACTGTCCCATCTGCGACCAGGGCGGCGAGTGCCAGCTGCAAGACCTGGCCGTGGGCTATGGCGGATCGTCCTCCCGCTACACCGAAGAAAAGCGCGTCGTCTTCCACAAGGAAGTCGGCCCGCTGCTCTCGATGGAGGAGATGAGCCGCTGCATCCACTGCACCCGCTGCGTGCGCTTCGGCCAGGAAGTGGCCGGCATCATGGAGCTGGGCATGGTGCACCGGGGTGAGCACTCCGAGATCACCACGATCACCGGCGACACCGTCGACTCCGAACTGTCGGGCAACATGATTGACCTGTGCCCGGTCGGTGCCATCACCAGCAAGCCCTTCCGATACAGCGCCCGCACCTGGGAACTCTCGCGCCGCAAGAGCGTGAGCCCGCATGACGGCACCGGCGCCAACCTGATCGTGCAGGTGAAGAACCACAAGGTCCTGCGCGTGGTTCCGCTGGAAAACGAAGATGTCAACGAGTGCTGGCTGGCCGACCGCGACCGCTTCTCGTACGAAGCCGTCAACAGCGAAGACCGCCTGACCGCCCCGATGCTCAAGCAGGGCGGCGAGTGGAAGACGGTCGACTGGACGACCGCGCTTGAATATGTGGCCAACGGCCTGAAGCAGATCAAGACGGACCACGGCGCCAAGGCCATCGGCGCGCTGGGCTCTGCGCACAGCACCACCGAAGAGCTGCACCTGCTGGCCAAGCTCGTGCGCGGACTCGGCAGCGAAAACATCGACCACCGCCTGCGACACGCCGACTTCGCCAACGTGGGCGCTTCCGCCAACACCGCGCGCTGGCTCGGCACGTCCATCGCGTCTCTCTCGACGCTGCAGAGTGCGCTGGTCGTGGGCTCCTTCCTGCGCAAGGACCACCCGCTTTTCGCCCAGCGCATCCGCCAGGCCGCACGCAAGGGCGCCAAGGTGTCGCGCATCAACGCCGTGGCCGACGATTGGCTGATCCCGACCTCGAACGACCTCATCGTCGCGCCGAGCCTGTGGACGCAAGCGCTGGCCGAAGTGGCAAGCGCTGTCGCCGCAAGCAAGGGCGTGGCCGCGCCGGTGCAGGCTGTTGCAACCGACGCTGCCAAGGCCATCGCCGCCGCGCTGCTGGCGGGCGAACGCAAGGCCGTGCTGCTCGGCAACGCCGCCGCCCAGCATCCGCAAGCGAGCCAGTTGCTGGCCCTCGCGCAGTGGATCGGCGAGCAGACTGGGGCCTCGGTCGGCTACCTGACCGAAGCTGCCAACACGGTTGGCGCACAGCTCGTCAACGCGCTGCCCGGCAACGGCGGCCTGAACGCTGGCCAGATGCTGTCGAACGGGGGCCTGAAGGCGGTGCTGCTGCTCAACACCGAACCAGCCTATGACGCCGCGAACCCGGCCGCCGCGCGTGACGCGCTGAACGGCGCCCAGATGGTGGTCGCACTGACCTCGTTCAAGAACGCCGCCGTCGACAACGCCGACGTGCTGCTCCCCATTTCGCCCTTCACGGAAACCTCGGGCACCTTCGTCAATGCCGAAGGCCGCGTGCAGAGCTTCCACGGGGTGGTGAAGCCGCTCGGCGACACCCGTCCTGCCTGGAAGGTGCTGCGCGTGCTCGGCAACATGCTGGGCGTCAAGGGTTTCGACTTCGAAACGTCTGAAGAGGTGAGAGCGGAAGCGCTGGGTGACCTGAGCACCGTTGCCGGCCGCCTGAGCAACAAGGCGGCTGCCGCACCGGCCGACGTGGTCAAGGCCGCGGCTGGCCTGGAGCGCATCGCCGACGTGCCCATCTACAGCACCGACTCGCTGGTACGCCGCGCCACCTCGCTGCAGCTCACCGCCGATGCCAAGCCACCGGTGGCCGACATCCCGTCCGCCCTGTGGCTGCAACTCGGCCTGAGCGAAGGTGCCTCGGTGCGTGTGTCACAAGGCCAGGCGCAGGCCGTGCTGCCCGCGCGCGTTGACGCATCGCTCGCCGCCATGACCGTGCGCGTGCCGGCCGGTCACCCGTGCACCGCCTCGCTGGGCGCGATGTTCGGCGCCATCACTGTGGAGAAGGCCTGACATGGTCGACCTGTTCAACCAGTTCACGCAGGCCTACCCCAACACCTGGGCGGTGGCCTGGAGCCTGATCAAGATCATCGCGCTCGTGGCGCCGCTGATGATCTGCGTCGCCTATCTCACGCTCTGGGAGCGCAAGGCCATCGGCTGGTCGCAGATCCGCCCCGGCCCCAACCGCGTGGGCCCGCTCGGCCTGCTGCAGCCGATCGCCGACGCGGTGAAGCTGATCTTCAAGGAGATCATCCTCCCGACGGCCGCGAACAAGGGCCTCTTCCTGCTCGGCCCCATCATGACCATCATGCCGGCGCTTGCCGCCTGGGCGGTGGTGCCCTTCGGCCCCGAGAAGGCTGTGGCGAACATCAATGCCGGCCTCTTGTTCCTGATGGCGATCACCTCGATGGAGGTCTACGGCGTCATCATCGCGGGCTGGGCCTCCAACTCGAAGTACGCCTTCCTCGGTGCGCTGCGCGCGTCGGCGCAGATGGTGAGCTACGAGATTGCGATGGGCTTCGCGCTCGTCGTGGTGCTCATGGTCTCGGCCAGCCTCAACATGACCGACATCGTGCTCGGCCAGAACAAGGGCACCTTCGCCGACATGGGGCTGAGCTTCCT
The DNA here is from genome assembly GCF_024700055.1 of Rhizobacter sp. J219. GTDB lineage: Bacteria > Pseudomonadota > Gammaproteobacteria > Burkholderiales > Burkholderiaceae_C > Rhizobacter. The sequence continues at coordinate 410,949 of NZ_JAJOND010000001.1, forward strand.
GTCGTGGAACTGGCTGCCGCTGCTGCCGATTTTCGTCGTCTACTTCATCTCGGGTCTGGCCGAAACCAACCGTCACCCGTTCGACGTGGTCGAAGGCGAATCGGAAATCGTGGCGGGCCACATGATCGAGTACTCGGGCATGGCCTTCGCCATGTTCTTCCTGGCCGAGTACGCCAACATGATCCTCGTCTCGGCGCTGGCCGTGACCATGTTCCTTGGCGGCTGGCTGGCTCCGATCTCGTTCTCGGCGTTTGGCATGGAGACGCCGGCTTGGATCCAGGCATCTGCGTGGTTCTGGGACTGGTTCTGGTTCTTCGGCAAGACCTTCGTGATCGTCACGATCTTCCTGTGGGTGCGGGCGACCTTCCCGCGCTTCCGTTACGACCAGATCATGCGTCTGGGCTGGAAGATCTTCATCCCTGTCACGCTCGTGTGGCTGGTGGTCGTGGGCCTGTGGATCCAGTCCCCGTGGAACATCTGGAAGTAAGAGGGTGAAGCCATGAGCGCTGTTGCATCCGTCAAGAACCTGTTTTCGAGCTTCCTGCTCACCGAATCCTTCAAGGGCATGGCCCTGACCGGCCGCCACTTCCTGTCGCGCACGATCACCGTGCAGTTCCCGGAAGAGAAGACGCCGCTGTCGCCCCGTTTCCGCGGCCTGCACGCATTGCGCCGCTACGACAACGGCGAAGAGCGCTGCATCGCCTGCAAGCTGTGCGAGGCCGTGTGCCCGGCGCTGGCCATCACGATCGAGTCCGACGTGCGTGACGACGGCTCGCGCCGCACCACGCGCTACGACATCGACCTGACCAAATGCATCTTTTGCGGCTTCTGCGAAGAGAGCTGCCCGGTCGACTCGATCGTCGAGACCCACATCTTCGAATACCACGGCGAAAAGCGCGGCGACCTGTACTTCACCAAGGACATGCTGCTGGCCGTGGGCGACCGCTACGAGAAGGAAATCGCGGCCAACAAGGAGGCTGACGCGCGCTATCGCTGACCCGGCGGGCCGCGAAGGGGCCCCGTCATCAGCGTGACCGTCACAAGAACCACATGGATACATCCACCGCGCTCTTCTACGTCTTCTCTGCCGTGCTGCTGATCGCCGCGTTTCGCGTGATCACAGCCCGCAGTGCCGTGCACTCGGCGCTCTTCCTCGTGCTGGCCTTCTTCTCGGCCTCCTGCGTGTGGCTGCTGCTGCGCGCCGAGTTCCTCGCCATCTCGCTCGTGCTCGTCTACGTGGGGGCGGTGATGGTGCTGTTCCTCTTCGTGGTGATGATGCTCGACATCAACGTCGATGCCTTGCGGGTCGGCTTCTGGAAGCACTTCCCGGTGGCGGCCATCGTCGGCGTGGTGATCGTGCTCGAGATGGCGCTGGTGCTGATCCCGGGTTTCGACGTCGTCAACGCGCCGCCTGCCGATGCGAAGTCGATCGCGATGGGCAACACCAAGTTGCTCGGCATCGAGATCTACACCCAATACCTCTACCCTCTGCAGATTGCGGCCCTGGTGCTGCTGGTGGCCATCATCGCGGCGATCGCGCTGACCCTGCGCCAGCGCAAGGACAGCAAGGCCATCGACGCCTCGCAACAGGTCAGGGTGAAGAAGGCCGACCGCCTGCGCATCGTGAAGATGCAACCCGTGGTCGAGCCGCCCCCGGCCCCGCCCACGCCGCCCGCACCGCCTGCAGGAACGACCAAATGACAAGCCTCTTCGCCGGCCCGGTTGCACTCGGGCACTATCTGACGCTGGGCGCGATCCTGTTTGCGCTGTCGGTGATCGGAATCTTCCTCAACCGCAAGAACCTGATCGTGCTGCTGATGGCCATCGAGCTGATGCTGCTCGCGGTCAACCTCAATTTCGTGGCCTTCTCGCACTACCTGGGCGACATGGCCGGGCAGGTGTTCGTGTTCTTCATCCTCACGGTGGCGGCTGCCGAGTCGGCGATCGGCCTCGCGATCCTGGTGGTGCTGTTCCGCAACCGCTCCAACATCAACGTCGACGAACTCGACTCGCTGAAGGGTTGATGGCATGACGACCGCACTCAACCCGAACCTGCTGCTCGCCGTTCCGCTCGCACCGCTGGCCGGCGCCATCCTCGCCGGCTTCTTCGGCAAGGCCATCGGCCGCCGCGGCAGCCACATCGTCACCATCCTCGGCGTGCTGGTGTCGTTCATCATCTCGGCCTTCGTGCTGAAGGACGTGATCGACGGCGCCCGCTTCAACGCCACCGTCTACGAATGGATGGTGCTGGGCGGCCTGAAGATGGAGGTCGGCTTCCTGATCGACGGCCTCTCCGCCATGATGATGGTGGTGGTGACCTTCGTGTCGCTGATGGTGCACATCTACACCATCGGCTACATGGAAGAAGACGCCGGCTACCAGCGCTTTTTCTCGTACATCTCGCTCTTCACCTTCTCGATGTTGATGCTCGTGATGAGCAACAACTTCCTTCAGCTCTTCTTCGGCTGGGAAGCGGTGGGCCTGGTGTCGTACCTGCTGATCGGTTTCTGGTACACCAAGCCGACGGCGATCTTCGCCAACATGAAGGCCTTCCTGGTCAACCGGGTCGGCGACTTCGGCTTCATCCTCGGCATTGGCCTGATCGTGGCCTACGCCGGCACGCTGAACTACAGCGAGACCTTCGCCAAAACCGGCGACCTCGCCAAGCTCACGTTCCCGGGCACCGAGTGGATGCTGATCACGGTGACCTGCATCTGCCTCTTCATCGGTGCGATGGGCAAGAGCGCGCAGTTCCCGTTGCATGTGTGGCTGCCCGACTCGATGGAAGGCCCGACACCGATTTCCGCGCTGATCCACGCAGCGACCATGGTGACGGCCGGCATCTTCATGGTGGCGCGCATGTCGCCGCTGTTCGAGCTCTCTGACACGGCCTTGAGCTTCATCCTCGTGATCGGTGCCATCACGGCGCTCTTCATGGGCTTCCTGGGCATCATCCAGAACGACATCAAGCGCGTCGTTGCGTATTCCACGCTCTCGCAGCTCGGCTACATGACGGTGGCTCTCGGCGCCTCGGCCTACTCGGTCGCCGTCTTTCACCTGATGACGCACGCCTTCTTCAAGGCGCTGCTGTTCCTCGCCGCGGGTTCCGTGATCATCGGCATGCACCACGACCAGGACATCCGCAACATGGGTGGCCTGCGCAAGTACATGCCCATCACCTGGATCACCTCGCTGCTGGGCTCGCTTGCGCTGATCGGTACGCCGTTGTTCTCGGGCTTTTACTCGAAGGACAGCATCATCGAGGCGGTGCACGAGAGCCACCTGTGGGGCGCGCAGTTCGCGTACTTCGCAGTGGTGGCGGGCGTGTTCGTGACGGCGTTCTACTCGTTCCGGATGTACTTCCTCGTCTTCCACGGCAAGGAGCACTTCCACCACAAGCCGTTCCCTGGGGAGCACGATCACCACGACGACGAGCATGGTCATCATGAGCCGCACACGCCGCACGAGTCGCCGTGGGTGGTGTGGCTGCCGCTCGTGCTGCTGGCCATTCCGTCAGTGATCATCGGCTACCTGACGATCCAGCCCATGCTCTACGGCGAGTTCTTCAAGGACTCGATCTTTGTCGACGCGAGCAAGCACCACGCGATGAAGGAGATGGCTGCCGCCTTCCACGGCGCCTGGGCGATGGCGCTCCACGGTCTGCAGACGCTGCCCTTCTGGCTCGCGCTGGGGGGTGTGGTCACGGCCTATGTCTTCTACTTGGTCAAGCCGGAGATTCCGGCCGCCATCAAGGCCCGCACCGGCTTCATCAACCGCGTGCTCGAGAACAAGTACTACTTCGACGCCTTCAATGAGAAGGTGCTGGCCGCCGGCGCTCGGCTGCTCGGCACGGGATTGTGGAAGGGCGGTGATGCCGGGGTGATCGACGGTGTGCTGATCAACGGCACGGCGCGCGGCGTGGGCGGCATCGCCTCGCTGGTGCGCGAGGTACAGACCGGCCGCCTGTACTGGTATGCGCTGGTCATGATCCTCGGGGTGCTGGGGCTGATGACCTGGCAGTTGTGGCCCTATCTCAGCGCGACGCTGGGACGCTGATCGGGCACGGAGAACAAGAACATGGGTTTGATCAGTCTCGCCATCTGGCTGCCGATCGTCGCGGGCGTGGTGCTGCTCGCACTCGGCCGCGATGAAAACGCCAAGGCCGTGCGCTGGATGGCGCTCGTTGCCGCCATCGCAAGCTTTCTCGTCACCATCCCGTTGATCACGGGCTTCGACAACACCACCGCGGCCATGCAGTTCCAGGAGAACATCGCCTGGATCGACCGCTTCCGCGTGCGCTACCACCTGGGCCTGGACGGCATCTCGGTGTGGTTCGTGCTGCTCACCGCCTTCATCACCATCATCGTGGTCATCGCCGCGTGGGAGGTGATCGACGAGCGGGTGAACCAGTACATGGGTGCGTTCCTGATCCTCTCGGGGATCATGATCGGCGTCTTCTCGGCGCTCGACGGCCTGCTGTTCTACGTGTTCTTTGAGGCCACGCTCATCCCGATGTACATCATCATCGGCGTGTGGGGTGGCCCACGCCGGGTGTACGCGGCGTTCAAGTTCTTCCTCTACACGCTGGCCGGCTCGCTCTTGATGCTGATCGCGCTGATCTTCCTGTACTTCAAGTCGGGCAGCAGCTTCGAGATCCAGACCTGGCACAACGTGCCGCTCACGATGACGGAGCAGACGCTGCTCTTCTTCGCCTTCTTTGCGGCGTTTGCGGTCAAGGTGCCGATGTGGCCGGTGCACACCTGGCTGCCCGATGCCCACGTCGAGGCGCCCACCGGCGGCTCGGTGGTGCTGGCCGCCATCATGCTGAAGCTCGGTGCCTACGGTTTCCTGCGTTTCTCGCTGCCGATCACGCCCGACGCGTCGCACAAGTGGACCTGGGTCATCGTCGCGCTGTCATTGATCGCCGTGATCTACATCGGCCTCGTGGCGTTGGTGCAGCAGGACATGAAGAAGCTCGTGGCCTATTCGTCGATCGCCCACATGGGCTTCGTGACGCTCGGCTTCTTCCTCTTCAACGAGCTTCGGTGTATCAGGTGGCCTGGTGCAAATGATCTCGCACGGCTTCGTGTCGGGCGCCATGTTCCTGTGCATCGGCGTGCTCTACGACCGGGTGCATTCGCGTGAGATCGCAAGCTACGGCGGCGTGGTCAACACCATGCCCAAGTTCACCGCCTTCGCGGTCTTCTTCGCGATGGCCAACTGCGGCCTTCCGGGCACCGGTGGCTTCGTCGGCGAGTGGATGGTGATCCTCGGCACGGTGAAGGTGAACTTCTGGCTGGCGGCGCTGGCGGCGACTGCGCTGGTGTTCGGTGCGGCCTACAACCTGTGGATGGTCAAGCGTGTGTACTTTGGCCCGGTGGCCAACGAAGACGTGCGGGCGCTCAAGGACATCAACGCCCGTGAATTCCTGATGCTGGCCTCGCTGGCAGTGGCAGTGCTCTGGATGGGTCTCTACCCGAAACCCTTCACCGACACCATGCATGTGAGCGTCACAGAACTGCTCAAGCACGTGGCTGTCTCGAAGCTGAACTGACAAGCTCAATTGAGCAAGCCAAACTGAGCTGAAGAACATGAACGACATGAACTGGCTGGCCGTCTACCCCGAGCTTGTGCTCCTGGGCATGGCCTGCGTGGTGGCGATGGTGGACCTTTGGGTCAAGCACCCGCGCCGCACGCCCACCTACCTGCTGACCCAGGCCACCCTCGCGGTCGTGGCTGTGATGCATTGGCTGTACTTCGACGGGGGCTTCACCATCTACGGCATGCAGCGCATGGTCGTGACCGACCCGCTCGGCCACCTGCTGGGGGTGTTTGCGGCGGTCTCCACGATGATCGCGCTGGCCTATGCGCGGCCGTACGCCGAGCACCGCGAGATCCTCAAGGGCGAACTCTTCACGCTGAGCCTTTTCGCGCTGCTGGGCATCTCGGTGATGCTCTCGGCCAACAACTTCCTCATCGTCTACCTCGGCCTGGAGCTGATGTCGCTGTCGCTGTATGCGCTGACGGCGCTGCGCCGCGACCACGCGGACTCCACCGAAGCGGCCATGAAGTACTTCGTGCTGGGCGCGCTTGCCAGCGGCTTCCTGCTCTACGGCCTGTCGATGATGTACGGTGCCGCCGGCTCGCTCGACATTCCCAAGGTCTTCGAAGCCATCGCCACCGGCCAGATCAACAAGGCCGTGCTCGTCTTCGGCGTGGTGTTCATCGTCGCCGGCCTCGCGTTCAAGCTCGGCGCCGTGCCCTTCCACATGTGGATCCCCGACGTGTACCAGGGGGCGCCCACCGCGGTCACGCTGCTGATCGCCGGTGCGCCGAAGCTTGCGGCTTTCGCGATCACCTTCCGCCTGCTGGTCGAAGGCATGTCGGGCGTGGCCAACGACTGGCAGCAGATGCTGATGTTCCTGGCGGTCGCCTCGCTGGTGCTCGGCAATCTGGCCGCCATCGCGCAGAGCAACCTCAAGCGCATGCTGGCCTATTCGACCATCGGTCAGATCGGCTTCATGCTGCTCGGCTTCACGCCGACCGTCGTGTCGAACAACACCTTCTCGGCCGCGAACGGCTACTCGTCGGCGCTCTTCTACCTCGTGAGCTATGTGCTGACCACGCTCGGCACCTTCGGCGTCATCATGCTGCTGTCGCGCCGCGGCTTCGAAAGCGAAGAGATCGACGACTTCAAGGGCCTGGCCAAGCGCAGCCCCTGGTATGCCGCGGTGATGGCGATCTTCATGTTCTCGCTGGCCGGCATTCCGCCGACGGTGGGTTTCTACGCCAAGCTCGCCGTGCTGCAGTCGCTGGTGTCGACCAACGATTCGCTCTACATCTGGCTGGCCGTGATCGCGGTCGTGCTGTCGCTGATTGGCGCCTTCTACTACCTGCGGCTCGTCAAGGTGATGTACTTCGACGAACCGGCCGAGACGGCACCGATCACCAGCACCGCAGACGTGCGCGTGCTGCTGTCGCTCAATGGCGCGGCCGTGCTGGTCTTCGGCCTGCTGCCGGGCGGGCTGATGATGGTCTGCGCCAACGCCGTGCTGCTCGCGCTCAAGACCTGACGGCGCGTCATGAGCGACCGCCATCTGACCGAAGAGCAGATCAGCTCGCAGCAGGTTTACCGCGGCCACTTCCTCGACGTCCGCCGTGACGAGGTGCGGCTGCCCGATGGCAAGGTGGCCGCTCGCGAATACATCGTCCATCCGGGCGCTGTGATGATCGTGCCGCTGCTTGACGACGGGCGGCTGGTGGTCGAGCGCCAATACCGGTACCCGATGGGCCGGGTGATGCTCGAGTTCCCGGCAGGCAAGCTCGATGCCGGTGAGCCGCCGCTGCAGTGCGCCATCCGCGAGCTGGCCGAGGAAACCGGCTACACCGCCCGCGAGTGGGCGAGGGCGGGCATTCTGCACAACGCCATCGCGTACTCCAACGAGGGCATCGAGGTGTGGTTCGCCCGCGGCCTGGAGGCGGGCGAACGTTCGCTGGATGCCGGCGAATTCCTCGACGTGGGGGCTGCCACCGTCGACGAGCTGGACGCTCAGGCCGCCCGCGGTGACCTGACCGATGCCAAGACCCTGATCGGCCTGCTCTGGTTGCAGAATTGGCGCTCCGGCCGCTGGACCTTGACTTGGGGGCCTGCGCCGGCGCCATCCCCCCGCCCATAATGTGGGCATCATGAAGGTCTTGAACCTCCGCTGCGCCCACGAACACGCCTTCGAAGGCTGGTTCGTCTCCGAGGACGTCTATCAGTCCCAAAACGACCGCGGGCTGATCGAGTGCCCGCTGTGCGGCGACACCTCGATCGCCAAGCTGCCGTCGGCGCCGCGCCTCAATGTTTCAGGGGCCCGCGAACCGTCGGCACCCGCTGTGGCCACCGAGCCTTCCGGCGAGGCCACCCAGTCGATGACGCTGCAGTCCCTGTGGATGCGGGCGGTGCAGCACGTGATGTCGACGACGGTCGACGTCGGCGACAAGTTCGCCGAAGAGGCCCGGCGCATCCACTACGGTGAGACCGAAGAGCGTGCCATCCGCGGCAAGGCCTCGGCCGAAGATGCCCAGGCCCTGCAGGACGAAGGCATCGAGGTCATGGCCCTGCCGATCCCGGTGGCTGCCAAAGGCAAGCTTCAGTAGGCAGCGGCGCAGTCGCGCAAGGGCAGCGCTTCCGCGTTGGCCGGCTTCGGGTTGCTGCGGGTCAGGCTGGCCGAGCGGCGGTAAACGAACGCAGCATCCTTCAGGGCCGACACCACTGCGGTGCCCGCGCGGTCAAGCGTGAAACATTCCCGCGGCCCCAGCACGATGTCGCGCGGGTCGCCGTCTTGCGTGATCCACAGCTCCCCGCTCTGGCATTCGATGCGCTCGCCACGGCGGGCACGCAGTTGGAAGGTCTGGCGCCGTTGCAGGCGGGTAATGGGGGTCGAAATGGCGACTTGCATGATGAACTCCTTCGTGGGGCCAGCATGCCGTTCCGTCATGTGATCGAGGCGGTGGCAGCGGGCTTGCATGCAGTGTCGGATTGCCAAGCTTGCATGACAAACGTTGGTTTGGCATCCTTTGCATGCGAATTTGGAATGCAAGGTGCCTGATGCGACGTTACCGGCTGCCCCCGCTCGACCTGCTGGAAGCCTTCGAGGCGGCCGCCCGCCACCTGAGCTTCACCCGCGCCGCCGACGAGCTCGCGTTGACGCAGTCGGCCGTCAGCCGCCAGATCGCGGCGCTCGAAGACAGCCTGGGTGTGTCGCTGTTCCAGCGCCTGCACCGTGCGCTGCGCCTCACCGAACAAGGTGAGCTGCTGGCGCGCACCGTGGGCGGTGTTCTGGTCCAGCTGCAGGGCGCGACCGAGCAGCTGCAGCAGATCTCCCGCCAGAAGACGGTGATCGTGACCACCACGCCGGGCTTTGCCGGGCTGTGGCTGATTCCACGCCTGTCGTCGTTCACCGCGCGCCACCCTGGCGTGGACGTGCGCATCTCGGCCAGCTTCACCCTCGTCAAGCTCGAGCGTGACGGCGTGGACATCGCCATCCGCTACTGCGCAAGCACCACCGCCGGGCCGCAGGCGGCCAAGCTCTTCGGCGAAGTGATGACGCCGGTGTGCAGCCCGTCCCTTCGCCGTCAGCCGGGCAAGCCGCTCAAGAAGCCCGAAGACCTGCGTCATCACACGCTGCTCTACACCGACAACACCACCCATGCACCGCTCTACGACTGGGCGATGTGGATGCGTGCGATGCAGCTCGACGTCAAACCCGCCGCGGCGCTGTACTTCTCCGACTACGACCAGATGATGAACGCCGCCGTGCGAGGGCAGGGCATCGCGCTCGGCCGCCTGCCACTCGTCGACCAGCTGGTGCGCGAACGCAAGCTCGTCACACCGTTCAGTCAGAGCGTCGCGTCGCCGATGGGCTATCACCTGCTGCGGTCGGAAACCTCAGCCCACAAGCCGGAGGTCAGCGACTTCTGCGCCTGGTTGATGGACGAAGCGGCGCGCGAAGAAGCCGCACGTTGACGTCCTCGCTCAGAGCACCCGGCCGGGGTTCATCAGCCCGTGTGGATCGAGGGCGCGTTTGATGGCCCGCATCATCTGCAGCGCCACCGGCGACTTGCGGTGCATCAGCTCCTCGCGCTTGAGCGCACCCACGCCGTGCTCTGCCGAGATCGAGCCGCCGTAGGCGGTGACCGCGTCGTAGACGATGGTGTTGACCGAGGGTTCGTGCAGCCGCAGGAATTCGGCCCCATCCACCCCCAGCGGGGCCTGCAGGTTGTAGTGCAGGTTGCCGTCGCCCAGGTGGCCGAAGTTGACCGAGCGGGTGCCGGGGTGCGCGGCTTGCAGCGCGGCGTCGGTCTTTGCCACGAACTCGGGGATGCTGGAGACGGGCAGCGAGATGTCGTGCTTGATGTTTGGCCCTTCCTCGGGTTGCGCGAGCGGGATCGACTCGCGCAGGTGCCACATCGAGCGTGACTGTTCCAGGCTTTCGGCGACGGCTGCGTCGGTGATGACGCCGGCCTCCATCGCCGATTCGAGCAGGCCTTCGAAGAGGGTGCGGGCGTGGGCTTCGCTTTCGGTGTCGGACTGCTCCAGCAGCACCGTCCACTCGGCTTCGGGCAGCGGCTGGCGCAGCTGCGGGAAATGCTTGCGCACGAGCGACAGCGAAAAGCGGTTCATCACCTCGAAGCCGGTGAGACCGGCGCCCAAGCGGGCTTGCGCCATCTGCAGCAGCGCGACCGCGTTCTGCAGCGTGTCGAGCGAGGCCAGCGCCGTGGTGCGCGCCGCCGGCTGCGGGTAGAGCTTGAGCGTGGCGGCGGTGATGATGCCGAGCGTGCCTTCGCTGCCGATGAAGAGGTCGCGCAGGTCGTAGCCTGTGTTGTCCTTGCGCAGGCCGACGAGACCCTCCCACAGCTCGCCTTCGGCGTTGACCACTTCGAGCCCGAGGCACAGCTCGCGCGCGTTGCCATAGCGCAGCACCTGCGTGCCGCCGGCATTGGTGGCGAGGTTGCCGCCGATGGTGCAGCTGCCTTCGGCGGCCAGGCTCAAGGGGAAGAGAAGATTGCGCGCAGCGGCGGCCTGCTGCGCCGCCTGCAGGATGCAGCCGGCTTCGACCGTCATGGTGAGGTTGGCCTCGTCGATCGCGCGCACCTTGTTCATCCGCTGCAGTGTGAGCAGCACCTGGGTGCCGCTGTCGTCCGGCACCGAGCCGCCCACGAGCCCGGTATTGCCGCCTTGCGGTACGAGGCCCACACCGTGGCGTGCGCAGAGCTTCACCACGGCCGCCACTTCGGTGGTGTTGGCCGGTCGCACGACCGCGAGGGCCTTGCCGCGGTAGCGGCGGCGCCAGTCGAGCTCGTAGGCCGAGAGGTCGCCATCGACCATCACGTTGGCCGCACCGACGGCGGTGCGCAAGGCATTGACGAGTACGGCGCTCATGCCTGGGTCTCCTTCGCACTGCGCAAACGCCAGCGCACATGCATCGCACACGCCGTGAACAGCGCCAGGCACAGCAGCACCTCGGCGCCGGCAAGCCAGGCGCTCAGGCCACGATCACTGGTCGCGCGCACCACGCCTTCGGTGAAGTAGAGCCACACCATCAGGCTGACCCAGCGATAGGTGTACATGCGGTTGCGCCACAGCCCGGGGATCGGAATGAGCAGGGGCAGAGCCTTGATCGCGAGCGTGCCGCGGCCGACGGGGGCCAGCCACAGCTCCCAGGCAAGGCACAGGACGAAGAGCGCGATCAGGCTGGCGAGCGCCAGCGCGCGGGTGCGGGCAACGAAGGGCGGGATCGTCGCGGGCGCGGCCGGTTCGGCCGGCGCAGCAGTGGAGGGTGTTGTAGAGGGCATGGCAGAGGTCATCGCTGGCTATGATGCCGCAAATGAATGTCCCGACCGTCTTCAAGCAAAGCTTGCGAGCCCGCGTGAGCGAGCTGCTCGAGACGCTTCAGCACTGGCCTTGGCTCGACACCCTGCGCACTCTGCGCCAGCGCTTTCGCGAAGACCGCCTGGGCCTGACCGCCGGCAGCCTTACGTTCACCACGCTGATCTCGCTGGTGCCCCTGGTGACGGTGATGCTGGCGATCTTCACCGCCTTTCCGATCTTCGGGCAGTTCCAGGTGTCGTTGCAGAAGTACTTCTTGCAGGCGCTGGTGCCCGACACCATCGCCCGCCCGGTGCTGGGCGCGCTGACGCAGTTCGCGGGCCAGGCCAACCGCCTGGGCACCTTCGGCTTGATCGTGCTGGTGCTCACGGCGCTCGCGCTGATGCTCACGATCGACCGCACGCTCAACGCGATCTGGCGCGTGCGCAAGTCGCGCCCGGTGGCGCAGCGCGTGCTCGTCTATTGGGCCGCTGTCACGCTCGGGCCGCTGGCGCTCGGGGTCAGCCTGTCCATCACCTCGTACTTCATCTCGGCGAGCAAGGGCCTGGTGAGCGACGTGCCGGGTGTCGTCACCGTGGTGCTCAACACCTTGCAGTTCGCGCTCCTGGCCGGTGGCATGGCGAGCCTCTTCCACTACGTGCCCAACACCCACGTGCAATGGCGGCACGCGCTGGCCGGTGGCGTCTTTGTCGCCGCGGCCTTCGAGCTGGCGAAGCGCGGTCTGGCCCTGTATCTCGCGAGCGTGCCCACCTACCGCACGGTGTACGGCGCATTTGCCACCGTGCCCATCCTGCTGATCTGGATCTACCTCGCGTGGGTGATCGTGCTGCTCGGCGCGGTGATCGCGGCCTACGCGCCGAGCCTGCAGATGCGGGTGGTGCGGCGGCCGTCGGTGCCGGGCTTTCGCTTCCTGCTCGCCGTGGGCATGCTTCAGGAGCTGACCCGTGCCCGCAAGCTCAGTTCGCATGGCCTAAGCGCGGCGCAGCTGTCTGCGAGCCTGCGCACCGATCCTCTGCAGATCGAGCCCTTGCTCGACACACTGGTCGCGATCGACTGGGTGGGCCGGCTCGACGAAGCCGGCAGCGCGCGCTACGTGCTGTTGTGCGACCCGGAGACGACGCCCGCGAAGCCGCTGCTCGAGCAGGTGCTGCTCGACCCGGCGCCCGCGGTGCGGGCCTTCTGGGAGCACGCGCGCTTTTCGGATCTCAAGCTGAAGGACGTGATCCAGGCCTGAACGGCCCTGGCATCAGAGCGGAATGCGGCCTAGCCAGATGTCCTTGTACATCACCCAGTCGCCCATGAAGCTCCACAGCGGGCGCTTGAACGAGGCAGGCTTGTTCTTCTCGAAGCCGAAGTGGCCCAACCAGGCGAAGCCGTAGCCGCACAAGACTCCAAGCAGGATCAACGCGGGCGCCGCGAGCGAAATGGCCGCGGCGAGGCAGGCGAGGGCGAGCGTGGAGCCCGCGAAGTGGAGCCGGCGGCAGGTGCGGTTGCTGTGCTCGCTCAGGTAGAAGGGGTAGAACTCGTCGAAGCTCTTGAGCGACTTCGGGTCCACGATGGCGGTGTTCATGGTGTACGGCTGAAGAACGAACTGATGCCATTCAACACCCCATCGGGGGCTTCTCCCATCAGGGAATGTCCGGCGGGCAGGATCACGTTGTGGCACCGCAGCACCGATGCCAGAGCCTCGGCGGCTCGCGGCGGCGTCATCTGGTCGGCAGCGCCGAGGATCATTCGCGCCGGGCATTGCACCTGCGCTGCCGCGTCGAGCCCCCGCGCGTAGCGGTCGCAGGCGAGGAAGTCCTGGTGGAAAAGGTTGCCGTGGCCTTGCGCTGCGTAGCCGGCCTGCAGGCGCCGCATCAACGCGCGGTTGGCGCCGTGCAGCCAGAAGCCGGGGGCCGGCGCCGAAGGCTTGGCGGCCAGTGTGGAATGCGAAAACGCGTTGACCATGTCGATGGCCTTCAGCGGGGTTTCTTCCGCCGTGGCGATGAGCGCCGGCGACACCTTCATCGGAAACGCCGTGCCCACGAGCACCAGATGGCTTGCCCGCGTGCCCAGCCGCGCGGCCGCTTCGAGCGCGATCAGCGAGCCCATGCTGTGGCCGACCAGCGCCGCTCGCCCGACGCCGGCCGCATCGAGCAGGTCGACATGCCACTGCGCGGCGGCTTCCACGCTGGCGGGGGCGGGCCCCGCGCTGCGGCCGTGGCCGGGAAGGTCGACCGCCAGCACGGCGAAGCCGTGGTGCGCGAGCGAGCGCGACTGCAAGCCCCACACGCTGTGGTCGTGCATCGCGCCGTGGATGAACACGACCACCGGCAGCTTCGGGTCGAACGGCTTGCCGCCCGTGTACGCAAATGCCTCGCGGCTCTGCACGGTGAGCTTCATGCGCCCGCCTTCTGCGCCGCCTTCAGGGCGCGGGAAAGATCGTCGATCAGGTCGTCCGCGTCTTCCAGCCCGATCGACAGACGGATCGTGCCCTGCGTGATGCCCGCCTGCGCGAGCGCCGCGTCGTCCATGCGGAAGTGCGTGGTGGAGGCGGGGTGGATCACCAGCGAGCGGCAGTCGCCCACGTTGGCCAGGTGCGAGAACACCTTCAATGCTTCGATGAATGCCTTGCCCTGCGCGCGGTTGCCCTTGAGGTCGAAGCTGAACACCGATCCGCAACCGCGCGGCAGCAGTTTCTTCGCGAGCGCATGGTCGGGGTGGTCGGGCAGCTCGGGGTAGCCCACGCGGGCCACCATTGGATGGGCGGCGAGAAACGTCACCACCTTGCGCGCATTCGACACATGCCGTTCCATGCGCAGCGAGAGCGTCTCGATCCCCTGCAGGATCAGCCAGGCCGTGTGCGGGCTCATGCAGGCGCCGAAGTCCCGCAGGCCCTCGCGGCGGGCGCGCAGCAGGAAGGCGCCGACGGTGCTCTCCTCGGCAAAGACCATGTTGTGGAAGCCCGCATACGGCGCGGCGAGCTCCGGGAATTTGCCGGATGCACCCCAGTCGAAGCGACCGCTGTCCACCAGCACGCCACCTACCACCGTGCCGTGTCCGCTCAGGAACTTGGTGGCCGAGTGGTAGAGCAGGTCGGCCCCGTGGTCGAAGGGCTTGATGAGGTAAGGCGAGGTGAGGGTGGAGTCCACCAGCAGCGGCAGGCCACGCTCGTGCGCGATGTCGCTCACGCTCTCGATGTCGAGCACATCGAGGCCGGGGTTGCCGAGCGTTTCGCCGAACAGCAGTTTCGTGTTCGGCCGGATCGCCGCGCGCCAGCCGTCGAGGTCGCTGGGTTTGACGAAGCTCGTCTCGATGCCGAAGCGCGCCAGCGTGTAGTGAAGGAGGTTGTGCGAGCCGCCGTAGAGCGCACTGCTCGACACGATGTGTGAGCCCGCGCCCGCGAGCGTGGCAATCGCCAGGTGCAGCGCGGCCTGGCCGCTGGCGGTGGCGATGGCGCCCACACCGCCTTCGAGTGCGGCCACGCGCTCCTCGAAGACCGCGGTGGTCGGGTTGGAGATGCGGCTGTACACATGCCCCGAGCGCTCCATGTTGAAGAGCGCGGCCGCGTGGTCGCTGCTCTCGAAGACGAAGCTCGTGCTCAGGTAGATGGGCAGCGCGCGCGCGCCGGTGGCCGGGTCTGGGGCGGAGCCGGCATGCAGCGAGAGGGTGTCGAAGCCGGGGTCTGAGGGTCCAGGCATGGGGTCTCCCCGTAGTTGATGCGAGGGGATGTGTCTAGGGCGCAGGGGTGTTGCGTCGAGGCATTGTGGGCTATATTGGCCCGACACCTGCCACGGGAGATACCCATGAAAGTCTCGGACATCCTGCGTGTCAAGGGCGGCACCCTGTACACGGTTTCGCCCGACCAACCTCTGGGCGACGCGGCCAGGACCATGGCCGAATTCGACATCGGCTCGCTGGTGGTGATGGACCACGGCGATCTCGTGGGCATGCTCACCTTCCGTGAGGTGATCCTGGCCATCGTGGGCAATGGCGGCTCGGTGGGCAACAGCACCGTGCGTGGTGTGATGGACGACCACCCGCTCACCTGCACCCCCGAGACCGAGATCGACGAAGTGCGCCGCATGATGCTCGAGCGCCACGCGCGCTACATGCCGGTGGTCAGCCAGCGCACCCTGATGGGCGTGATCTCCTTCTACGACGTTGCCAAGGCCGTGGTCGACAGCCAGGACTTCGAGAACCGCATGCTCAAGGCCTACATCCGCGACTGGCCGGCGGCCGAAGACGCCCAGCCCCAGGCCCGGCTCTGAGACGGCCGCACAAGCGGGATAATCGCTGCCCATGAGCGGCAGCACCTTCGGCACACTTTTTCGCGTCACCAACTTCGGTGAATCCCACGGCCCGGCCATTGGCTGCGTGATCGACGGCTGCCCGCCGGGCATGGCGCTGTCGGAAGCCGACATCCAGCCCGAGCTCGACCGCCGCCGCCCCGGCACCTCGCGCCACGTGACGCAGCGCAACGAGGCCGACGCGGTCGAGATCCTCTCCGGCGTCTACGAGGGCAAGACCACCGGCACGCCGATCTGCCTCTTGATCCGCAACACCGACCAGCGCAGCAAGGACTACGGGAACATCCTGCAGACCTTTCGCCCGGGCCATGCCGACTACACCTACTGGCACAAGTACGGCATCCGCGACCCGCGCGGCGGTGGCCGCTCTTCGGCGCGCCTCACGGCGCCCACCGTCGCGGCCGGTGCGGTGGCCCGCAAGTGGCTGCACCAGAAATTCGGCACCACCTTCGTCGGCCACATGACGCAGCTGGGCGAGATCGCGATCCCGTTCGAGTCGCTCGACCACATTCCGAACAACCCATTCTTCGCCGCCAACGCCTCCGACATCCAGCGCCTGGAGGACTACATGGACGAGCTGCGCAAGGCTGGAGACAGCTGCGGCGCGCGCATCGACGTCGTGGCCCGCGGCGTGCCCGCAGGTTTGGGCGAGCCGCTGTACGACCGGCTCGATGCCGACATCGCCCACGCGATGATGGGCCTGAACGCCGTGAAGGGCGTCGAGATCGGCGCCGGCTTCGCCAGCGTCGCCCAGCGTGGCACGGAGCACGGCGACGAGCTCTCGCCCGAGGGTTTCCGCAGCAACAACGCCGGCGGCGTGCTCGGCGGCATCTCCACCGGCCAGGACATCACCGTCTCCATCGCCATCAAGCCCACGAAACTCGATCCGCTCGCCGCGCCAGTCGATCGACCTGCAAGGCCAGCCGGCCACGGTCGAGACCTTCGGCCGCCACGACCCCTGCGTGGGCATCCGCGCCACGCCCATCGCCGAGGCGCTGCTGGCCCTGGTGCTGATGGACCACGCGCTGCGCCACCGCGCCCAGTGCGGCGATGTGCGTGTGGAGCCCGGACCCATTCCCGGACAGGCCTGAGGGTCGCCCCAACGGGCACTACGCCACACCTGAGCGGGTCTCACGCTCAAGTTTCCCGCCGGGCTCGCCGAAACCCGTCCTGAGCCGCCACGAAGGCGGAGTCAGTCGGCAGCGGCCGCAGCATCGGGGAACGCCATGAGCACAAAGTCGGGTGTGCAGGAACACGGGGACGGATTCTTTCGCTTTCACGGAGCCTGGGCCCCTGGCGTGCGCCTGTTCCGACGCATGCAGTTCAAGGCCAAGGCGGCGATGGTGTCGGTGATGTTCCTCGTGCCCATCGTGGCGCTCGGCTGGAGCTTCTACAACGACAAGGCGGCGTCGATCGGGTTCTCGGCCAAGGAGCGTCTGGGCATCGAGTACATCCGCGAGCTGATGCCGGCGCTCAAGCTGGGCGTGCAGCAGCGCGCGGCCGCGGGCACGCCGGGCGCCGCAGAGATCGCCAGCAAGCTCGAGGCTCAGCTCAAGCAGGTGGCCGCGATCGAGCAGCGCCTGGGCGCTGAGCTGGGCACGACGCCGCTCTACGCCAAGCTGGTCGAGGCGCACAAGGCGGTGGTTGCCAGTGCCGGCAAATCCGACGAGGCAGCCTTCGCCACCCACACCCAATTCGTGACCGCCGTGCTCGACGTGCTTGGCCAGGCCACCGACGGCTCCAACCTCATCCTCGACCCCGACCTCGACACCTACTACCTGATGGACCTGTCGACCACCCGGGTGCCGCAGCTCATCGAAGCTCGTCGCCCGCGTGCAGGCCGCCGGCGGGCCGATGCTGGAGTCGGGCGCCACGCCGGGAGCGATGCGCACGCTGGCCGATCGTGTGCCGCTGGTCGAATTCCATGAAGAGCAGACCAGGATCGGCCTGGCCAAGAGCACCGGTGCCACCGCCGAACTCGTTGCCACGCTGAAGGCCGAGGCGCCGATGAAGGACCTGCGTGCGTTCATCGAGCTGTCTCGTGCGTCGTTCCTCGGCGATGCGGTCAAGGGTGACAAGGCCGCGTTCGCGCTGGCTGCCTCCAAGGTGATCGATTCGCAGGTCGAGTTTTCGACCCGGCTGCTCGACGACCTCGACCGCCTGATCGCCAAGCGCGTGGCCGGCATGGCCACCGTGCGCGACGTGACGACCGCAATCGTCGCCGCGGCGCTCTTGTGCGGGCTCTACCTCTTCTACTGCTTTTTCCTCGTCACCCAGGGCGGCCTGCGCGAAGTGCAGAAGCATCTCGAAGCGATGACGGCTGGTGACCTGACGACGCACCCGAAACCCTGGGGTCGCGACGAGCAGGCCCACCTCATGGTCACGCTGGCGGAGATGCAGCAATCGCTGCGCGCCATCGTCTCGCGCGTGCGCGGCTCCTCGGACCAGCTGGTGCAGGCCAGCGGCGAGATCGCCTCCGCGGCGATGGACCTGTCGTCGCGTACGGAGCAGACAGCCTCGAACCTTGAAGAAAGTGCGGCTTCGATGGAGCAGATCTCGTCGACCATCAAGCACACTGCCGAAAACGCCCATGAGGCGGCCGCCGCTGCAATCATGAACTCGGGCGTCGCGCAGCGCGGCGGCGAAGTGATCGGGCAGGTGGTGAGCACCATGCAGGAGATCCACGCCTCGTCGAGCAAGATCAGCGACATCATCGGCGTGATCGATGGCATCGCCTTCCAGACCAATATCCTTGCGCTGAATGCCGCAGTGGAAGCCGCTCGTGCCGGTGAGCAAGGCCGTGGCTTCGCCGTGGTGGCGAGCGAGGTGCGCAGCCTTGCCCAGCGCAGCGCGCAGGCGGCGAAGGAGATCAAGACCCTGATCTCCGCCAGCGTGGAGCGTGTCGATTCCGGCACGCGCGTTGTGCGGGGCGCCGGCGCCACGATGGACGAGCTGCTCGGAAATGCACGCCGCATGAGCGACCTGCTGCGCGAGATCTCCACCGCGGCCAAGGAAGAAAGTGCCGGCGTGACGCAGGTCGGTGTCGCAGTGCAGGACCTCGACCGCATGACCCAGCAGAACGCCGCGCTCGTGGAGCAGACGGCGGCGGCGGCCTCGTCGCTCAAGGATCAGGCGACGGATCTCGCAGCCGAGGTGGCCCGCTTCAGGCTGCCCTGATCGACAAGGGTTCTCGCCTCGCGGCCGAGAGCCTGAGCAACAATCGCCCCCAAGGGAGTGGGTAGGCGATGCTGCGAGATCTCGATGACCTGCGGGCGTTTGTGGAAGTCGTCAACCGTGGCGGCTTCACGGCCGCAGCGGCGCAACTGCGCACCACGCCCACGGTCATCAACCGCCGCGTGACGCGGCTCGAAGCCGAGTCTCGGCACCCACCTCGTGACGCGCAGCACCCGCGGCGCCGCCCCCACGGAAGCCGGCGCCGCATTCCACGAACGCGCCACCACCTTGCTGCACGAGCTCGACGATGCCTGCCTCGAGGCCGGCGGCGATGGCCTCGCGCTGGCCGGGCTGCTGCGCTTCACCGCGCCCTCGTCGCTCGAACAATTGCTGGTGCAGCCGGTGGTCTCGCACCTCATGCGCCTGCACCCGAATCTGCGCTTCGAGCTGGTGCTGGATGACCAGCGTGTGGACCTGGCCGCGCAAAACGTCGACCTCGCCATCCGCGGTGGGCCGCTCGACGATTCTTCGCTAGTGGCGCGCCGCCTAGCCCTCGTGCCTGCCGTGATGGCTGCCAGCCCCGGCTACCTCGCACGGTGCGGCGTGCCGGCCTCGCCGCAGGACCTGGCGGACCACACCCTGCTCGAGCACGCCGAAGTGGGGCTGGCCCAGTTCTGGCGGGCCGGCGACCCCGGCGCGGAGCCGCTGCCCGCGCCCCGGCAGCGCATGCGCATCAACGGGTTCGAGAGCCTGGTCGACATGGCGGTGGACGGGGTGGGCGTGTGCGTGGCGCCCGAGGTGCAGCTGGCGCGCTGCCTGGCCGATGGGCGGCTGCAGCGTGTGTTGCCCGATGTCTTGCTGGCCGAGGTGCCGCTGTGGGCGGTGTTCCCCGTCGCACGCCACCCGACGCGCCGCCTGCGCCTGCTGCTGGACACGCTCGCCGCCTATGCGGCCCGCCCCTTCGAAACCTGGGGCCAGCCGGTGGAGAGCCCCGCATGATTCCCGACATCGACAACCTGCAGACCTTCATCGAGGTGGCGCGGCGCGGCAGCTACACCCTGGCCGCACAGCACCTCGGGGTCTCGAAATCGGTGGCGAGCCGGCGCATCGCGGCCCTCGAAGAGCAGCTGCAATTGCACCTGCTCAGCCGCAGCACGCGCGGCCTGGCGCTCACCGAAGCGGGCGAGGCCTTCTTCGAGCGTTGCCACGACCTGCTGCGCCAGCTGGAAGCGGCCTGTGACGACGCCGCCGGCAAGGCCCAGGAGCTGAGCGGCCTGATCCGGATCACCGCCCCCCACTCGCTCGGCCAGCCGCTGGTGGTGCCGGTGGTGGCACGGCTGATGCGTTTGCACCCGAGGCTCGACGTCGACGTGCTGCTCGACGAGGACCGGATCGACCTGCTCGGCAACGGCATCGACCTGGCCGTGCGCGGCGGGCCGGTCACGAATGCAAGCCTGCAGGTGAGGCCGCTCGCCTCCGTCGCCGGGTGGGTGGTGGCGAGCCCGGCCTACCTGGCACTGCACGGCGAACCCGTCAGCCCGGCAGAGCTGGCCGGCCACACCTGCCTGCACCACGCGCAGGTACCGCACGGTGCGTGGCGCTTCGAGAGTGGAGCGCATGCGCCGGAAGGGGCTCCACCTCGCCTGCAGGTCAACAGCTTTCCCACGCTGCTGGGGATGGCGGTCGATGGCGTGGGACTCGCCGTGGTGCCGCCGTTTTCCGCTCGCGCGGCGCTGGCGCAGGGGCTGCTGCGGCGCGTGCTCGCCGACCACCCGGTCGCCGGCTACCCCATTTCGGCGCTGTACCCGGCGTCGCGCCACCTGTCGAACAAGGTGCGCGTCTTGCTGGAGGCCCTGACGGCGTACGCGGCCCGCCCCGCCGAGCGCTGGGGCGAGGCCGCGTGAGCGGCGGTCAGGCCGGCACTGCGCGCACCTTGGGCAGCGGGATCTCGAGCCGGCGCGTCAGCCGGTAGCTGGCGCGGATCAGGTCGGCCGCCTTCTCGGCGATCATGATCGTCGGTGCGCTGGTGTTGCCGCCCACGATGTTGGGCATGACCGAGGCATCGACCACGCGCAGGCCCTTCACGCCGCGCACGCGCAGCTCGGGGTCGACCACCGCCATCGCATCGACACCCATCTTGCAGGTGCCCACCGGGTGGTACATGGTGTCGCTGCGCTGGCGCAGCACCTCGCGGATCTGCTCATCGGTCTTCACGTGGCGGGTGAAGAGATCGCGTGTGATGCGCGAGGCGAAGGCCGGCGTCTCGAACAGCCGGCGCGTGAGCTTGAAGCCTTCGACCATGCGGTCGAGGTCGTCTGCTTCGGCGAAGAAGCGCGGGTCGATGCGCGGCGGCGTGTCCATCGTCGGGCCGTTGAGGCCCACGCTGCCGCGGCTTTTCGGGCGCAGCAGGCACACATGGCACGACAGCCCGTGGCGCGCGTGGATCTTGCGCGCATGGTCTTCGACGATGGCGGTCACGAAGGTGAGCTGCACGTCGGGTGCGCTCGATCTGGGCGAGAGCTTCAGGAAGCCACCGCATTCGGCGAAGTTGCTCGTGAGCAGGCCCCGGCGCTCGCGGCGGTAGCGGCCGAACTCGCTCACGGCGCGCAGCGCACCACCCGGTGACAGGCCCATCAGGTCGAGCGTGGGCACGCGGAAGCCGAAGATGAAGTCGAGGTGGTCCTGCAGGTTCTGGCCCACGCCGGGCAGATGGTGCACGAGGTCGACGCCCCGGGCGGCCAGCGCCGCCGTATCGCCCACACCCGAGACCATCAGCAGTTGCGGCGACTGGAAGGTGCCGGCGCACACGATCACCTCGCGTGCGGCCTGTGCATACGTCGTGCTGCTGCCTTGGCCGCGGGTGAACTCCACGCCGCGTGCGCGCTTGTCCGAGAACACGATGCGTTGCGCATGCGCGCCCGTGATCACCGTCAGGTTCGGGCGGCCCAGCGCCGGGTGCAGGTAGGCCCGTGCGGCACTCCAGCGCTCGCCGTTCTTCTGCGTCAGCTGGAAGGAACCCAGCCCCTCCTGCTCGGCGCCGTTGAAATCGTCGTTGAGCGGGTAGCCGGCCTGGCGTGCGGCCTGGCGAAACACCTGGTGGAACGGGTTGTCGGTGCGCGAGTCGGCCACGTTGAGCGGGCCGCCCTGGCCGTGGTAGCCGTTGTCGAGCCGCTCGTTGTGCTCGGCGCGGCGGAAGTAGGGCAGCACCTCGTCGTACGACCAGCCTTCGTTGCCGAGGTCGGCCCAGCGGTCGTAGTCGCTGCGGTGGCCGCGCATGTAGACCATCGCGTTGATGGCCGACGAGCCCCCGAGCGTGCGGCCCCGCGGCTGGTAGCCCCGCCGCCCGTTCAGGCCCGGCTGCGGCTCGGTGCTGAAGGCCCAGTTGTTGATGCGCGTGGGCAGCATGGCCACGAGCGCGAGGGGTGTCTCGATGAGGGCGCCGCGCCCATCGCCACCCGATTCGAGCAGGATGACCTGGACCTCGGGGTCTTCGGTCAGGCGTGCCGCGAGCACGCAGCCGGCGGAGCCGCCGCCGACGATGATGTAGTCTGCCTGGAGCGTCATGGTGTGCCTTTCGAGTGGTGGGGATCAGGCCCACACATACGCAGGGCGCGCGTCAAAGACGCAGCATCACCACAGCTTGGCGCACGGTCCGCTCAGCAGCAGCGCGCCCGGCGCCGCCGCACCCGGCGCGTCGGCGTGCACGGCCAGGCGCGTCACCTGCGCGAAGAGCTGCTCCGAGGTGGCACCGAGCTGCAGCTCGGCCTTGCCTGCGGCGGGCAGGATGCCCACGAGAAACGGCGCGGCCCCGTCGGCCGGGTAGGCCCACAGGCGTGCCAGGCGCTGCGGTGGCAGTGCCGAGAGTGGCCGCAGCAGCTTGAGGTGGACCACGCGGCCGTGGCGGCGCGAGCTCACGATGAGCCCGCCCTGGCCCTGCGCATCGGCGAGCACGCCGACATAGGAAGCCGGCAGGCTGTCGCGCGCCGGCTCCAGGCCGGCGAGTGCAGGCTGCAGCAGCATCACCGTCACCGCGAGGGCGCCGCCCAGGGCCATGCCGGTGGCCGGGCGCCACCAGGGGCCGGCGAGCCACGCACGCCAGCGTGCTCGATGCGGCGGCGCAGCGGGGGGTGTGCTGGCGGCAGTGCTCGTGTCGGGCAATGGAAGCGGCGCGCCGAACAGTCGCCGCTCCAGCCGCTCGCGCAGCCAGGGCGAGACAGTCAGGCGGGGCAGGCTGTTGTTCATCTGCGCCAGGCGGGCCTGCCAGGCGGCCAGGGCAAGGGCGGCCACCGGCTGCTCGCGCAGCAGGCGCTCGAAGCGGCGTCGTGCGCGCGCGGTGAGCAGGCCGCTGGCGTAGTCCTGGGCCAGCGCGTCCAGCACGGCGGGGGCCTTGCGGTTCATGTCAGGGCAGCACCACGCGACCCACGCCACGCGCGGTGGTGAAGAAGACCGTCCTGCCGTCGGCGGCGAGTGCGATGTGCCCGATTCGGCCGAACTGACCGACCTGCGCCACCGCCGTGCTCACCTCGCCGTTGGCCAGGCGCACCCGGCGCAGGCTGCGCTGGTCGGCCACGAGCAAGGTTTCCGGGCTGTCCATCACCATCGCGGTGGGGCCGGTGAAGCGGGCGGCGTCGCCGATGCCGTCGACGTGGCCGACCTCGCCGGGCACACCGGCCAGCACGCGCCGGTTGCCCGGCGTGCCGTCGCCCACGAGGATGACGCTGTTGCTGCTGCAGGCGTGGCCGGGGCCGCCGTTGATGCGCGAGATGCCGGCGCAGAGCACGCGGTCGAGCACGTCCACGGGGCGCTGGCTGGTGGTGGTGGTGGCGATGGTCTGCAGCGTCTGGTTGCCGAATTCCGCCATCAGCAGCTCGGTGGCGCCGGGCATCATGGCCGCGAGCAGGGTGGGGCGGTCGAGTGCCGCGTCGTCGCGGGGCCGCAGGGGCAGGCCCAGGGCGTCGTTGCCGCCGCCCGGGGGCGCGCCGACGGTGGTGTCGCCGGCGGTGCCGCGGCCCATGATCGAGGTGACGCTGCCGGAGTTGCCCACCCCGGTGTCGGGCGCCACGCTGAGCACGCGGTGCGCGCCGCGGTCGGCGATGAAGAGCTGCCCGCTGGTGGGCTCTATGGCGAGGCCTCCCGGTGTGATGAGGCGGGCGTCGTTGCGCGAGCCTTGCACGTCGCCGGCTTCATTCAGGCGGCCCACGGCCGTGGTGACGCTGCCGTCGGCGGCCACACGGCGCACGGCATGGCAGACGCCGTCGGCCACGAGCACGCTGCCATCGCGGTCGATGGCGATGCCGTCGGTCGAGCCGAAGCGGGCGATGGTGGCGGGGCCGTCGACGCAGCCGACGTCGGTCGTCGAGCCGGCGAGCAGCGTCACTTCGGGGGGCGGCGGTGGCGCGGGGGGTGAGTCCGCGGGCCCGTAGCCTGGGTCACCGCCACAGGCGGCCAGCAGAAGGGTGATGCAGGTGAGGGCAAGGTGGCGCGGTGTCATGGGTGGAGGGGGGTGGTGAAGGAGGGGATGACGGGCCGCTGCGCTCAGGGCAGCAGCACCCGGCCGATGCCGGTCGGGGTGGTGAAGAACAGCGTGCGGCCATCGGCCGAGAGCACGATCTGGCGTGGCGTGCCGACGCGGTCCAGCCCGCGCAGCACGGTGCGGACTTCGCCGCTGCCGATGTCGAGCTCGCGCAGCAGCTCGCGGTCGGCCACCCACAGGCGCGTGCCCGTGGCCTGGGCCAGCCCGGTGCTGCCGAGGAAGCGCGCCTGGTCGCCGATGCCATCGGTGTCGGCACGGAAGTTCTGTCGCCCGGCGAGGGTGATCGTGGGCTGGCCGTCGCGCAGGCTGGCGCCGATGGTCGTGCTGCGCGAGCAGATCAGCGGCGCGGTGCTGGTCGTGGCGGTGAGCAGGCCCTGGCAGTTGTCGCGGCTGCTCACGATGACGGGCGTGCTCGAGGGTTCGCGCCGCACCTGTTGCGTGAGCTGGTTGCCGGCGTCGACGAACTCGATCAGCGACTCGCCCTCGGGCGACGCAGCGGCCATCGGCGCGATGAAGGTGGGGTGGTCGAGGGCCGCACGGTCCTGGCGGCGGCGCGGCAGGCCGTAGGGGTCGGTGCCCGCGCCGGGTTGCCCAGCCGGAATCGCACCCACCGTGGTGGCGCCCGCGGCGCCGGTGCCCATCAAGGACACGACCGCGCCGTCGCTGGCCTGGATGCGCAGCAGGCGATGGGCTTCGTTGTCGGTCACGAAGACGTTGCCGGTGCCCGGCTCGATCGCCAGGCCGAAGGGCGCGCGCAGGCGCACCTGCTCGCGCGGGCCTTGCTGGTCGCCAGCGATGCCGAGGCGGCCGGCGAAGGTGCTCACCGTGCCGTCTCGCGCCACGCGGCGGATCGCCGAGCAGCCGGGGTCGGCCACCAGCAGGTCGCCGTTGGCGTCGAGTGCCAGGCCCTGGGGCGAGCTGAGGCGCGCCCTGGCGGCGGGACCGTCGACGCAGCCCAGCTGGCTCGGGTGACCGGAGAGCAACGTGGGCTCGCCGGGCGCCTGGGGTGATGCTGTGGGAGCAGGCGGGGCGTCGCCGCCGCCCGAGCCGCCGCAGGCCGCGAGCGCGAGGCACACGAGCCAGGCCGGTGCGTGAGTCGTCAGGAAGATGGGCACGAGGCGGCTCATGGTCGGGCCACCCGCACCACCGCCGTGGCGGTCGTGAAGAAGAAGGTCTGCCCGTCGGCCGTGGTCGCCAGCGCACGGGGTGCGCCGGCGATGGCGTCGATGCCGCGCAGCAGCGTGCGCACGTTGCTGCGCTCGTCGAACTCGCGGATGCTCGTCGCGTCGGCCACGTAGAACGCGCCGCGCTGCTGCCGGTCGGAGGCCAGGCCCGAGGGCGTGGTGAACCGCACCGCGTCGCCGGTGCCGTCGATGGCGCCGGGCGTGGCCACGTCGCCGGCGGCGAACTGGCCGGCCACGCTGTTGCCGTTCGAATCGTCACGCTCGGACGACACGGCATGCCCATTGGTGAACACGCGCGTGCCGGCGATCGGGCTCAGGAACACGGCGTCGGTCTGCCCGACGCTGCCGTGCGTGATGAGTCGGCGCGTGTCCGGCTCGAAGCGGCGCAGGGCCCGGTTGCCGGCGTCGACGAACAGCACTTCCCCCGCGCGGATGGCCAGGGCCTCGGGCACGTTGAGGGCGCCGGTGAGCGAGGAGACATTGCCGCCCAGGGGAAGGGGGCCTGCACGCCCGGTGCCGAGCAGGCGGGTCACGCTGCCATCGGTCGCGATGCGCAGCACGCGGTGCGTGCCGGCATCGCTCATCACGAGCGAACCGTTGGCATCGATGGCCAGGCCATGCGGCCGGGTGAAGCGCGAAATGGTCTGCGCTCCGGGCACGTCGCCTGCCTGGCCCATCACACCGGCGAAGGTGCTCACGGTGCCGTTGGCATCGATGCGCCGCAGCGCGTTGCAGCCGCGGTCGGCCACGTAGATGTTGCCGGCGTCGTCGATGGCGATGCCTTGCAGGTCGCCGAAGCGCGCCGAGGCGGCGGAGCCGTCGATGCAGCCGCTCTGGGTGGCGCTGCCGGCCAGCGGCACGACGGTGGGTGTGCCGCCGGGTGCGGGGCTGGGCGGCGCGTCGCCACCACCGCCACCGCAGGCGGCCAGCGCCAGGGCGCACAGCGTGCTCGGCACGAGGCCGCGAATGAAAGGGAGTCGGGGAGTGCGCATGTTGTCAGGTCGGGTGAGTCCAGAAGGAGGAAGGGCTGCCGTCACATACGGCCGGGCCGCCGGAAAGACGCAGGCTCACGGCTCTTGCGGTGTCTGCACGGTCACGGTGACCACGCCGCTCGCGCTGCGGCCGGTTCCGTCGCTCACCGTGTAGGTAAAGCTGTCGCTGCCCTCGAATCCGGGTGTGGGCGTGTAGACGATCTGCGTGCCCTCGATGCGCACGCTGCCGTGCGATGGGGTTCCCACCGTGGCGATGGCCAGCGTGTCGCCATCGGCATCGACGTCGTTGGCCAGCACGCTGATGCGGGTGTCGATCGGCAGGCCCTGCAGACCGCTGTTGAGCGCGAAGGCGTTGTCGGCCTGCGCCACCGGCGGGTGGCGACGCGGGCCTCGGACGGTGGTGGTGCTGCTGTCTTGCGCGCGGAACACATCGACCTTCTGCTTGTGGTCCACCGGCTGGGCCAGGGCACGTGCGATCCACGCGGGCTCGAGCGGCACCTGCTCTTCGCGTTCATCGATGAGCACCTGCCGCACCGGCGCGGGTGCCGGTGCGGGGGCCGGGGGCGGCGCAAGCGCGACCACGCTCTCTTCGATGGCGGTGTAGGCCAGGTCGACGCGGCGGTTGAGGGGGCGGCCGGTGCTGTCGTTGGGGTGGCGGGGGCTCGACTCGCCGTGGGCTTCGAGCACGAAGGCCTCGGCGGGCAGGCCGCTCGCCTGCGCGAGATGGGCCAGCACGGCACTTGCACGGCGACGCGACAGCGCCAGGTTGTAGGCATCGCTTCCGATGTCGCAGGTGTGCCCGCTGACGCGGATGCGCGCTGGTGGCGCCGGCTGGCGGCGCAGCTCGTCGGCGATGGACTGCAGGGCCGCACGACCCGGATCGCTCAGCCGTGCGCTGTCGAACTCGAAGAGGCTGACGGCAGGCAGAGACAGCTCGCGCTCGACGCGGCGGGTCTCGTGGCGCGCGGTGGCAGCCGGTTCCGGCTCGGGCGGCGGCGCTGGCGTTTCCACGCGCTGCGTGCGCTGCTTGCGCAGCAGCGCTTCGTGCCGCCAGGCCGGGCCGAAGTGGTAGCGGTACATCAGGGCCAGCCGCTGCTCGGTGCTGCCGGTGTCGATGCCGTCCTGGCCGCGTTGATTGCGCAGCTCGGCGCGCAGCTCGAGCGCATGAGGCGTGTTGCGGAAGAACTTCTCGGCGGCCACGCTCATGCTGGCCTGCCGTGCCGCGCTGCCACCGCGTTCCAGGTCGAGCCCGGTGGTCACGCGCAGGCCCAGGTCTTCGAGGTACAGGCCGGCGCGCAGGCCGAGGCCGCGGCGGTAGGCCTGCTCGTAGAACACGCTGCGTGTGGTGAGGGTCGCGTCTTGCTCGAAGGGCACCGGGTCGGGCACGCCGGGCACTGTGTCGAAGCCGGTCTCGGTGAGGGTGGTGCTCGTCTCGCGGGTGTCGAGCACTCGCCGGCCGCTGCGCGAGGCCGAGGCATAGAGCCCCCAGAACCACCGCGTGTGCTCCAGGCCGGCACCGAGCGTGAGCTTGTGGTCGTGCTGGCGGTTCTGGTCGACGGCGACGAAGAGCTTGCGCACCGCGCCTACCTCCAGCCCCGGCGACCAGGCATGTGGCAGCCAGTGCATCGACAGCTTGGCGCCACCTGCGCTGGTGCGCGCCGCCCAGGCGTCGGCGACGAGCGCGGCGCTGGGCGAGAAGCGCCAGGGCCAGCGCAGGTCGCCCCGCAGGTGATCGGTGCTGTCGAAGCCCAGGCCGAGGCGCAGGCTGTCGCCGACGTAGCGCTCGGTGCCCGCGGGCACTTCGGTGGTGGTGGTCGTTTCGGATTCGGCGGCGCGTGCGCAGAGGGCCACGAGGGCGAGGCAGGCCACCGCGATGCGGTTCAGATTCAGAGGCATGGGACGGGGAGAAGAGCTTGGAAAGGGGCGTGCCGGGTGCTGGCCGGCCAGGGGCTTGCGGCCTGCGCGATGCGCCACTCGGAGAACTGCGGCACCGGCATGGGCGGCCCGATGTGCGTGCCTTGCACCAGGTCGCAGCCGACGGACTGCAGCAGCGCGCACACGGCGGCGTCTTCCACGCCTTCTGCGACCACGCGCAGGCCGAGCCCGTGGGCGAGGTCGATGGTCGAGCGCACGATGCGCGCATCGCTCGCGTCTTCGGCCATGCCGAGCACGAAGGCCTGGTCGATCTTCAGTTCATCGACCGGCAGCCGCTTGAGGTAGCTCAGGGCCGAGTGGCCGGTGCCGAAGTCGTCGATCGACAGGCGGAAGCCGAGGCCGCGCAGCTGCTGCAGGGTGGCCACGGCCAGCTCGGGCTCGTCCATCACGGCGCCTTCGGTGAGCCCAGGCAGAAGGCCTGGGCCGGCAGGCCGTGGCGCTGCAGCACGGCTGAGAACTTGGGCGCGAGTTCGGCGTCTTGCAGGTCGTGGGCCGACAGGTTGAGCGACAGCACGAAGGGCTCGCCCGTGGCCGACAGGCTCTTCCAGGCGCGTGCGGCTTCGTCGAGCATCCACAGCGTGAGCAGGCGGATGAAGCCGGTCTGCTCGGCGAACGGAATGAACTCGCGCGGCAGCAGCAGGCCGCGGCCCGGGTGCTGCCAGCGGATCAGCGCCTCGGCGCCGGCCACGCGGCCACAGCGCAACGAGCGCTGCGGCTGCAGGTGCAGGCGCAACTGGCCTTCGTCGACGGCCTGGCGCAGCTCGCCCAGCAGCGAGACGCTGCGAGCCGGTGTCGGGTGGGTTGTCTCGGCGTAGGCGAGCGGGCCTTCGCGGCGGCGCTTGGCCAGGTACATCGCGGCTTCGGCGCGGTGCACCAGGGTGTCGGCCTCGGTGGCATCGCGGGGCCACAGGGCCATGCCGATGCTGGCGTGCGTGTCGACCGCGTGGGACTCGATCGTGCTCGCGTCGGCCAGCACGTGGTGCAGCCGCATCGCCGTGGCCTGCATCAGCGATGCGGCCGTGCGTGCCGGCAGGCCGGGCAGCAGCACGGCGAAGGTGTTGCCGCCCAGGCGGGCGAGCACGCGGTCGCGCCCCATCTCGTCGGTCAGCCGGGCGGCGACGCGCTGCAGGGTGAGGTCGCCGATGCGGTAACCCAGCGCTTCGTTGACGAGCCGGAAGCGGTCGATGTCGAGCACGATGACGGCGGCCGCGAGCTGCTCGGCGGCATCGGCCGCCAGCGCGGCGCGCACCATGCGGCGAAAGGTGGCCCGGCCGACCAGGCCGGTCAGGGGTCGCGCTCGTCGAGCGCGGTGGGGGTGGGCTGCATCTCCAGGTCCTCGGTGGCATGCCGATGGGCATCGATGCCACCGACATACGGGCCGGGGATGGGAAAGACGCAGCGGTCAGCGTGTCGTCAGCGCCAGGCGGCCTGGGCCGGCACATCGCCATAGCGGGCGTGCACCTGGCGCCAGTAGGCGGTGAGGGTGGGGTAGTCCTGCAGCAGGCGTGCGCCGCGCACCGAGCGGCGCAGAAAGAGCAGCTGCGCGTACCAGGCGAAGTCGCACACGGTGGGGTGCTCGCCGTAGAGCCACTCGGCGCTGCCGAGCCGGTCACGTGCGAAGTCGAGCATGCGGCGCATGTCGGCCTCGATCTGTGCCGGTGTCTGGAGGCCGATGCCCTGTCGGTGGAGCTGCTTGCGGATGCGCATGCGATAGGCATGCGCCATGAGCGCGCCCAGGGGCCCGCGCGGGAAGCGCTGGCGCACCGCCGGCCAACCCTCGGGGTCGATCCAGTGCGACCACAGCGCGGGGTAGTGGAACTCGCCGTCGATCCAATGCTCGAGCTTGTCGTGCTCGGCGAGTTGGGCTGCGTCGAGGGGCAGCGCGCGGGGCTCGGGGCAGCGGCGTTCCACCTCGCGTGCGATGTGTGCCGAATCGACGATGAACTCGCCGTCCCAGTCGATCGACGGGACCTTGCCCGTGCCCTTGGTCTGCAAGCGCCACCAGTGCGGCGGCGAGATGGCGTTGAGCGTCTCGAAGGCGAGCTGCTTGTGGCGCAGCAGCGCGCGGACCTTGCCGCAGAACGGCGAGGTGGGGAAGTCGTACAGGCGCAGGGTCGGCATGGTGGGGCGGCCTGCAGCCGCAACGGCGGCCGCAGGCACTCGATGATGCCAGCGGCCGCGTGGTGCCGTCGTCATGCGCGCGGGGCGCGCGGCGGTTCTCAGGCTTCGGGAACGTGCTTGTTGCCGTTGGCCTTGTAGCGCTCGATGGCCTTCTTCAGGTCGCGGTACTCGCTGCAGGTGAGGGTGCACAGCTTGTCGAGCGTGGCGAGACGGGCTTCGGCGGTGGTGAGGTCGCCCTTCATCAGGTAGAGCTCGCCTGAGTATTCGAGCGCGCCGCGGTGCTTGGGGTCGAGGCGCAGGGCTTCGCTGTAGTGGCGCTCGGCGCCATCGAGGTCGGGCGTCTTGCTCTTGCGCAGGCCGTAGCCCATGAGGTTGTGCCAGTCGGCGTTGCCGGTGTCGTTGACGCGGCGCAGCTCTTCCAGGCCGGCGGCCCAGCGCTTGGCGTCCATGTGGGCGCGGGCGGCGGTGAGCTTGGCATTGGCCGGGGGCGTGGTGTCGGCCGCCACGGCGGCGGTGGCGGCGATGGCCAGGCTGGCGGCGGCCAGGGCGAGGCGGGCGGAAGCGGCGATGCGGTTCAGGGTCATGGGGTTTCCTTTGCGGTCGGTGTGTGAAGGTGGGCCCGCCTTGGCGGTGGGCTCGCTGACACATACGGAGCGGGGCGCGAAAAAGACGCACCGCGCCGTGCCTGCCGCTCACACCGGGTCGAACTCGGCCAGTGCGCGCGTGATGCGCGGCCAGTGCGTCGCCTCGAAGCGGCGGCGGAAGAAACCCAGGTGGCCGATGCGCTCGCCCGGCGCGGGCTGCACGCGCTCGTGCCGGCGTGGTGCGCCGCTGTACCAGCCGAGCAGGGCGCGGGTGCCCTGCTCGCTCATCATCTCGTCGTCGGCGATGGACAAGGCCGTGACGGGCATGCGCAGGTCGGCGAAGGCGGTGCGCAGCGCGGGCGTTTCAGCGCCGAGGTGGTAGTCGGGGTCCAGGCACCAGCGCCGCCATTGCCATGCCACGCCGCGCGGCAGGTCGCCCACCAGGCGCAGGCGCCGGCCCGGGAAGTAGCCGCACAGGCTTGTCACCAGAGGCATGAGCGCGTACCAGAACGCAGGCATCCAGTGGCGCAGGGGCCGTGGGTTGTGGTGCCAGTGGCCGCTGCCCGCCGCCACGCACACCAGGCCGGCGAGGCGCTCGCGGTGGGCGAGCAGGCCGGGCAGCTGCGCGCCCAGGCTGTGGCCCACGAGATAGATCGGCCGTGCGGGTGCGCGGGTGGCGAGGGCGAGCAGGGCGGTGTCGGTGTCGCGGGCCCAGTCGATGAGGTCGGCACTCAGGTGCGCGAGCGATCCCCCGGGCCGGGAGCCGCCGCAACCGCGGTAGTCGAAGGTGAGCACCACGTGGCCCTGGCCCGCGAGCCAGGCGGCGAAGTCGGCGTAGTAGGCCATCGGCACGCCCATCGCGGCGCCGATCAGCACCGCCGAGCGTGCCGCGCCCGGCTGCCCGTACAGCCGCGCGGCAAGCGGTTGGCCATCTGGGGCGGTGAGGGTGATCGGCGTCATGGCCGGCCTGCGCGGGTGTCGGTGTTTCGTCCGAGGCCCATGCGGGCCAGCAGGCGGTCGCCGTCGAGCCACTGGTGCTTCAAGGCCGCTGCGATGTGCAGGGCGGCCAGTGCGCCGAGGATGTAGGTGCACAGGTGGTGCAGCGTCTTCAGCGTGGCGGCGAGGTCTGCATCCACGGGTACCACGTCGGGCAGCGGGTGCACGCCAAACCAGGTCACCGGGTAGCCGGCCGATGCGCTGTAGGCCCAGCCGCTCAGCGGCACGGCGAAGAAGGCGATGTAGAGCAAGGCGTGCGTGCCGTGGTGTGCGGCGCGCTGCCATGCGGGCATCCTGGCCTGCATCGACGGCGGGAGGGCCGGTGGCCGGCGCCCCAGTCGCCACAGCAGGCGCAGCGCCGACAGCATCAGCACGACCAAGCCCAGGCTCTTGTGCCAGTGGAACCAGCGGCCCCGCTCGGGCGAGAAGGGCAGCCCGGTCATGTAGAGGCCCACGCCGAGCAGGCCGAGGATGGCCAGGCCCAGGCCCCAGTGGAAGGCGATGGCCACGGGGTGGTAGCGCGCCGTCATGACACCGCCCCCACGCATTCGGCCAGGCGGGCCAGGCCGCGCCGCACCCAGGCCTTGGCGGTGCCCAGCGGCACGTTGGCCAGTTTGGCGATCTCGGCGTGCGCCATGCCGCGGTAGATGACGAGTGCGACGGCCTGGCGCTGCTCGGCGCTCAGGCTGTGCAGGCAGGCCTGGATGTTCATCTCGACGGCGTGGCGTTGCAGCAGGTGCAGCGGGTCGATGGAGGCGTCGCCCACGGTGTCGGCCAGGTGCGCCTGCTGCTCCTCGCTCAGCGGCACCATGCTGGCCACCTCTTGCTGCCGTGCGCGGCGCACGTCGATGGCGCGGTTGCGCACGATGTGGATCAGCCAGGTCATCGGGGCGGCCAGGCGCGGGTCGTAGCTCTCGGCGTGATGCCAGACCTTCACGTAGGCGTCTTGCAGCACCTCTTCGGCGAGCTCGCGTTGCCCGACCACGGTGTAGGCCACGCCCATGAGGTAGGCGCTGGTGGCGTCGTAGAGCTCGCGGAAGGCGGCGCGGTCGAGGGTGGCGACGTCCTTGATGAGCCGCACGAGCCGTGCGTTGGCCTGCTGCGTGGCGGCATCGGGGCTGCTGCGCGTGGGCAGGGTGAACACCCGCGCGGAGGCAGGGCGCTCGGTCGGTGGCGGTGGTAGGTCGTGCAAAGGCTGGCGTGCGGTGGATGGCATCTGTCGTCCCTGGTGTGGGTGAGCCATCTGCATCGGCGCGGGTCGCGTGGTGGCTCGGTGCAGGCATTGTTCGAAGCCAGGGCCGCGGCGTGAATGCACCGGGGCGGGGTATCGCTGTTCCAGTGGCGACAACAATCGCGCTTCCCAGCGCTGCCGCACGCGCTAACCTTGCGGCTCCGCTTCAGCGATCGAGCACACCATGAAATACACGCGCCTCGGGTCGACCGGCCTGCATGTTTCCCGCCTGTGCCTGGGCATGATGACCTACGGCACGCCGGAGTGGCGGCCCTGGGTCCTGGACGAAGCGGCGAGCAAGCCGCTCGTGAAACGCGCCGTCGAGCTCGGCATCAATTTCTTCGACACCGCCGACACCTACTCCGCCGGCGAGAGCGAGGTGCTCACGGGCAAGCTGCTCGGCGAGTTCTGCAAGCGCGACGAGATCGTCATCGCCACCAAGGTGTTCTTCCCGGTGTCGATGGAAACCAAGTTCGGCACGCACACCTCGGCGCAGCGC
The DNA here is from genome assembly GCF_024700055.1 of Rhizobacter sp. J219. Taxonomy (GTDB): domain Bacteria; phylum Pseudomonadota; class Gammaproteobacteria; order Burkholderiales; family Burkholderiaceae_C; genus Rhizobacter. Next base: position 444,864 of record NZ_JAJOND010000001.1, read on the forward strand.
GTGCCGCTCAACACGCACGGCCTCAGCCGCAAGCGCATCTTCCACGCGATCGATGCGAGTCTGAAGCGACTCAACACCGACTACGTCGACCTCTACCAGATCCACCGCTGGGACCCGCACACGCCGATCGAAGAGACCATGGAAGCGCTGCACGATGTGGTGAAGGCCGGCAAGGCTCGCTACATCGGTGCCAGCTCGATGTGGGCCTGGCAGTTCGCCAAGGCGCAGCAGGTGGCGAAGGAAAACGGTTGGACGCGCTTCGTCAGCATGCAGAACCACTACAACCTCGCCTACCGCGAAGAAGAGCGAGAGATGCTGCCGCTGTGCCGCGAGCAGGGTGTGGGCGTGATCCCGTGGAGTCCGCTGGCGCGTGGCTTTCTCGCCGGCAACCGCGCACGTGACGACAAGACGAGCGGCGCCACCGCCCGCGCCAAGACCGACGACCTGGCCCAGCACCTCTACTACCGAGACAGCGACTTCGCGACGGTCGACCGCCTCAAGGCGATGGCCACGCAGCGTGGCGTGAGTGCGGCGACGCTGGCCTATGCGTGGCTGCTGCACCAGCCGGGCATCACCGGGCCGATCATCGGCGCGAGCAAGCTGCCGCAGTTCGACGAGGCCGCGGCGGCGGTGGAGATGAAGCTGGCGCCTGACGAGGTGAAGGCCCTGGGCGAGGGCTACGAACCGCACCCGGTGCTCGGGCATGCGTGAGTCCCCCAAGAGGGGGTGTGTCGCGTACAGCAACTCTCGATGAAGGCGGGGGTGCCAGAATTCCGCGCGGTGCCACGAGGGAGCGGGGCACGGTCCATATCAGAAGATTCAGGAGGGAAGCATGTCTCGGTTTCTGGGGGCGCTGTGCGCCCTTTTTCTTGGCTTAGTGCTGGCCTCGTGCGGCGGCGGTGGGGGTGGCGGCGGTGACACTGGTCCGGCCTATGCGGTGACCTTCAGTCCATCCACCGCGCGAGCCAACATCGTGGCAGGCACCTCGGCCTCGGTGACGGTCTCCGCCCGCGCGACCGACATGTCCATCTTCGGCAACGGCGTCTTGTACGTGTTCATCGTGGACTCGGCGGGCGTGCTCACTGGCCACCTCAGCTTGTCGACGGTCGACAACGCCACGGTGGCGGCCACCTTCTACACCTCGCCGTCGCTCGCCGAGGGGCGCCACCAGGGCACGTTCCAGGTCCAGCTGTGTGCCGATTCGCAATGCCTGAGGCAGTACCCGCGCTCGCCGGTGCCATTGCCGTACGACTTCACGGTCGTGCCCGCGCCGTTGAGCGCGATGCCTGCCACCACCACCGCCATGACCGTCCACCAGGGCGGCTCCATCACGAGTCTCGACCGTGGTCAACGTGGGCGGGCCTCGCTTGGCCTGGACGGCCAGCACCACCGCGAACTGGTTGACGCTGCAGAACGCCACCGGCAATGGGCCCGGCGCTTTCACCGTGGGCTATTCCACGGCTGGCCTTGCCCTCGGGCAACACAGCGGCCGTGTCACGGTGCGGGCCTCTGATGGGCAGACCGTGGAACTGCCGTTCACCGTCGACGTGCTGCCGGTCGAGTTCACCTTGACGTCGGGCGTGCCGGCCTTCGCCGCCGTCAATGGCGCCCCCATCGCAGCCCAGAACCTGAGTTTTGACCTGAACAACCAGGTCCCGGCACCCTGGACGGCCTCGACTGCGGCCAGCTGGATGCAGTTGAGCGCGCTGAGCGGCACCACGCCGGCCACGATCGCGCTGCAGCCCGAGCCTTCACGCTCGCTGCTGGCGAGCGGCGTGCACAGTGCCGATGTGGTGCTGTCTTCGCCGGGCATTCCGAATCGCACGGTCACGAGCCAGCTCAGCCTCACGCGTGCGACGCTGTCCGCACCGAGCACCGTGTTGACGCTTGGCGGTCTGACCGGGCGCGACATGGTCACCCCGCAGCAGGTGGCGCTGAGCCTGAACACCGGCGCGCAGGCGTGGCCCTGGAGCCTGTCGACGCTGCCGGCCTGGCTCTCCGCATCCCAGACATCGGGGCAGGTGAACCAGAGCGGCGCCAGCGTGTCCTTCCAGCCCAACGCCGCCGGCGTGACCGCAGGCTCTCTCTCATCCACCGTCACCTTCACCTCGTCGATCAACGGCGACACCGTCACGCTGCCGGTGACGGTGAACCTCAACGCCGACCAGCGCCGGCTGCTCGTCTCCGACTGGGGTGTGGGCCTCTCCGACACGCCCAACGGCCAGGTGCTGAGCCGGACCCTCACGGTGCGCGACAACTTCGCCGGTGCCTTGCCGTGGACGGCGGTGTCAAGCGCGCCCTGGCTCACCGTCACCGCGAGCGGCAACACCGGCGTGCCGTCGACGGCCACGCTGGTGGCCAACCCGGCCAGCCTGCCGTCCGAAGCGATGAGCTATGCCACCGTGACGCTGGAGCCGTCGACTGCGGGCGTGGCGCCGGCGATCGTGCGTGTGGGGCTGTGGAAGTCCGCCAGCGGACGGGTGTCGGCGACGACCGTGCCGGTGCGTTACACCAACCTCGTGGCCGACAAGATCCGCCCCTACGTCTACGCCCACAGCAGCAGCACCTCGATCGACGTCTATCACGTGTACACCGGCGCACTGGTCGACACCATCCAGGTCGGCAGCTCCACGCTGGCGCGCATGGCCGTCTCTGCCGATGGCGCTCGCCTCTACGTGGTCGAAGCCAACAACCCGGCGATCGCCGTGATCGACCTCGACACGCGCACCCGCACCGGCACCTGGGCGCTGCCGGTGCGGCCCGAGCAGGAGCTGCCGCTGCTGTCGTTCCGCCCCAATGGTGTCGAGATCGTGCTCGTGAGCGGCATACGGGCCTTCACCGCCAGCGGGCGTGACCTCGGCGTGCCCGGCATCTACGGCGGGTTGCTCGCGGCCACGGCCGATGGGCGGCGCGTCTATGCGCAAGACACGATCGGCGCGCCGACCCAGTTCTGGTCCTACGACGTGGACTACTCGGCCATCTCCGGCGGCATCCTGATGGTGCGGGCGCGGCCGAGCGTCATGTCCACCGACGGTGGCTCGTATGGCCGTGACATCGCCGTCAGTCCCGATGGCACGCGCCTCTACGTGGGCGCAGCACCGCCGTATGAATGCGCGCGCCTCGACACCGAGACGCTGCGCTTCGTCGACCAGGGCATGCCGGGCGTGACGCCGGTGTACCTCAACAACATCGAGGTGGCGAGCGATGGGCGAGTGCTCTGCGGCAGCCGGGAAATCGGCGTAGCCAACAGGATCGAGGTGCACGCGGCCGACGGCAGCTTGCTGCAGACGCTGGTCTACCCCGTCAGCGCCTTCCAGCTGCTCAACGGGCAGATGGTCGTAAGCCCCGACGGCCGGGTGGTCGTAGCGCTGTCGGACAGCCCCAACACGATCGGCTTCCTGCCGATCGCCCCCTGATGCGGGTGCGTCAACTGCTGCCGCGCAGCACGAGCTGATAGCCCACGTCGACCGAGGCCTGCGCCACCGGCTCGCGCCGCATCAGCGCGAGCAGCATGCGCGCGGCCTGCTCGCCGATCTCGGTGCGGGGCGTGTGCACGGTGGTGAGCGGCGGCAGCATCTGGTCGCTGCCGGCCAGGTCGTTGAAGCCGGCCACGGCCACACGCTCGGGCACTTTCACGCCCAGTCGCAACGCGGCGAGCAGGCCGCCCTGGGCCAGGTCGTCGTTGCAGAAGAACATGGCATCGACATCCGGGCGCGTCTTCAGCACTTCCTCGAAGAGCTGCCCGCCGAGCGCAAGCGAAGATCGCTCCGGGTTGAGCAGCTCCAGCTTCGGGTCGTAGCAGCCCGCTTCGCGCAGGCATCGGCGGTAGCCCTCGGCGCGCTGCATCACGCGCGGGTCGAGCTGTGCGGCGACGAAGGCGATGCGCTTGCGTCCGCGGGCCAGCAGGTGGGCCGTGATCGCGTGGCCGGCGTCGGTCTGCGAGAAGCCCACGCTGTGCACGCCGGGTGCATGTGTCGTCTCCATCACGTGCACGCAGGGCACGCCACTCGCAGCGATGAGCTGGCGACTGGCCTCGGTGCGGTCGAAGCCGGTCACCAGCAGGCCCGCCGGGCGGTGTGCCATGTAGCTGCGCAGCAGTTGCTCTTCTTCCTGCGGGTCGTAGTGGGTGACGCCGATGAGGGTCTGGAAGCCGGCGGGAAGCAGCGTGCGGTGCACCGCTTCGAGCAGGTCGACGAAGAGTGTGTTGGTGAGCAACGGGATCAGCACCGCCACATGCGAGCTGCGCGCGGAGGCGAGGGCGCGGGCTGCCGGGTCGGGCACGTAGCCGAGCTGTTGCGCAGCCGCCTGCACGCGGGCCACGAGGTCGGCGGCCACGCTGCGTTCGCCACGCAAGGCGCGCGACACGGTGATCGGGCTGACGCCGGCCGCAGCGGCCACGTCGCCCAAGGTGACCCGTCCTGTGGCGCGAGGGCGTCGGGAAGAAGGCATAGAGAACCAGTGGCGGAGTCGGAAACGCCGGCTACGGGTTAGCCCGCATGGCGAGGGGATTCAGGAGGCCTAGGATAGCGCTATCCAATCGTTCGCATCAAGGTCATCCCCTCGTGGGTTTCCCTGAGAAGTGATGATGTCGACGAGCGGTGGGGCGGCCGCATGCAGGGCCTTTTTTCGGGCTCAACGAGATAGCGCTATCCAATGTCTTTCGTCGTGTTCATGGGTGTGGCCGGTTGCGGCAAGTCGAGTGCAGGCCAGGCCGTGGCGCAGCGCATGGGCTGGACCTTGATCGAGGGTGACGACTACCACCTCGACACCAGCAAGGCCAAGATGCGACAGGGCATCGCCCTCGACGACACCGACCGGGCCGAGTGGCTGGCAATCCTGGGCACGCTGCTGGCCGATCAGCAACGCCGTGGCCAGTCGGCCGCGCTGACCTGCTCGGCGCTCAAGCGCAGCTACCGCGACCTCTTGCGCAGCCGCAACGCCGGCTTGCGCTTCGTCTACCTGGAAATCGACAAACCGCACGCGCTGGCGCGTGTGGCGGCGCGTGCGGGGGAGCACCTCTTCCCGCCGAGCCTGGTCGACAGCCAGTTCGCCACGCTGGAGCCACCGCTTGGCGAGCCCGGCGTGTTGTGCATCGATGCGCTGTTGCCGCGCGACCTGCTGGCCGATCGCGTGGCCGACTGGCTGAGGAGCACGCCATGAGCCCACACGACGCTCCCCGCTCCCGCGTTCAGCGCCTCGCCGAAAGCGCGATGGCGCTGGCGCTGGCCGTGATGGCGCTCGCGGTCTTCATCAACGTGGTGCTGCGCTACGGCTTCGGCAACGGCATCGCGGCGAGCGAAGAACTCTCGCGCCTGCTCTTTGTGTGGATGGTGTTCATCGGCGCGACCGCGGCCTATCCGCTCGGCGAGCACATGGCGTTCACGAGCCTCTTGCGGCCCCTGCAGAAACGGCCGCTGGCGATGAAGGCCATGGCCGCCGTGATCCACGCCCTGGTCGTGCTGGCCTGCGTGCTCGTGGGGTGGGGCGCCTGGCAGCAGGTGGTGGTGGGCCTCGACAGCAAGAGCGTGGTGATGGGCTACTCGGCCGCGCTGCTGCCCTTGCCGGCGTTCCTCTCGTCGGTGGCCATCGGGGCGATGGCGCTCGTGAACCTCGTGCGCGGCAAGTCCATCGACCTCGGCCACGCGGCCGACGTGGAATGAAGGCGAGGGCAGTCACATGAACCAGGGCCTCGTCGTCATCGTCTTCATCGTCGCGATGCTCGGCTTCATGGGCATCGGCGTGCCCATGGCCTTTGCGCTCGTGCTCACCGGCGCCTCGATGGCGTGGGTGCTCGGCTTCTGGGACACCCAGCTTTTCGCGCAGAACCTCGTGGCCGGCATCGACAGCTTCCCGCTGCTCGCGGTGCCGTTCTTCATCCTCGCCGGCGAGCTGATGAACGCCGGCGGCATCAGCCGGCGCATCATCGAGATGGCGCAGGCCTGGGTCGGCCACATCCGCGGCGGCCTCGGCTTCGTGACGATCGGTGCGGCCCTGCTGATGGCCAGCATGAGCGGCTCGGCACTCGCCGACACCGCGGCGCTCGCGACCATCCTCTTGCCGATGATGCGGGCCCACGGCTACCCGATGGCCACGTCGGCCGGGCTCATCGCCGCGGGCGGCATCATCGCGCCCATCATTCCGCCGTCGATGCCGTTCGTGATCTATGGCGTGACGACCAACACCTCCATCTCCTCGCTCTTCCTGTCGGGCATCGTGCCCGGGTTGATCATGGGCGCGGGCCTCGTCATCGCCTGGAAGCTGCAGGTGCGCGGCATGACGCTGGTCGAGAACCCGCCGGTGCCGATGGTCGATCGCCTGAAGATCACGGTGAAGGCGTTCTGGGCCTTGCTGATGCCCTTCATCATCATCGGCGGCATGAAGTTCGGCTGGTTCACGCCGACCGAGGCGGCGGTGGTGGCGGCGTTCTATGCGCTGTGCATCGCCTTCTTCGTGCACCGCGAGCTGACGCTCCCGCAGTTCCACGAGGTGCTGGTGCGTGCGGCCAAGACGACGGCGGTGGTGATGTTCCTGTGCGCGGGCGCACAGGTCACGAGCTACATGGTCACGCTGGCCGACCTGCCCGCCACGCTCACCGGCTGGCTCGGGCCCCTGGTCGAGCACCCGCGGATCTTGATGGCCGTGATGATGATCGTGCTGGTGCTGGTGGGCACCGCGCTCGACCTCACCCCCACCATCCTCATCATGGCGCCGGTCATGCTGCCGATCGCCGCCAAGGCCGGCATCGACCCGGTGTACTTCGGCCTGATGTTCGTGCTCAACGGCGCCATCGGCCTCATCACGCCGCCGGTGGGCACGGTGCTCAACGTGGTGGCGGGCGTGGGCCGGCTGAGGCTCGACGAGGTCATCAAGGGCGTGAACCCCTTCCTCGCCGTCTACCTCGCCATCCTCACGCTTTTCGTCGTGTTTCCCCAGATCGTCACCGCGCCCGTCAAGTGGATGCGGTGACTGCCATCGCTCTCGTCATGCCCACAGGAGACAAACCATGAAATTCGTCCGCCGCACCCTGCTCGCCACCGCTGCCGCGCTGGTCGCCGCATCCGTCGCCCCTGCCTTCGCACAGGACATCAAGCCCCGCCTCATCCGCTTCGGCTACGGCCTGAACGAACAGTCGAACCAGGGCCGTGCCACCAAGGTCTTCATCGACGAGGTTGACAAGCTCTCGGGCGGCAAGATGAAGGTGCGGGCGTTCGGCGCCGCAAGCCTCGGCACCGACGTGCAGATGCAGCAGGCGCTGATCGGCGGTGCGCAGGAGATGATGGTCGGCTCGACCGCCACGCTCGTGGGCATCACGAAGGAGATGGCGCTGTGGGACACGCCCTTCCTCTTCAACAACGCGCAGGAAGCCGACACGGTGCTCGACGGCCCGGTCGGCAACAAGGTGCGCGCCAAGCTGGAAGAGAAGGGGCTGGTTGGCCTCGTGTACTGGGAAAACGGCTTTCGCAACCTGACCAACAACAAGCGAGCCGTCGCCAAGCTCGAAGACCTCGACGGCATCAAGCTGCGCGTGATGCAGAACACTGTCTTCCTCGACAGCTTCAAGACGCTCGGCGCCAACGCCATCCCGCTGCCCTTCAGCGAGCTCTTCTCGGCGCTGGAGACCAAGGCGGTCGACGGTCAGGAGAACCCGTACAACACCATCCTCTCCAGCAAGTTCTACGAGGTGCAGAAGTACCTGACGGTCACCAACCACGTCTACAGCCCGTGGATCGTGACGGTGAGCAAGAAGTTCTGGGACCAGCTCTCGCCCGCCGAGAAGAAGGTGCTGCAAGACGCCGCCGTGAAGAGCCGCGACTTCGAGCGCAAGGACACCCGCGACGAAGCGGCCAAGGCGCTGGCCGACCTCAAGGCCAAGGGCATGCAGATCAACGAGCTGCCGCCCGCGGAAGCTGCGCGCATGCGCGAGAAGCTGGGTGCGATCAACAACTCGATCGCGGCCAATGTCGGGCAGGATCTGTGGAACGAGACGCAGGCCGAGCTGGCCAAGCTCCGCAAGAAATAAGCACAGCGGGCCGAGGGCCGGGCCGCTCGCAAGTCGGCCCGCATCCCCTCGGGGGATCGCCTGACGTATCCGTCGGGCGAGGGGCTGTCATCACTGCGAGATGTGGATCACATCCCGCACCACGGGATAGATCTGGCTTCTCCAGCGTCGGCCACTGAACACACCGTAGTGGCCGACCCCCGCCTGCACGTAGTGCGTGCGCATGTACGGCCGAAGGTTGGTGCAGAGGTCCTGCGCGGCGAGCGTCTGCCCGGTCGCACAGATGTCGTCGCGCTCGCCCTCCACCGTGAGCAGCGCGGTGCGGCGAATGGCCGACGGGTTGATGGTGCGGCCGCGGAACTTGAGCTGCCCCTGCGGCAGCGCGTACTCCTGGAACACCAGGCTCACCGTCTCCAGGTAGAACTCGGCGGGCAGGTCGGCCACCGCGAAGTACTCCTCGTAGAACTTGCGGGTGTGCTCGGCCTTCTGGATCTTCTCTTCATCCGGCTCGGGATGCGCGAGGTTGGCGTAGTACTCCTTGAAGGCTTCCATGTGCCGCTCCTTGTTCATCGCCATGAACGCCGTGAGCTGCATGAAGCCCGGATAGACACGCCGGCCGCCGCCCTTGAAGCGCCACGGCACGCGGCTCACCAGGTTCTGCTCGAACCACTCGATGCCCTTGGTCATCGCGAGCTTGTTCACCTCGGTCGGGCTGATGCGGCAGTCGATCGGGCCTGCCATCAGCGTGAGACTCGCGGGGGTGGCCGGGTCGCCGTCTTCCGACATCAAGGCGACGGCGCTCAAGGCCGACACGCAGGGCTGGCAGATCGCCATCAGGTGTGCGCCGGGCCCGAGCACACGCAGGAACTCCATCAGGTGCTCGGTGTATTCGTCGAGGCCGAAGCGGCCTTTGATCAGCGGCACGTCGCGCGCGTTGTGCCAGTCGGTGATGTAGACGTCGTGGTCGGGCAGCATGGTCTCGACCGTGTCGCGCAGCAGGGTGGCGAAGTGGCCCGACATCGGCGCCACGATCAGCACACGCGGTTGCGCCGGTGTTCCGGCAGGCAGATCTTTCTTGAAGTGCAGCAGCGTGCCGAAGGGGGTGACGTGCGTGGCTTCCTCGGTCACGTCGACGGCCTGGCCCTTGTAGGTGACGCTGTCGATGTCGAAGGGCGGCCGCTGGTGGGTGATCTCGCCGAGCCTGATCACTTCGAGCATGGCGGCGAACTTGCGGTTGGACTCCACCTCGTCCCAGCCGAGCGTCTTGTCGCGCAGCCAGGGCAGGGTGCTCTTGGCGAAGGCGCGCAGCGGCCACATCAAGTCGGCGTGGGCTTGGTAGGCCTCGTACATGGACGGTCTCCTCTCGCGCTGTTCGATGTGCACGAGCATCTGCAACTTGCGCGCCAGCGAAATCGCCCCGACGGGCACCGCGTTGGGGTATGCCTGTGGCACATGCCTTGCAGGACGAGCCGCAGACCACAGCCAACGGGAGACACGCTTCATGCCCCCAGTCGCCACCAAGGCCGCCCCGAAGAAGACCGCCGGCAAGCCGGCAGGCAAACCCTCCACCGCGCCCAAGGCGGCGAAGAAGCCCAGCGCGACGCTGAGCCTGTCGAGCAAGAACTATTCGTCGTGGTCGCTGCGCGGCTGGCTGCTCGCCAAGTTCGCCGGGATCGACTTCGAAGAGGTGATGGTCCCGCCCGACGATGCCGACGCCCGCAAGGAGCTGCTGCTGTTGGCGCCGTCGATCCGCGTGCCCTGCCTCACGCACGATGGCGCGAAGGTGTGGAACACGCTGGCCATCGCGCAGTACCTCGACGAGATCAAGCCCGATGCCGGCCTGATGCCCGACGACCGCATCGCCCGCGCCCATTGCCGCTCGGTGAGCGGCGAGATGAACTCCGGTTTTGCGAACCTGCGCTCGTCGCTGCCGATGAACCTCAAGGCCCACCACCCGGGCTACAAGATCTGGGCCGGCGCGCAGCCCGACATCGACCGCATCATCGAGATCTGGACCGAGTGCCTGGCCACCTACGGCGGGCCGTTCCTCTTCGGCAAGCAGCGCTCGATGGCCGACGCGATGTATGCGCCGGTGTGCACCCGGTTCCTCACCTACGACGTGAAGCTGCCGAAGTCCTGCGCCCAGTACTGCCAGACCATCATGGCCATGCCAGAGATGAAGGAATGGGTGGCCGCCGCGCGGGCTGAACCGGACGACATCGAAGAACTGGACATGGACTTCTGAAGCGCGGCGAAGCCGGAGGCTGCGAAGGCCGGGCCTTGGCAGCTGCCAGCCCCAGCGAGCAGAGCACGCACAGGGTGAGGCCGGTCTTGCTCAGCTTCAGGCCCAAGGTGTGAAGGGCGGCACCTCGCAGGGGCCGTCGACATCGACCGTCTTGAAGTCCGCCGGGCTCACGATCTCCAGGTACTCCATGTCCGGCGAGTAGTCGAAGAGGTAGTGCACGATGCCCGGCCGCTGGTGCACGCAGTCGCCGGCCGAGACGAGCGTTTCCTGGTCGCCGTACATGAAGCGCGCCCAGCCCTTGATCATGATGACGATCTGGAACTCCGCTTCATGCCGGTGCCAGCCGGTGCCCTTTTCGGGTGCCATGTTGGCCTTCACCAGGTGGGCGATGACCTTGCCGTGCGTGGCTTCGGCCACGCCAAGGTCGCGGTAGAGGAAGAAATCGCGGAGCCCCTCGCCCCGCCATTCGGTGTCTCCCGGTTTCACGTGTGAAAACTGGGTTTGGGTGACGTCCAACATCTCCGCGCTCCTGTCTTGCTGCGACGTGCCATCGGTATGCATGAAGCGTTCCGCCCTGAACTGGCGCAAAAAGCCGCGAAAAACACCCCCTGGCCCTGTTTCGCCTGGGAACGCTTTGCCCGCCGCGCTGTCGGAGAATGCGAGCATGAGTACCTGGGCACATTTCAAGAGCGCACTGCGCAGCGCCGGGGCGCTGGCGGGGCTGGTGCTGGCGGCGGCGGGGCTGGCGACACCGGCGCTTGCCGCTGACGAGTTCCTCGACCCCGAGGTGGCCTTCCGCCTGTCGGCCCGCGCGCTGGATGCCACCCACATCGAGGTGCGCGTCGACGTCGCCCCCGGCTACTACCTCTACCGCGAGCGCCTGGGGGCCACGGCCGAGCCGGCGGGCATCCAGATCACCGAGCTGCGCATCCCGGCCGGCAAGATCAAGTACGACGAGACCTTCCAGAAAGACGTCGAAACCTACCGCGACAGCGTGACCATGACCGTGGCGCTGGCGCAGATGCCGGCCACCCCCTTCAAGCTGAGCATCACCAACCAGGGCTGTGCCGACAAGGGCCTGTGCTATTCGCCGCAGAAGCGTGGCTTCAAGGTCGAGCCGGGCCAGGGGCCCGGAGGGGCGCCGCGTTTCACCTACCTCAACGAAGCCGAGGCGGCGGCCTGGACGCCCGGCGCGGCCGGCACGAGCGCTGTTTCGGCCGCCCTGACCGGCACCAAGCCCATCACCACGCCCATCACCCCGCAGCCCCAAGGCGTGTTGCCCGAGGTCGCGGCCCCAGCGGCGGCCACGGCCGAACCCACCGAGCCGGTGGGCCGCGCGCTGCAGTCGGGCAGCACCGCGCTCGTGGTCGGGCTCTTCTTCCTGCTCGGCCTGGGCCTGTCGTTCACGCCCTGCGTGCTGCCGATGCTGCCGATCCTCTCCTCGATCATCGTGGGGCAGGGGCAGCCGGTCTCCAAGGCTCGCGGCTTCTCGCTCGCCGTCGCCTATTCGCTGGGCATGGCGCTCGTCTACACGCTCTTCGGCGTGGCCTCGGCCCTGGCCGGCGAAGGCCTGGGCCAGGCACTGCAGAACGTCTGGGTGCTCGGCGGCTTCGCGCTGCTGCTGGCGGTGCTGTCGCTTTCCATGTTCGGCTTCTACGAGCTGCAGATGCCGCTCGCGCTGCAGAACCGGCTCAACCAGTTCTCGCAGCGCTTCAAGGGCGGCCAGTTCGTGAGCGTCTTCGTGATGGGCGGGCTGTCGGCGCTCATCGTCGGCCCCTGCGTGGCCGCGCCGCTGGCCGGTGCGCTCGTCTACATCAGCCAGACCGGCGACGTGGTGCTGGGCGGCACGGCCCTTTTCTCGATGGCGGTCGGCATGAGCGTGCCGCTGCTGCTGGTGGGCCTGTCAGCGGGGGCCTTGCTGCCCAAGGCCGGCGAGTGGATGCGCTACGTGAAGCTCGTCTTCGGCGTGATGCTGCTGGCGGTGGCGGTGTGGATGGTGGCGCCGGTGCTGCCGACCTGGGCCGCGATGCTGCTGACCGCGGCGGTGCTGGTGGTGGCGGCAGCCTGCCTGGGCGCCTTCAGTCGCTTGCCGAAGCCGGCCTCGGCGCTGCGGCGAGTCTCCAAGGGCGCAGGCCTCGTGCTCGGGCTGCTGGCGGCGGTGCAGGTGGTGGGTGCGGCCACGGGTGGGCGTGAGTTGACCCGCCCGCTGGCGCACCTCGGGCGGGGTGCTCAGCCGGCCGGGCCGGAGCTGCATTTCCAGACGGTGCGAAGCCTGGCCGAACTCGACGCCGCCGTGCGGGCCTCCACCCGGCCGGTGATGCTCGACTTCTACGCCGACTGGTGCGTGGCCTGCAAGGAGCTGGAGAAGTTCACCTTCACCGATGCCGTGGTGGCGAACAAGATGGCCGGCATGACGCTCCTGCGAGCCGATGTCACCGCCAACAACGACGACGACCGTGCGCTCCTCAAGCGCTACACGCTCTTCGGGCCGCCGGCGCTGATCTTCTTCGCCCCGGCCGGCAACGAGCTGCCGGGCTCGCGCGTGATCGGCTACCAGGACGCGCGGCAGTTCGCCGGGCACCTCGACCGCGTGCTGGCGGCGGGCAAGCCGCTCGCCGGGCCGCAGGTCGGCCTGAAGTGATGCCGCCGGGCGCCGCACCCTCGGGCCGTTTCGACCGGCTCGACGCGCTGCGCGCCGTCGCCATCCTGTGGATGGCGGTCTTCCACTTCTGCTTCGACCTGAACTACTTCAAGTTCATCCACGAGAACTTCTACCGCGACCCGTTCTGGACGGTGCAACGCACGGTGATCGTGACGCTGTTCGTCTTTGTCTCGGGGCTGGGCCAGGCCATCGCGTGGGAGCAGGGCCAGAGCTGGCCGCGCTTCTGGCGGCGCTGGGCGCAGGTGGCCGCTTGCGCGCTGCTGGTCACCGCGGGCTCGTACCTGATGTTCCCGCGCAGCTACATCAGCTTCGGCGTGCTGCATGCGTTCGCGGTCATGCTCATCATCGGCCGCCTCACCGCGGGCGCGAAGCTCTGGCTGTGGCCGATGGGCCTGGTGGCGGTGCTGCTGCCGCAGCTGGTGCAAGACCCGTTCTTCGACACCCGCCTCACCAACTGGGTGGGCCTCGTCACGCGCAAGCCCATCACCGAAGACTATGCCCCGCTGCTGCCGTGGATCGGCGTGATGTGGTGGGGCATTGCCGCCGGGCAGTGGGTGCTGCAGCAGCGCCGCCCGTGGCTCGCGGGGCCGCTGCCGCAGCGGCTCTCGCCGCTGGCAGTGCTCGGGCGCTGGTCGCTCAGCTTCTACATGGTCCACCAGCCGGTGCTCATCAGCCTTTTGATGGTGGTGGCGGCACTGGTTCGCTGATGGGCGCGTCGACCTTCGGGTCGACCAGCGATTCGAGCGCGGCACCCGGGTCTTCTTCTCCGGCAACGGATTCCCGGGTCACGTCGGCAGCTTTCGGGGCCGAGGTGGGCCTCGGGGGCGGCGGGGGGGCAGGGGGCGGCAAGGGTGTGTTCATGCGCTTGACCGGCAAGGCGCGTGCCGCCCACGCCTTCAATCGCGCCCGCAGCGGCGCTCGTTCACCAGGCAACGGGCGTAGTCAGGGTCGGTTTTCAAGAGGTACATCGCACGCGCCGCGTACGCGGTGTCGGCGAAGTCGCTGAAGAGCCCGTCGACGCCCAGCTCGTAGAACGCCAGGTACTCGTTGGCCGGGTTGCCCTGGTAGTTGCTTGCCAGGCGCTTGGGCTCATTGCGGAAGGTGTAGGGGTGCACCACCAGGCCGAGCTTGTGCGCATTGGCCACGATGTCGGTGGCGGGCAGCAGGCGGCGGTCGCGTTCGTCGACGAGGCCGTCGCCGTTCGCGTCGGCGCAGGCGCCGTTGCGAACCGTGATGCACGCGCTGCTGATGAGGTAGGTTTTCCACGGGCCGATGCCATCGGCATAGCTGCGCACCTCGGCCAGGCCTTGCGGCGTGAGGAGGTCGCGGAAGAGTCCGGCGCGGCCGGCCACCGCCCAGTCGTACGGGCGGTCGTACGGCGGCGTGAAGTCGAGCGAGCCGTCGGCATTGACGTCGTTGGCATCGACCAGTTGCACCAGGCGCACGCTGGTGCGCGAGCGCAGGTACTTCAGGTTGGCCTGCTCGAAGGACTGGATGAACACCGGCGCACTGCGGTGGTTCCAGCCGGCGCGCTCGAGCACGGCCAGCAGGCGGTCTTCGAGCGCGAGGCCGAGCTTCTGGTGGTAGGTCGGGTGCTTGGTTTCGGGGTAGATGCCGATGCGGCGGTCGTGCTCGCGCGATTTGCGCTTCACGAGTTCGATCACCTCGGCCAGCGTGGGGATCTCGAATTTGCCGTTGAAGCCCTGGTCGCGGTCGGCGAACGACTGCACCGCGCGCAGCTGCTTGATCTCGGCCAGCGTGAAGTCGCTGGCGAAGTAGCCCTCTTCCTCGATGCCGTCGACGACGGCGCGGCGCTTGCGATTCGTGAATTGCGGCAGGCTGGCCACATTGGTGGTGGCGATGAGGTTGGGTTCGTGGCGGGCGATGAGGTGGCCGTCCTTGGTGGCCACGAGGTCGGGCTCGACATAGTCGGCGCCGGAAGCTCGATGCCCAGCGCATAGGCTTCGAGCGTGTGCTCCGGCAGGTAGCCGTTCGCCCCGCCGCGGTGGCCGATCACCAGCGGCTTGGCTTCGCCGCCGCGGCGGCCGTGCGGCTCGGCCATCGCCGGCATGGCACAGCCGGCGCAGGCGGCCACCAGGGCCAGCGTCATCGGCAGCTTGTTCAGGAATTGCATCGGTCTTCTCCTCGTGGTGATGGAAGCCGCCGCACCTTAGGGCCGCGCGATGACATGCCCATGAAAGTGCGCATCGTAGGCAGAGTGAATGTCCATGTGGCCGATGGGCCTGTCGGCCGCGGGGCCTGACACATGTGTCAGTTGTGTGCGGCTGTGACCCGGCGTACGTTCGCGCCCCAGGAGACGGCATGACACAAACCCTGGTGCAGCGAGCGACCCTGTTCGGCATGCTGGTGGCGGCGGCTGCGGTGGCGGCGCTGGCGTATTTCGCGTGGGACTACGCGCGTCAGACGGTCGAAGCCGCCCGCTACGTGGCCCACACCCACGAGGTGAAGGCGGTGATCCGCGACCTGGAGTCGAGCCTGTACCGGGCCGAGGCCGGCCAGCGGGCCTACCTGGTCACACGCATCACGACCTACCGAAGCGAGCGCGACGTGGCACTCGAGGCGCTCGAAAAGGGCCTGCTCGAGTTGTCGCGCCTCACCACCGACAACCCGGAGCAGACCGCGCGTGTGTCCGACCTGCGGCGCGACCTGGCGACGCGGGTGTCCGTCTACCGCGTGAGCGATGGTCTGCTGCAGAGCGGCACCCCCTATTCCGCCGAGCAGCGCATCGAGATCGGCTCGCAGGCGCTGGCCAACCTGCGGCCGCACATCGACGCGCTGGTGGCCGAAGAAGACCGCCTGCTCACCGAACGCGAAGCCGTGCAGAAGGCGCGCACGCGCAGCACCGTGATCGTCTTCGGCAGCTTCGTCGCGCTGCTGCTGGTGCTGCTGCCGGGCACCTTCTGGCGCATGTCGCGCGACCTCAAGGCGCGGGGCGCGGCCGAGGTGCGGGTGGCCGAGGAACGCGCCTTCGACGCCGTGCACGCCCGCGCCCTCATCCTCTACAACGCCGAGAACGACCGCGGCCGTGTGCTGGACGGCACGCTGGCCCTGCTCGGCGAGAACCCGCTCTTTCCGGTCGGCGCTTTCTACGCCTACGACGAATGGGCCGGCGGCCTGCGGCTCGACGCTTCGCGTGCGACGCCCGCTGACATCAAGCGCATGGTGCGGCTCGACGAAGGCCCGCTCGGCACGGCCGCCCGCGAGGGCCGCAGCCTCTACCTCGAAGGGCTGGACCGCGAGGGCGCGATGAACATCGAGACGGGGCTTGCCACCGTGCCGCCGGCCGCGGTGCTGATGTGCCCGGTGCAGTATCAGTCGCGCCTCTTGGGGGTGCTGGTGCTCGGCACGGGGCGGACGCTCGGCGAACGCGACCGCGAGTTCGTTGAGCGCATGTGTGCGCAGCTCGCGGTGGCGCTCAACAACCTGAGCCACCTGGAAGAGATGAGCCTGCTCACCGAACAGCTGCGCAGCCGCGGCGAAGACATCCAGCGCAAGAACGCCGAGCTGGAGCGCGCCAACCGCATGAAGAGCGAGTTCCTCGCGAACATGTCGCACGAGTTGCGCACACCGCTCAACGCGATCATCGGCTTCTCGGAGATCATGAAAGACGGCCTCACCGGGCCGCTCGGCAAGGAACAGCAGGAGTACGTGGAAGACATCCACGGCAGCGGCAAGCACCTGCTGTCCCTCATCAACGACATCCTCGACCTGTCGAAGGTCGAGTCGGGCCAGGTGATGCTGGAGCTGGAAGAGGCTGACCCCGAATTGCTGGCTGCGAGCACGATGTCGGTGCTGCGCGAACGCGCCGCCACCGCGCGGGTGCGCTTCACGGTGCAGTGTCCGCCCGGCATCGGCCGCCTGTGCCTGGACATGCGCAAGGCCAAGCAGATCGTCTACAACCTCGTCGCCAACGCGCTCAAGTTCACCCCCGAGGGCGGCGCCGTGACGCTTGCGATGGAGCGCGTGCCTGCCGAGCGTGTGCACGGCGTGGTCAGCGAGCCGGGCACGCGCGTGTTCGCGCCGACCGATGCGCACTGGGGCCACTACCTCGAACTGCGCATCACCGACTCCGGCATCGGCATCGCGCCGGCTGACCTGCAGCATCTTTTCCAGGCCTTCGTGCAGATCGACTCCTCGTTGTCGCGCCAGTACGCCGGCACCGGGCTCGGGCTCACCATGGTCCGCCGCCTGGCCGAGCTGCACGGCGGCGGCCTGATGGTGCGCAGCGTCGAGGGCAAGGGCTCGACCTTTGCCGTGTGGCTGCCCTGGCGCGAGCCCGACACGCAGGCCGAAGGGGTGGCCGGTGAAGCGACCGCGGCCTCTACCGACGGGGCTGCCTCGCCAGCGAAAGGCAACGGCCGCGCCGGCCCCACCCGACTGCCCGATGCCAAGCCGCTGGTGCTCGTGGTCGAAGACGACCCGCGCGCCGCCAGCCTGATGCGGCTGCAGCTCGAAGGCAACGGCTACCGGGTCGAGTTCGCCGCCAATGCCGAGGACGGGCTGCGTCGTGCCCACGAGCTGCACCCGACCGCGGTGGTGCTCGACATCATCCTCCCCGGCATGGACGGCTGGGACATGCTCGCGAAGCTGAAAGACCAGCCCGAGACCCGCAACATCCCGGTCGTCATCGTCTCGATCACCGACGAGGCCCAGCGCGGCTTCGCGCTCGGCGCGGCACAGGTGCTGGTGAAGCCGGTGACGCAAGGCGACCTGCTGGCCGCACTGGCTGCGGCCGGGCTCGACGAGCCGCACAGCGGGGCACGCGTGCTGGTGGTCGATGACGACCCGAAGGCGGTGTCGCTCGTCAGCAAGCATCTGCAGGTGGCAGGCTATTCACCCATCGGCGCCTACGGCGGCCAGGAGGCGCTCGACATCGTGCGCGCCGAGGCGCCGGCGCTTGTCGTGCTCGATCTGATGATGCCGCAGGTGTCGGGCTTCGACGTGGTGCAGGGCCTGCGCAACAACCCCGAGACCGCGGGCATCCCGGTCATCGTGCTCACCGCCAAGCTGCTCACGCGCGAGGACCGCGCGCTGCTCAGCGGCAAGGTGCAGCAGGTGATGGAGAAGACGCATTTCAATTCCATCGGCCTCGTGGCCGAAGTCAAGCGTGCGCTGGCCGGGCGGCAGCACACGAACTGGCATTGACCGACCTTTGCGACAGGAGCTGCATGCACGCCGACCCCGCCATCCTCATCGTCGACGACAACCCGGCCAACCGCCGTCTCTACCAGGCGACGCTGAGCGACCTGGGGGCGCAGCTGACCATGGCCAGCTCCGGGGAAGAGGCGCTCGCGCGCTGCGTCGAGCATCCGTACGCGATGATCCTGCTCGACGTGCACCTGTCGGGCATGGATGGGTTCCAGGTGGCGCAGTCCATCCGCGACAAGTGCCCGGGCCTCGATGCGCCGATCGTCTTCGTGTCGGCGGTCTACGTGCACGAGCAGGACACGTACCGCGGCTACCGGCTGGGTGCGGTCGACTACATCCTGTCGCCCATCGTGCCGGAGATCCTGCGGGCCAAGGCGGCGATCTTCATCCGCATGCACCGGTTGCGGGTCGATGCGCTGCAGCATGCACAGGCCATCGAAAAAGCCTACCGCGAGCTGCGCACCGTGCATGCCGAGATGGAAGGCTTCAGCTATTCGGTCTCGCATGACCTGCGCACACCGCTCGGGCAGATCGCAGGCTTTGCCGACCTGATGCAGATGGGCCACGCCGGCGAGCTGAGCGACAAGGTGCGCGAGTACGTGGGCTACATCCAGAGCGCCGCTCACCGCATGAACAGCCTCATCGACGACATGCTGCTGCTGGGCAACATGAGCCGCACCGAGATGGAGGTCCAGCCGGTCGACCTCTCGCACCTGGCGCAATCGCTGATGACCGAAATCGAGGCCCTGCGCCCGCAGTCGCGCGCCTCGTGGCAGGTGCAGCATGGCCTGCAGGCGATGGGTGACCAGCGGCTGCTGCGCGTGGCTTTGTCGAACCTGCTGTCGAACGCATGGAAATACAGCGCCGGCGTGCCGCGGCCCTTCATCGACTTCGGCAGCCGTGAGGACGACGACGGGCCGGTCTACTACGTGCGCGACAACGGCGCCGGCTTCGATGTGCATGCGGCTGGCGACCGGCTCTTCCGACCGTTCCAGCGCTTTCACTCCGACGCACACTTCCAGGGCAACGGCGTCGGCCTGGCCATCGTGCAACGTGTGATCGAAAAGCACGGCGGGCGGCTGTGGGTGGAGTCGGCACCCGGCCGCGGCGCCACCTTCTTCTTCACGCTGGGCCGCTTGTCCACCCGGCCCGCACCGTTGTGAAAGGCAGGCTCGCACCATGGCCAACATCCTCGTCGTCGAAGACAACCCGCAGAACCTCAAGCTCGCGCAACTGGTGCTGCACAAGGCCGGGCATGCCACGCTCGCCGCCGAAAACGGCGAAGTGGGCCTGCAGCTCGCGCACGAGAAGCAGCCCGACCTGGTGCTGATGGACGTGCAGATGCCCGGGCTCGACGGGCTGGAGGTCACCCGCCGCCTGAAGTCGAACCCGAGCACGTCGCACATCAAGGTGGTGGCGCTCACGGCGCTGGCCATGAAGGGCGACGCCGAGCGCATCCTTGCGGCGGGCTGCGACGCCTACCTGGCCAAGCCCTACCAGTACCAGCAGCTGATGGATGTGGTGAGCAAGGCGCTGGCCTGAAGCGGCCGGCGCACAGTGCTCAGGCGCTTGTGCGCTTCTGCACGCCGTAGGCCTGCATGGCGGCTGCCACCTGAGAGGCCTCGGTGGTGTCGTCCGGGTAGAGGCGGTAGCTTGGTGCGAGGATCGGCTCCACGCCCTCTGCCGACACGACGATCACCGAGTGAATCGAAAACCTCGGGCCGGCCATTGCTTGCAGCGGCGCAGCCCATTGGCTGAAATCCGGTTCATGCGGCCGGACGTTTCGCGCGGTGCCGACGACCTTGAACCCCTTCTGGACGAAGACGTCGACGAAGCTCACGCACACGTGGCGGTTGGCCGCGAGGTTGCGCACGCTCGTGGGCGAAGCGATGTTCGCGATGACGAGGTGCTGCGGGTCGAAGACCGCGAAGATCTCCTTGGGCGACACGTTGGGCTGGCCCGCTTCGTCGACCGTGGCGAGCCAGCACAGGATGCTGCGTTTTGCGAAGTCGGCGACCTGTGGAGTAAGCGTCATGGAGGGTTTTGCGTGAGGGGTTCAGACCGCGCGTGGGTCCGCAATCATCGCGATGGATCGGTCAGGCGGCGATTCTCGCAGCGGGTGGTGCGAACCAAGGCGCTGCTGCCTTGCCGAAGAGCAGCGCAACACAGGCAAGCTGAACGGCTGAGCCCAGCAGGTACAGGTAGTCCTGGATGGTGTAGGTGCTGAAGTCGAGCGCACTGTCACCCAATGCCCAGTACGTCGCCGCAATGAGCAGGGCGACCAGGGCCAGGGCGAAACGGGCCCAGTTGGACCCCTTTGCTGCGCACCAGAGCAGCAGGGCTTCGACGGCGACGGAGATGCACAGCGTGCCCAGCAAGAACCACTTGAACGGTTGCGGCAGTTCGGCATAGACGCCATCGAGCAGTTCGACCACGGTCGAAGGGATGAGGACGCTTCCGTACAGCCAGACCGCGATGGAGACGACCCGAGGTCGTGAGGTAGGGGGCATGGAGGTATCAAGTGTGTGCAATGGAGATCGTGCCGCTTGCGCCGACCGGAGAGATCAGGCTCGCAAGCCCGGAGCGGGTCCTCGCGAATGAAGCTGCGGGTGTCACTTCTCGAAGTGTTTTCCGATGAAGTAGGCAGCGATTGCCAGGACGACGACGAACGTCACCACGCCATTCCGGAACATCTTCTCAAAGCGCAGGTCCGCCTTCAGTAGCTCTTGCGACCTTGTTTCGGCCAGATCACCGAGAAGTCGGTCATCCGGGTGGTCGTATGTCTCGACTGCGGTTCGGTAGGTCTCGAAGTCGTCGCCTCTGACACGCGCGTCGAGCGCATCGGCCAGATGAAGCATCTGCTCGATAGCCTGGGGTTGCGGGTCATCCGTCCAGAGTTCTCCATCCGTGTAGTGAAGTAGTACAGGCTGAAGATCGTCGCTTTCCTTCCAGAGCATCGGCGGCTCGCCGGTCATGGTCCAGCCAAGCGCTTCGGCAGCGGTCTTGACCTCGTCGATTGGAATCAACGTTTGCGTGCCTGCCGTGCTGCGGAGAATGGTGAGGTGGTAAGACATGCGAGGTCATGCCCGTTTTGCTGCGCAAACGGAGGCTGTGGTCTCCATCGGACTAGCCAATCTGTTGATGGAGGTCGGCAAGCGATAGAAACGTCCTGAGATGACTCAAATACCAGGATGGGAAGCCGTGCCCTCGGCCCGCTTCGAGAATCTGCTCCACATACGCAAGGTCGGGTGCTTCCCACTTCCGGAAGGGCGGCACGTAGCACATCGCCGGCACCAGTCTTCTGTCGCTGGTTTCCACGATCACGGCCTCCGGAAGAAAGACGCCGACGCCAGCCTTCGAATAGAGTCGATCAAGCTCCTGGTGCGACGGATTCAAGGTGATTCAAGCTGACTCCAAAGAGCACCAGGCCGATCGAAAGACATCAGCCCCGGCGAGTCTCGATGAGACCTGAAGCGAGACGTTGCCACCACGGGTTTTACGGCTACGTGCGACCACGAACCCAACGCAGTGGGTGGCGGCCATCCACGTTTATTCGACGGCCTTGATGCTGCCGCGTGCCGCGGAGCCGAAGGCCTGGCGGTAGGCGGTCGGGGTCATTCCCGTGGCCTGCCGGAACGCGCGATACAGGCTCGCCTCGCTTCCGAACCCCAGTGTGTCGCTGACGGCCTTGATGGGCGCCCGCGTGCTGCGCAGGGCCTCCGCCGCCTGGCTGAGCTTGGCCAGCCGAAGCCATTCGCCGGCGCCCATGCCGAAGACTTTGTCGACCCGCCGGGCGAGCGTGCGCACGGAGACGTTCTGCTGCCGGGCCGCGGCCACGAGCGTGGCTCTTCGGCGGGTGTGTGTTGCGCCCAGGCCAGCAGCGACCGCATGGCCGGGTCCTCCAGGCGGATCATCTCGACCGCTTCGAATGACGGGTGCCGCTGTCGAGGGTTCGGCAGCATCAGCAGCTCCTGCACGTCGAGCAGCACGTCGTCGGCGAAGTGCTGAGCCAGCCGGTCGAGCATCAATGGCAGGTAGCCGCTCGGCCCGGAGGCGGTGATGGCCTGCCGGTCAACCACGAGCTCGGGTGAGCTGCGCCATTGGACGCGCCTGAAGCGGGCGGCGAGGGCAGGGCGCAACCACCAGGTCGCGGTGGCGGAGCGACCGTCGAGCCGGCCGGCTGCGGCGGCGAGCGCCACGCCCGCGCAATAGCTCCACAGCTGTGTGCGGGGTGGCAGCGCGCGCAAGGCGTCGAGCAGTCTGCCCTGCGCCGTGAGGGAGCGCTCGAGTTCGTGCGTGGAGGCGAGCCACAGCCCTGGCAGCAGGTAGGCATCGCAGGCGCTCTCGGCGAAGGCTGATTCCGCCCGCAGGGGCGGGCCGTGGTGCGTCGCCACGGGTTTTGTGTTGACGCCGATCCAGCTCACCTCCAGGCTCAGTCGGCCCGCACGCTGGTTGCAGGCGCGGGCCATGTCGCCCGCCGCAAAGAGACCGGCGGGCATGCACCCTGGAAAGATCACCAGGCCGAGTCTGAAAGGATGTGTGCTTGAAGCCACTCAGGATGGCCAGTATCAAGAGTAAATCGACAGTTTCTGCCATTGTGACCATGCACCTCGCTTTTCACAATGACGCCATCACCGCACGCCCCAAACCGGAGCTCCACATGACACTCACCGTCGGCACCACGAACATTCACCTCGTCGATTCAGGGCAGGGTTCGCCGATCCTTTTCCTGCACGGCAACCCCGATTCGTCGGATGTCTGGAGCGGGATCATTCCCGCACTCAGCCCTCACTTCCGGTGCGTCGCACCCGACCTGCCGGGCTTCGGCAGGTCCACCGCGCCGGCAGATTTCGACTATTCGCTCGAGGGCATGGCCTCGTGGGTCGACAAGCTGGTGAATGCCGTGGGCATCGCCGAGCCGCTGCACCTCGTGGTGCACGACATCGGTGGGCCGTTCGGTCTGGCATGGGCAGTTCGCTATCCACACAAGGTGCGCAGTGTGGTGATCATGAACACGGTGTTTTCGTCGGAGTACCGCTGGCACCTCTTCGGGCGCCTGTGGCGCATGCCGGTCATCGGCGAGCTGGTGCAGGCCCTGACCAGCCGCAGCGGCTTCACCCGCGAGCTGCGACGGGCCTCGCGCAAGCTGAGCCGCGAGCACATCCACCGGACCTTTGCGCTGATCACGCCCTCGGTCAAGCGGCAGATGCTGCGCTGGTACCGCGCGACCGACCCCGAGAACTTCGTCGGCTGGGAAGATGCGCTTCGCATCGTGCTGACGATGAAACGCTCGCTCGTGCTGTGGGCCCAGCACGACCCGTACATCGCAGTGCGCTTCGCCGACAGCTTCGGTGCCGCGTCGGTGGAGCACTTCCCGGAGTCGGGCCACTGGCTGCCGGTCGAGGAAGCCGATGCCGTGGCCGAGCGACTGCTGCGCTTTTACGCGGCCAAGGCCTGACCCCAACCACTATGGAAAAGGCCCCGCGATGCGGGGCCTTTTCGTTGCGGACACGCCGGCGTCAGAACCTCTGCGCCTGCATGAAGTCGTCGAAGCCCGCTTCGGCGAAGCGGAACCACAGCACCTGCTCGGAGCGGAAGCGCGCGTAGTCTTCGTAGACCTTCTTCCACTGCGGGTTCTTGCTCGACAGCTCGGCGTAGTACTCCATCGAGGCCTTGAAGCAGGTCTCCAGCACGTCTTTCGGGAAGCGGTGCAGCTTGGTGCCTGCGCTCACGAGTTGGCGCAGGGCCTGCGGGTTGCGGACGTCGTACTTGGCCTGCATGTCCACGTGCGCGTGGGACGACGCGGCTTCGAGCACCGCCTTGTACTCGGCCGAAAGCCCGTCGTAGGCCTTGGAGTTGATGTAGAACTCGACGTGCAGGCCGCCTTCCCACCAGCCGGGGTAGTAGTAGTGCGGCGCGACCTTGTTGAAGCCGAGCTTCTGGTCGTCGTAGGGGCCGATCCACTCGGCGGCGTCGATCGTGCCTTTTTCGAGAGAGGGGTAGATGTCGCCGCCCGGCAGATTCTGCGGCACGCCACCCACGCGCTCGATGATGCGGCCGGCGAAGCCGCCGACGCGGAACTTCAGGCCCTTCATGTCGGCGACCGACTTGATCTCCTTGCGGTACCAGCCGCCCATCTGAGCGCCTGTGTTGCCGCCGGGCAGGTTGACGATGTTGTAGTTGCGGTAGAAGTCGCGCATCAGTTTCAGGCCGTTGCCTTCGTAGACCCAGGCGCTCATCTGGCGCGAGTTCAGGCCGAAGGGAATGGCACCGCCAATGGCGAAGGTCTCGTCCTTGCCGAAGAAGTAGTAGCCCGCGGTGTGGGCCATCTCGACCGTGGCCGCCTGCACGCCGTCGACGACGTTGAGCGCGGGCATCAGCTCGCCACCGGGGTGCGTGGAGATCTGGAACTTTCCTCCGGTCATCTCGCTGACCTTCTTCGCGAACACTTCGGCGCCGCCGTAGATGGTGTCCAGCGACTTCGGAAAACTGGAGGCGAGGCGCCAGCGGACATTCGCCTGGGCCTGGACCACTGCAGGTGCCACGCCTGCTGCGAGCACACCAGCGATGCCGGTCTGTCGAATGAAGGAACGACGTTCCATGTATGAGCTCCTTGGGGATGTTTTTGATGCGGAGGTGAACTCCAGCCGCGCGAAGAATTCTAGGAATCGAGGTGTGCATCGCGCAGCATGCTTACCCGTGCGCAATACCACGCAGACAAACACAGCAGCACTACAGAATTGCGCGCAGATCGATCTCGACTTCACCGAAGGTGACGAAGACGAGCGAGCCCATCACAGGCGCAGAGAAGGCGCACTCCGCGCCACACACTTGTCGCGCCACGGCGAGGAAACTCAAGGCGTCTTCCTGTGTGCAGGCGACGGCGTTTTCGGTGAACAAGGGCTGGTTGTGTGCGCGACCCCACGCGTGCGCGATCTGCGCGTGTTTGCGCAGCGCCTCCGAGACACCCGGGTCAGCCCATCCCCAGCGGAACGTGCCGGCGGTCGTGTCGTAGGTGCCGATGACCTGCATCTGCGCGGTCACCACCTGACCGCTCGCGAACTCGAAGCGGATGCTGCCCGCCACGAGATCGACCGAACACGCTTTGTGGTCGCCGAAGCACCACATCATCCGGTGCAATTCGATCTTTCCGATCAGGCGCTCGCGACACTGCGCCATGAAGGCGGACGTGGATGTGGCCATGACGAATAGAAGAAGGACGTGGGAAATCGAGACTTCAGGTCACCTGAAGTCTCGCCCCCATTTTTTGGAATCTCCCTGAGCGATAACCGAAGCCCGCGTGCGCAGCAACACGCACGGGGTTTCGTCATTGACACAACGGTTGAACCGTTTGTGTCGGCGGTGTCAGACGTGAAGGAATCGCCCGCCGCCGAAGGCCCAGTTTTCCCACTGGGTCTCCTTGAAATAGATCATCACCCGCTCCGTGTCGAGGCCGGGATCGTGTTTGAGCGATTCGATGATGTCGGAGACGATCTTGCGTTTGACCTTGATGCTTCGCCCCACCCCGAGCAGCACCTCGATCAGGATGAAATCGTCCCCGCGAGGTGTCGTCAGATCGGGGTAGCTCGGATCGAACCTGAAGTCCTCCGGGCTGAGTTCGAGAATGCGGTGGAACCGATCGGTCTCGGGAACCCCAGACGACACGAGCGCATCGTGCACGGCGCCCAGCACCGACGTCTTGAAGGCTGAGTCCTTGCCGCGAAGCATGGTGACGGTGACGAGCGGCATGTTCATCTCCTGACAACAACAATGAGGTGAATAGTCCGTCACGCGAGCGATCCGGAAAAGCAGAAAAATCCGTTGACATCTTCCGGCGCTGCAGGATGATCAAACCATGCGTGGACTCGACATCGATCAATTGAGAACCTTCGTCGCGATCTGCGACTACGGAAGCCTCTCTGCAGCATCGCCACATCTGTGCCTGTCGACGTCGGCGGTCAGTGAGCAGGTGGCCAAGCTGGAGCAGCGCCTCGGCCTGTCTCTGCTGACCCGCGGCAAGACCGGCGCGATGCCGACCGCTCAGGGACGCCGGCTCTTGCGCCACGCGAGAGACCTTCTTGCGCTGAGCGAGGCTGCGGTTCGAGACCTGACCGAGGAACCTCTGGCAGGAGAGGTGTGCCTCGCCGTGACCGACTATTTCCGGCCCGCCTCGATCACCCAGCTGCTTCAGCGGCTTCGCCGCGATTACCCCAGCTTGCGGCTCAATGTGATGGTCGCCAAGAGCGCGTGGATCGATGCCAGCGAGCCGAGCGCCGAGTTCGACATCGGCCTGTCGATGCGGCTGGCGGGCTCGCGCATCGCGACCGACAGTGCCGAAACCTTGCTGCGTCGCGAGCGCCTGGTGTGGGTCGGCGCCGACCGCGATGCCGGCCGCGAGCGGCCGCTGCCGGTGCTGGCGCTGCCGGCTGGTTGTGCGCTGCAGGCCTTCACCGTCCGCACGCTGGAGCGTCACCGGGTGCCGTACCGACTGGCCCACTCCGCATCGGGCGTGGCCGGCCTCCACCTGGCCATCTCGGCGGGTCTGGGCGTGGCTTGCCTGAACGAATCGAGCGTCGGGCCGGGCATGGTCCGCCTGAGCGCCTCTTCGGGCCTGCCGGCCCTCCAGGAGGTCGAGTTCCATCTGCTGCCGCCGCGACGCGGCGAGTCGCCGCTCGTGCACAAGGTGCGCGAAACCCTGCGCGACCTCTTCAGGTAGCGACTGCGGCGTCCTCGGCCCGGGCCCCGCGCGACACACTCATGCCGGCGTTCATCGCGGCGAGCTTGGGGTCGCTCGTCAACCATCGCAGCACGTCGTCGAATCGCGTGTCGGACTTGGCCGAGAGCCCCACCCAGCCGTTGCGCCCGTCGCGCTTGGCCATGTAGAGCGCCTGGTCGGCGATCTCCACGATCTTGTGCCAGTCGAGGGCGTCGGGATGGTGCGGCAGGAAGGGCATGCTGGCATAGCCGACGGAGCAGGTCTTGTGGACCGTGAGCCCCGGGGCCAACGTGAAAGGCTGGTCAGCGACCGAGCAGCGGATGCGCTCTGCGATGCCGTCGGCCTCATTTCGACTGGTGCCCCGGGCGACCACCAGGAACTCCTCTCCGCCCCAGCGCACGAGGTAGTCGGACTCCCGGAAGATCTCGCTCAGCCTGACTTTCATCTCGGTGAGCACGGCGTCTCCGGCCGCATGACCGTAGGTGTCGTTCAGGTGCTTGAAGTGGTCGATGTCGACCATGAAGAACACCAGGTCGGCGTCCGGTGGCATCGGCTGGTCTGCGCTCTTTTGCCACGCGTGATGGCGGCGCAGGCACAGGCTGATGTCGGCATCGAGCTGCTGCTCCAGGAAGCGGCGATTGCGAAGGCCGGTCAAGGGGTCGGTCAGGCTCGCTTCCTCGATGGCCTGGTAGGCCTGCTTCAGCGCCTGGTTCTTCTGTCTGAAGTCGGCATGCATGGCACTGGCCATCAACCATGCCGTGGCGACGGCAGTGGCCAGCGCGAGCCCGAGGCTCAGGCTGATGGTCAGCAGGTTGCGCGAGGCGAGCGCGCGTGCATCGGTCACGGCTTGCGATGACAGGGCACGCTCGTGGGCGATCAACCCGTCGACCGCCGCATGGAGGCGCTTGTACGTGCCCTCGATGATGGTCATGTAGAAGACGGCGTTGCCCAGCATCCCGGTCTTGATTTCCAGCGCGTCGGTCGCGCTGCGCCGGTAGATGGCGAACTCGCGGGACATGATCTCCAGTTGCGCGCGTTCGGCCGCGTCGAGTGTGCGGTCCTTGAGCGCTTCCTGGATCGCTTGCTGGTAGTCGAGCATGTGGCGGCCGATGCGGTTGTCGAGTTCTTCGATGTTGACCGCCTTGAACCCCGCTCCTTCCCAGGCGAGGCTCTGGTTGACGAGGATGTGGATGGAGCGCAGTTGCTGGTCGAGTTCGGCGGCGCGGATGATGCGCGGCACACGCACCTCGCCCAGCCCCACCAGGGAGCTGCTGAGGCTGTTGTTGGCCGCATAGCCGATGAAGCCCACCGCCACCAGGCAGGCGATGGCGCACAAAGGCGCCAGGGCCACCTTGAGCTTGAACGATGCGCCTTTGATCCAACCGAACATCTTCACTCCACATTTCGGCAGACACGCGGCGCACCGTGGTCCGTCAGTTTGGATGTCGGTCGGGTGGCCGCAAGCTTGAGGCGGCGGTGTGGATTCGCGGCAATTTCACCCGCTGCGGTCGGGCTGGATTCAAGTCGATCGGCGCCTGGCCGATATGGAATGCATCAGCCGGGTTCTCGCCCGGGCTGCGTCGAACGCCAGGCCCAGTCCATGTTGCCGCACCGCATGCATCGCCACACAGCCTTGAAAGTTCTGCTCGTCGCCTGCGCGGGCGTGATCGCCGGCCCCGCCGGGGCGACCGAACGCCGCGCCACGCCGAAGGAGGCCCAGGCGATGGTGAAGCGGGCGGTGGAGATGATCCGCAAGGAAGGCAAGGACAAGGCCTACGCCGCCATCACCGACAAGCGTGGCGGCTTCGTCGTCGGCGACCTGTACATCACGGTGTGGGGCATGGACGGCGTGGTCCGCGCCCACGGGGCCAACGCCAACATGGTGGGCAAGAACCTCTACGACCTGCGAGACATCGACGGCAAGCCCTTCATCGAAGAGCGCCTGAAGATGGCCAGTGCCAAAGAGAAGTTCTGGCAGGAATACAAGTACACGCATCCCCGTACCGGCAAGATCGAGCCCAAGCGCATGTACTGCGAGAAGTGGCTCGACACCGTTGTCTGCGGCGGGGTGTATCTCTACCCCTCGTGACGCCGCGCTCGCCCGTTCGACCGGCGCAACCCCTACGAACCCCCTTGCGTGGTCCTACCGACGGTCGGTAGGCGGTGGCACCGTGGCGCGCGACAGCGGACCTCGGAACAATGCGCCTGTCGCTGATGGCGCAGTGGTCCTCAGGCCCGAATGACTTCGCGGGTCTCCAGTCCTGCAGTGAACTAGACCAGGAAGTGCTGCGAGGACGGTTCGCGCGGGTTCCCACGGGACCCGCGTTTTTTTTGCCCGGCGCCGTGCGCCGCGCCGCGGCTCAAGGTGCGTCCTGCACTTCTGCTTCCGGGCTTCGCAGGGCGAGCTGGTGGCAGTTCTCGACGGCGTGCCGGATCAAGAGCGTCTGGCTTGCGATTCGCAGCTTGCGCCGCAGGTTGCGCTGGTGGGTTTCGATGGTGCGGATGCGGATGCCCATCTCTTCGGCGATCTCCTTTCCCGACTTGCCTTTCGCAAGCTGGCTCAGGAGCTGGCTCTCGCGGTACGACAAGGTGGGCCTGGGCGTGGTCTTGCGCCCTGACTTCGCGCGCATCGACTCGCTCAGGTAGTGCTCTCCGCAGGCCACCCGCTCGATGGCGTGCGTCAACACGCAGGGGGCCTCGGCCTTCAGAACGAAGCCGCGCACGCCCGCCCGCATGGCGCGGTGGACCAGCTCCATGTCGGCGAAGGCGCTGTACATGACGACCCCGAGGGTTGGATTCGCCTGCAAAAGGTTGCTGACCGAATCGATCCCTGCGCCCCGCAGCTGCAGGTCGATCAGCACGACATCGGGGCGCAGGCAGGTGGTGAGCAGTGGCAGCTCGTGTGCGTCGGTGGCTTCTCCGACAACCTCCACCACACCGGTGGCCGAGAGGTAGGCCGTGATGCCGTCGCGCACCACGGGATGCCCGTCCGCGACGAGCACTCGTACGCAATGTCTTCTCATGTTCGTCCCCGTCACGGCATGCGACGCGATGCCGTCCGCGGCATTCTTCGCGCAGGCCTTGAAGCGCGCATCCGCGATAGCCACCGAAGGCCGTCCGCAGCTTTGCTGACGGCGCCAGTGCTCAATCGATCTTGCGTCGGATGTAGCCGGCCCGCTTGGCGTCTTCGCTGTAGTAGTACTCGATCTGGCCCTTGCGCCAGACGCCGAGGAACAGCATGTTCTCGGTGAACGCTTCGTGATCGTCGTTCGAGAAGGGGTTGTGGTACGTCGTCACGACGCCCTGGTACGGGCGGCCCAGGTTCTCCAGCGCCGCCTTGATCGCGGCACTGTCGGTGTCGCCCTTGGTGACGAAGAGTGCACGCAACATCAGGTTGACGGCGTCGTAGCTCTGCGCGGCGGCCATGAGCGAGCCGATCCGGCGCTCGTTGCTGTGCTTGTAGTAGCGCGCGAAGAAGGATGCACGCCGCTCGTTGAGCACGTTGTGGACGATGGTCTGGACCATCATCGTGCCTTCCAGCGCGCTGGGCCCTGCGTTCTCGAGCACGCTGCGGAACGACAGCGGCCACGGGGCGAAGTAGGGCGTGTTCATGCCGGCTTCGAGCCGGCTCTTGACCGCAACGGCCTGCTCGGGCCCGACGGTGTACGACACGATCGCATCTGCGCCGGCGGCCTTGGCGGCACGCATCTCTTCGGTCAGGCTCTTGACGCCGAGCGGAAAGCGCGCCACGTAGACCGGCTCCAGCTTGCGTTTGGCCAGCTCGGCGGTCAGGTCCTTCAGGCCGCCTTCGCCGTAGCCGGTGTTGTCGGCAAAGATGGCGATGCGGGTGAACTTGCGGCGGTCGGCCATCTCGGAGACCAGGAACTTCGAGTTGGCGAGGTCCGGGGGGCCACGCGGAAGATGTAGCTGCTTTGTGCCGGGTAGGTCTTGGTCAGCGCCGTGCCCTGGGAGCAGGGGACCATCAGCACGTGGGCGTTCTTCTGGAACACTTCCAGCGACTTCATGGCCACGCCGGTGTTGCAGAAGCCGATGGTGAAGTGGACCTTCTCCTTGAGCACCAGATCCTGCGAGGCCGCGAAGCCGGTTGCCGGGTCTGCCTTGTCGTCGCGGACCACCAGCTCGAACTTGCGTCCCATGAAGCCGCCGACCTCGTTGATCTCGTTGATCGCGAGCTCTGCGCCGTAGCGCGCGCTGATGCCGAAGTCGCTTGATCCACCGGTCAACGGTGCGATGAAGCCGATGCGTACCGTCTGGGCCAGGGCGGTCACAGAAGAGAGCATCAGGGTGCTGGCGGCCGCGGCGGCGGCAATGCAGGGGAACAGTCTCATCGAAGTCTCCTAGTCGGCAAGAACGTGAACTTCACCGTGGCTCGCTGTCGGAGCCATCGGTGGCGTTTCTCCACCTGGGTGCTTGGGGCACCTCTTGCCTCTTTGAGAGTTCGTCGAGGCATGCGACGCAGTATCAGTAACAGGTGGTTGCCGGGCAACGTAGGTGCCACGCAAATCGGCTGCGTAGAACCACGCAAAGGCCCTGCGGGAGCGTGCCGAACTGCGCAGATCGATCAGCTGTTACACCTGCGCGTCGCATGGCTACATCCGAAAGCGCTCGACCGCGAACTTGATGAGTTCGGCCTGGCCGTCGATGTTGAGCTTGCGCTTGATGCTCTGTCGATGGGACTCGACGGTGCGCACGCTGATGTTGAGCTGCTTGGCGATGTGCTTGCTCGACAGGCCTCGTGCGAGCAGCGACAGGATCTCCTGTTCGCGCATCGACAAGGTCCGCTCCGGGCTCTTGGGCGAGAACAGCCCATCGGCGATCGCCGGGCTCAGGAAGGTGCCGCCCGCGGCCACCGAATGGATGGCGCTCACGATCTGCGACGACGGCGAATCCTTCAGCACGTAGCCGCGTGCACCGGCCTGCATGGCCTGCGCCACGTACTCCGGGTTGTCGTACATGCTCAGGATGAGCACCGCCACCTTGGGGAAGCGCTGCGCCACGATGCGGGTCAGCTCGATCCCGTTGACGGCCTTCATGCCGATGTCCATCAGCACGATGTGGGGCTGGAGCACCTCCAGCAGCTTCAACGCCTCTTCGGCGTCGGAGGCTTCCGCGATCACCTCGAACTCTGAAACGGTGGACAGACGCGCCTTCAAGCCCTCGCGCACAAGGGGATGGTCGTCCACGATGAATAGCCGGATCGTTGTCTCGCTCACTGCTCGTCCTCGACGGTTTCTCTTATCTTGTTCAGTGCACTCAGCGACACGCGGCAGTCGACGGCGGTATAGCCCGGGCGAGACGAGATCTCGCACGAACCGCCGACGGATTGCAGTCGCTCGCGCATGTTGCGCAGTCCGATGCCCTGGCTCGGGTGCTGCTGGACGGCGTGGGTGTCGAACCCCGTGCCATCGTCACGCACCGACAGGCGCACGCCGCCATCGGCGAACGCCAGCAGCACCTCCAGGTGCGTGGCGTAGGCGTGCTTGCTCGCGTTGGTCACCGCTTCCTGGGCGACCCGGAAGAGCACGGTCTTCACGTCGACGGGCAGGTCGAACGGTTCGCCTTCGACGACCATCGAGCACTCCATTCCGCCGAGGTTGTTGAACTCTTCCACCAGGTGCCGCAGCGCCGCCACGATGCCCAGCGTGTCGAGCATCAGCGGGCGCAGGCGGTGGGAGATCCGCCGCACTTCCGTGAGCGCGTCGTTGAGCCTGACCACGGCTTTCGAGAAGGGGCGGGGCGGCGGGGTGCCTTCGGCTTCGAGCTGCTCGATGCCCGACTCGAGCATCAGCTTCGCGGAGACGAGCGTCTGGCTCGTGCCGTCGTGCAGCTCGCGTGACAGGTGGGCCCGTTCGTCCTCCTGCGACTGCACCACCTGATGGGCGAGCAGGCGCAGCTTGCCGTAGGCGATCTTGTGCTCGCTGACGTTGAGGATGGTGCCGCACACGCCGATCACCGCGATGCCCAGCAGCGCGATGCCGGCCATCAGGAGCAGGGTTTCGGCGATCGAGGCCGTGACCTGCCGATCCAGCTCGCGCAGCGTCGCGTCGATGTCGTCGAGGTACAGACCGGTGCCGAACATCCATTGCCACCGTTCGAGACCCACCACGTAGCCGAGCTTGGGCGTCACGGTGCGGGTCGACGGCTTCTGCCACATGTAGCGCACGAAGCCGCCGCCTTCCTTGGCCTTGGCGATGAGTTCCTGGATGACGAGCAGTCCGCTCGGATCGCGCATCTGCCAGAGGTCCTTGCCGACGAGTTCCTTTTGCCGGGCGTGCATCAGGTTCTTCCCGTTCATGTCGTAGAGGAAGAAGTAGCCGTCCTGGCCATAGTCGAGTGCCGCCAGCGCGCGCATGGCCTCCTGCCGCACCACCTCATCGTCGCGGCCGGACTCGTACAGCGGCTGGATGGTGCTGATGGCCAGCTGCACGTAGTGCCGGAGCTCCGCACGCTTTGACTGCATGTACGCCTCTTCGACGAGTGCGCGCTGTCGAAGTGCGAGCGTGTGTTCCTGGCTGCGAACGGTGAGCCCGATCAGGATGATCGACGCGAGGAGCGGGATGATCGCCAGGAGCACGACCTTCGTCTTGAGGGGCATCACCGAGGTCATGGCCATTTCCTCCAGGAGTGCCTGCCGCGGAGTGAGGCAGGACTGCGCGCCAGACGGCAGAACGCGAATGCGGCCCAGCTGGGGGCCGCATTCGCCTGGGCACGGGTGCGCTCGCTCATCTCATACGGTGACGGCCTCGCCGGACAGCCGCACCGCCTCGCCGTTTGCCGCTGGAGCCTGGGCATCGGCCGTGTGAAAGACCGCGATGGCGGCCATCAGCTCGTGGCTCTGGACCCTCAGCGATTCGGCCGAGCCGCTGGCCTCTTGCACCATGGCCGCGTTCTGCTGGGTCGAGTGATCCAGCTCACTGACCGACAGGCTGATCTGCTCGATGCCGGCGGCCTGCTCGGCGCTGGCCGAGGAGATCTCCTTGACCACGACCGACACGCGCTCGATCGAGTCGACGATCTGCCCCATGGCGCTTCCTGCGGTGCGCACCTTGTCGGCCCCGTCGCCGATCTTCGCCACCGAGCTGCCGATGAGTTCACGAATCTCCTTGGCGGCCTTGGCGCTGCGCTGTGCGAGCGTGCGCACCTCGTCGGCCACGACGGCGAAGCCTCGCCCGAGGTCGCCCGCCCGTGCCGCTTCGACCGACGCGTTGAGCGCCAGGATGTTGGTCTGGAACGCAATGCCATCGATGACGCCCACGATCTCGCTGATGCGGGTCGACTGCGCGCTGATCTCTTCGATGCTCGCGACGGCGGCCTTGACCACATCGCCACCGTCACGGGCAAACCGGGCGGCCTGCTGGGCCATCGTGTCAGCCTCCTTGGCGTTGGCGGCGCTCATCTGCACCGATGCCGTGATCTGCTCGATGGAGGCGGCCGTTTCCGCCAGGGCCGAGCCGGCCTGCTCGGTACGTGCCGCGAGGTTCTTGTTGCCGTGTGCGATCTCGTCCGACACGGAATTGATCGCACCCGCTGCGCCGCGGATGCCGCCGACGATCCGGTTGAGCGAGTTGGTCACCTCGCACAGCGCCCCCAGCAGGCGGCCCGTCTCGTCGGAAGATGGCTCGACCGCGGGCGTCTGCAGGTTCCCCTGCGCAACGGCCGACGCGATGTTCGAGGCCTGGACCAGCGGCGTCACGATGAGGCGCCAGCACCACCAGGTGGCCAGGCCCGACAGGCCGACGGCCACAAGGACCGTGACCACCGTGGCGATCTGGTTGCCCGCCGCCACCTGCTCGGCCGATGCCACGGTCGATGCGGTGAGGTCGCGCTGCGCGGAGACCAGGTTGTCGATCAACTGGTTGAGCTGCTTGAAGCTCGACTCCGTGAGGGTGATCAAGCCGGAGGCCGCTCCGAGGCCGGTCGACTTGACGTCCAGTGTGTCGGCGGCGCTCTTGCGGAACTTGGCGAACTCGGCGTCGATGCCCTTCCAGATGCTGCGGTCCTTCTCGGACCAGAAGGCGCTCGCCTGCTGGTCCGCGATGAACTTGCCCAGCCCTTCGAAGTCGGCCGCGATTTCCTTGTCGAGTGTCGCGATGGTCGCGGCCTTGACGCCGGCGCCTTCCCACACCAGGCTGCGGTTGAGCTTGGCGTTGAGCGCGGAGATGCGCCGCTCCAGCTCGCCGGCCGCGGCCAGGCCGGGCATGCGCGCCTTGTGGATCTCGGAGAGGGCGCGCGACCCGTTCAAGCTGCCCCACAGGCCCACCGCCGCCACGACGATGACGCACAGGATGGCAAACACCGGGGCCACGGCCACTTTCACGCCAATGCTGGCATTGCGCAGAAGTTTCATGCGGATGTCTCCAATGCCCGGTGCCGCGGTGGGCGCGTCGGGTCAGCGATAGATGCCTACGCCGACCCAGCCGTCGAAGTTCGAGAGCTTGCGCACGTAGGTGGACTTGTCTTCGAGCTTCTTCGTCTGCGGATGCGGCCACGAATAGTCGACCCAGCCTTCGCCCTTCGTGGTCGCCGTCTTGGTGAGTTCGGCCACCACCATCACGCCATTCGGGTCCTTCATCTCGATCAGGTTCTTGCCGATGAGCTTCTCGTTGGCACCGTGGCCGACGACGTTCCCCTTGTTGTCATAGGCCATGACGTACAGGTCCTTCTTCTTCCACGCCGCATCGCTGGTGAAGTCCTTGAAGGCCTTTTCCGGGCCCACCTTCTTCACGTGCTCGACGGCTGCGTCCACCATGGCTTTCGCATCTTCCTTCGAACTCTGGGCGAGTGCAAAGGCGTGTGACCCGTACAAGCCCAGCGCGAGCACGGTCGAAAGGAACAAGCGCTTCTGATTCATAACGATCTCCTTAGGTGAATCAACGGCTGACAATTCGCTTATCGGTGATCAGCCGCCTGGCTTGATCTCCGGCCGGTGGATTTCCGTA
This sequence comes from Rhizobacter sp. J219, assembly GCF_024700055.1. GTDB lineage: Bacteria > Pseudomonadota > Gammaproteobacteria > Burkholderiales > Burkholderiaceae_C > Rhizobacter. The sequence goes on from NZ_JAJOND010000001.1 coordinate 480,615, forward strand.
CAAGTACCGAAAGCCATCGGCACAGCGGCGTGAAAAAGCGCACGGTGGCGAGCCTGCCTCGTGACGCCGGGGGGACAGCGGAGGCTAGGTCACGAGTTGCATGTCCACGAGATTCCACAGCAGGTTGAGGCCTTCGTCCCAGGTGTGGCGTGTTCCGGGACGGGTTTCGTGGGAGATGGACCCCACCAGCACGAGGGTCGCGTCCCAGTCGTTCGCATGGGCGATCGCGTGCTGGTAGTCGCCATCAGTTTCGGCCGCCACCATCAGAGTGTGGAAGGGCAACGCCTTCCGCGGCACCGGGAGGAAACCCGTGGCCTGCGCCGGAATGCGGCCGGTGGCGTCGACGTCGGGGACGGAGATCAACATCGCCGCGTCGATGCAGCGGTGGGTCGTTGCTGCCCAGTGCGCCACCGCCAGGCAGCCCAGCCCGTGCGCGACCAGGGAGGTGCGTGGCCCGGCGCTGGCCACCGCGTCTTCGATGCCACGAACCCAGGCCTTGCAGGTGGGGTCGCGGGGGTCGTGCTCGGCGAACCGCATGGCGTCCGGGTGATTCGAACGCCAGTGCTCAAGCCAGTGGTCCTTGCCGGCACCGCCGTAGTCCGGAACGATCACGATCTTCGGTCTGTGCATGCCGCTCCCTGGGTCATGTGCGTGCGCACGGCAACGCCGTTCAGTGGTGCGCGAAGTGTCGGCACAGATGCACGGAGCGACTACCGTCGCACTACGCAGGCGCTCTGCGCAGCAGCACGTACTCGTTAGCCTGAGGGTCGGGCGTCGGCAGCGCCGTCTCGCTGCCGTGCTCGACGGCGAACCTGATCATCGCGGCCTGTGTCTTCAGGTTGAGTTTCTTCTTGATGTTCTGCCGGTGCGATTCGATCGTGCGAAGGCTCAGCTGCAACTGCTGGGCGATCAGCTTGCTGGGAACACCCTGGCCGACGAGCGCGAGGATCTCGCGCTCCCGCCGCGACAATGAGTGGAGGGTCGGGGCCGCCTGGAACGACGCGCCCGAGATGCCGGCGCCGATGCACATGCCGCCGGCGGCCACGATCATCACCGCTTCCAGCAGTTGAGCGGTGGGTGCATCCTTGAGCATGAAGCCCTTGGCGCCGGCCTTCATCGCCTGTGCCGCGAGGGCGGGCGCGCTGTCCCAGCTCAACACCAGCATCGCAGCCGGCTGGATCTGCCGCACCACGTCTTGAAGCGCGAGGGTGCCGAGCTTCCTCCGGGCCGATGTCGGTGATCAGGACCTCCATGCCATCGTGGGGTGTCCGCAGCATCTGCTCCAGCGAACCCGCGTCACCGATCACCTGGAACGCGGGAGACATGCAGAGCCGTGCACGGAGGGCCTCTCGGACCAGGCTTCGCCGGTCCACCACGAACACGCGGGTTGTGGGTACGTTCATGCCCATGGGTCGGCTGTTGGAAGCTGATCGCAGGTCGGCATCTTGAACTCTGGTTTCCATGGACGAGATGGGCTGAACCCTGATGGACGACGGGCCAACATGCCCTAGTGATACAGGTCGACAAAGGGGGCTTCGAAGGCCGCCCCTTCGAACGCCGTGACCATCACGCTCGCGCCCCGAGGCACGTCGCCGCATTCGTATTGGAGCGACGAGGTGTCGTGCCCGGTCACCTCGATGGAGGTGAGCTTGAAACTGCCGGCGAATTCGCGCGAACCCGGCCCCGAGCGCTGGAGGGTGGCGCTCAGAGTCGCAGGGTTCGGCGCGCCGTCGCCGGCCCGCCAGGTGACGTGGTACGAACTGAACGACTCGTCGGCAATCAGGCGAAGGCATTTCTTGTCCAGGCGCGCGAGGTCGCCCGCGATCTTTCGCGCCAGCTCCAGCGACGAGGTTTCCGTCGAGCCGTCGAGATCGATGTGGATCCTGATGTCGCGGCCTTCGTAGAGCACCAGTCCTTCGAATCCGAGCGGTGTCGGCACGAGCAAGCCGGGGAAGTTGGTCGCTGTCTGTCTCATGGCGCGGATCCTAGGGCTTGCCCCGCACTTTGCGTGTTATGGCCTTTGGCAGTCTCAGATTTGAAGTGCAACACCCGTACCTTAAGGTGCTGCACATGGGAACTCAATACAGCCATCTCACAGAAGCCAATCGGCTTGCTCTAGACGCCCTGCTCATCCTGGGCCACAGCCAGCGCTCCGCCGCTAGAGTATTGGGCGTCAGCCCGTCCACCGTCTCTCGCGAGGTCAAGCGTGCCAAGGTCTACGGATTCGATCGCTACGTCGCACTCTTCGGCCAGCGTGCCTGTGTCGCCGCTCGCAAGCGAGCTGGCCGGCTGCGCCGCAAGCTGTGCCCCTCTGGGAGTAGTCGCCTGTGGCGCTTGGTCAAGGCCGGCATGCGCCTGCGCCTGTCTCCGCAGCAGATCGCCGGCAGGCTCAAGATCATGAAACACCCTGACTACGTCTCCCACGAGACCATCTATTGCGCCATCTACGCCCAGCCTCGTGGCACATTGCGCACGGAGCTGATCAAGATGCTTCGCAGGAGCCGGGCTGGCCGCATGCCCCGAGCCCGAGGCTCCAAGCGAACCACCTTGCCCAATATGACTTCCATCGCCCTGCGCCCGCCCGAGGTCGCCGCCCGCATCACGCCTGGGCACTGGGAGGGCGATCTCATGAAGGGCGCTCGCAACGCCTCTGCCATCGGCACCCTCGTGGAGCGCATCAGTCGTCGCGTCATGCTGGTCAAGCTCGATGACTTCGGCTCCACTTCTGTGCTCGAGGGCTTCACCAAGCGGCTACGTCGCTTGCCGCCCAGCCTGCGCAAGACCCTCACCTATGACCAAGGCAGCGAGATGGCTCAGCACGAAACGCTGGCCAAGCGGCTGCACATGGACATCTTCTTCTGTGACCCGCACAGCCCATGGCAGCGCGGATCCAACGAAAACGCCAATGGCCTCATCCGCGAGTACCTGCCCAAAGGCATGGATCTGAGCACCGTCACTCAGGCTCAGCTCACCGCCATCGAGAACTCCCTGAACAACAGGCCTCGCGCTATCCTCGGCTTCCTCACCCCCAACGAAGTCTTCGATCAACTCCAGCTCAACCACATCGCTGGTGTTGCGCTTCAAGCTTGAGACCGCCTTTACGGTGGGATGAGCGCGTATGCCGGCTGCGTATGACTACGCAGCCTGTTCGTCCCGCTGCGAAGGCCACCGGGCACCGAAGCGGCGCAGCAGGGTGCTCAGGCCGTCGTAGCCGTTTTTCTCGGCCAGCGACAGGGCGTTGTGCCCACACGCGGTTTTGCGATGAAGGTCGGCGCCGCCGGCGATCAGGGCGGTGACGGTTGCGCTGTGGCCGTTGATGGCAGCGTGCATCAGGGGCGAGTACTGGAAGGGACTCTCGGTCAGGTCGAGGTGCGCGCCGGCCTCGATCAGCAGCTCGACGATCTCGTGATGTCCCATGCAGGCCGCCCAGCCGAGCGCCGTTTCGCCGCCGTGGCGGTCGAGGAGGTCCAGCGCAGCGCCCCGGTCGACGAGGAGCCGGCAGGCGTGCCGGTGTCCGGCGGCTGCGGCCGCGATCAAGGGGGTGCGCCCGGCGCTCTCGTCCGCGCCATCGATGTCTGCGCCGGCGGCGATCCACCGGTCGAGCGCCTCGACGTCGCCCGCGGCGGCGGCTTCCAGCAGGGCCTTGATCATGTCGACGGACCGGCCGACAGGGCGACGTTCTCGTCGCTGCAGTCTTCGACGGCTTGAACCTGGCATCAGAAGTCCGCGATATCCGTGAGAGGCGCCTTCGCCCGGTGGACCCGCCATGCGGTCTGCCGCGATGCTAGCGGCCTCACACCCTGCAGCGTGTTCGGACTTTCTCCTGCGTAGTGCCACGACCCTGCGGGTCGTAGGACCGCGGCGCGGCACGGATACCATCGCCGCATGACCAGCAAGACTTCGATTCTGTTCGGCTTCCACGCCGTCACGGTGCGCCTGAAGACGGCCGCTTCCTCGATCAGCGAGATCCATGTCGACGCGACGCGGCGCGACCAGCGCATGCGCCAGTTCGTCGAGCGCGCCACGGAGGCCGGCGTGCGCATCATCGAGAGCGACGACGACCGGCTGCACAAGCTCTGCGGCACCCATCGCCATCAGGGTGTGGTGGCACGCGTGAGCGTGGTGGCGAAGAGCCACTCGCTCGATGACACGCTCGACGCGGTGGAAGGCCCGCCGCTCTTGCTGGTGCTCGACGGCATCACCGACCCGCACAACCTCGGCGCCTGCCTGCGCGTGGCCGACGGCGCCGGTGCCCATGCGGTGATCGCGCCCAAGGACCACGCGGTCGGCATCAACGCGACGGTCGCCAAGGTGGCGAGCGGTGCGGCCGAGACGGTGCCGTACTTCATGGTCACCAACCTTGCGCGCACGCTCGGTGAGTTGAAGGAGCGCGACATCCGCGTCATCGGCACGTCGGATGCGGCCGAGAAGTCGCTCTACGACATCGACCTCAGTGGCCCGGTGGCGCTGGTGCTCGGCGCCGAGGGCACCGGCATGCGCCAGCTCACCGGCAAGACCTGCGACGAGCTGGTGCGCCTGCCGATGAAGGGGGCGGTGGAAAGCCTCAACGTCTCGGTGGCGTCCGGCGTGTGCCTGTACGAAGCGCTTCGCCAGCGCGAAGCGAAGGCATGAACGACGAGCCTGCGCCCCTGCTTCGCGAGGCGCGTGCGCTCGTGCACGGCGCAGGCACGCTCGCGGTGCTGACCGGTGCGGGCATGTCGGCCGAGAGCGGCATCGCCACCTTCCGCGATGCGCAGACGGGCCTCTGGGCGAAGTTCGACCCGGCACAGCTCGCCAGCCCCGAGGGCTTCCGCGCCAACCCCTCGCTGGTGTGGGACTGGTATGCCTCACGCCGCAAAGGCGTGCAGCGCGCGCAGCCCAATGCCGGACACGTGGCGCTTGCGCAATTCGAGAAGGCGCATCGTGGCCGCGTGACGGTCGTGACGCAGAACGTCGACGACCTTCACCAGCGCGCGGGAAGCCGCGACGTGATCCGTCTGCACGGCGACATCCTGCAAGACCTCTGGCTCGACGCCGGCCGCTGCCGGCCGTGCGACATGAGCCGCGTCGAGCCCGGCAGTCCGCCGCGCTGCATCGCCTGCGGAAACATGCTGCGCCCCGGCGTGGTGTGGTTCGGCGAGATGCTGCCGGCCGAGGCGCTCTCGCGGGCCGAGCTGCTGGCGCGCAGTTGCGATGCGATGCTCGTCGTTGGCACCTCGGGCGCCGTCTACCCGGCTGCGGGCCTGGCCCACATCGCCCGGCGAGCCGGCGCCAAGGTCATCATCGTGAACCCTGAGCCGAGCGAGATCGACGACGAGGCCCACCTGCTGCTGCGCGGCACTGCGGCGCGGATCTTGCCTTCGTTGCTGCAATCCGGGCCAACCGTCTAGAGAGAGAAGCTCATGCCTGTCATCGACGTCAAGCACCCCCTCGTGAAGCACAAGATCGGCCTGCTGCGCGAGGCCGACATCTCCACCAAGAAGTTCCGCGAGCTGACGCACGAGCTGGCGCGACTGCTGGCCTATGAGGCGACTGCCGATTTCCCGCTGGAGAAGACGACCATCGAATGCTGGAGCGGCCCGGTCGAGATCGACCAGGTGAAGGGCCGCAAGGTCACCGTGGTGCCCATCCTGCGCGCGGGGCTTGGCATGGTCGACGGCGTGCTCGACATGATCCCGAGCGCCAAGATCAGCGTGGTGGGGCTCTCGCGCAACCACGAGACGCTGCAGCCGGAGCACTACTTCGAGAAGTTCGTCGGCCATCTCGATGAGCGCACCGCGCTCATCGTCGACCCCATGCTCGCGACCGCCGGATCGATGATCGCGACCATCGATCTGCTCAAGCGACGCGGCTGCACCGACGTGCGCGCCCTCGTGCTGGTGGCCGCACCCGAGGGCATTGCCGCGCTGCAAAAATCGCATCCCGATGTGCGCTGCTGGACGGCCGCGGTCGACAGCCACCTCAATGAGTTGGGCTACATCATCCCCGGCCTCGGTGACGCAGGCGACAAGATCTTCGGCACGAAATGACCCGCAAGCCCCCACGGAAGCTGAGGGGTCAACGTGTTGTCACACATCGGCGTCAGGCTTCGGGAACGCATGCCGCAGTGCGTCATCACATGACTGCGGGAAGCACCCGAGTGCTTTTACGTTTCTTCGCTTTGCAGTGCCTTGACCGACGGTTTGAAGCAGTCGTAACGTCGGCGCTCCCGAGCGCAAAAGGAGCTTTCTGATGAAGAAACCGTTTCGCTTCTGGATGACCAGCGGTGTCGCGATCATGGTCGCAGCAGTCAGTGGTGGCAGAAGTTTTGCAAGCGACGACGAGCGCCTCAAGCTCACGAAGGTCAGCCGCTTTGGCGTCTCCGAAACGGTTCAACGCATCGAGGCCAGTGCGCAGCGCCACGGTATGCATGTGCTGGCCTGCCTGCCGCAGACGCTCAACGAGCTGACAGGTGAGTCGCGCTACATGCTGGTGCTCGAGTCGTCCCAGGGCGGCACGCCGGTGGTGATGGCCAGCGAAGGCGCGAAGCCCAACCTCCTGCTCACGGTCTACCTGAAGCAGGCCCCGACCGGGGGCACGGAAGTCTTTCTCGCGCAAGACGTGCTGCGCGACCCACCCGAGGGCATGTCCGCCCAGCTGCAGAGCGACCTCGCCGGCCTGCCGGCGATGGTCGACGAGGCGCTTGCAGCTTGAGCCTTGCCTCGGGTCAACCCGGCACGTAGTCGAAATACCCGAAGTCGGCGTGCAGGTCTGAGCCGCTCAGGTCCTGGCAGGCGAGGCCGATGTAGTTGCCGGTGAAGCCGAAGCTGCGCGGGAAGCCTTCCTCGAACCGCGTGGCGTGTTCGTCCGACAGGATGGCCGCACGCAGCGTCTCGCCAATGGGTCGCCAGTCGCCTTCGGCCAGCGCGTACGAGAAGCGCAGGGCCTCGCCTTCGAAATGCAGCTTGAGCCACACGCGCTTGGCCTCGCCGACCGCGATGGGCGCTGCGGCTTCGCGCAGCTTGCCGTGGTCGTTGACCGACAGGCGCAGCACACGCCCGCCGCGCTCGTCGTCGTGCGTGAGGTGCAGGTAGGCGTGGTTCTGGGTGTTGTAGTAGGCGACAAGACCCGCCATCTGCTGGAACACCACCGGCTCGAACTCGACCACCGTCTCCGCTTCGCAATCGAAGTGCTGCTGACGCCGCGCGATGAGGCTCTGGTCGAAGGTCGACATCAGCGAGCAGCGGCCGACCAGGCGCAGGTGGCCAGGCCGTGCGCCGAGCGACAGCCAGCTCGCATCGGCCGGTTCGCGCAGCGTGTTCCAGTGGCCGCTCAAGGTGGTGGAGGAGAAGTCGTCGCGCACCGGCTCTCGTTCCACCGGCGCGGCCGGGAGCCTGGGCGCGGGTACGTCGGTGCGCGGTGCGTTGTCGCCGTGCGCAAGGCGCGGCCAACCGTCGGCGGTCCACTCGATGCGCTGCAGGGCGGTCTCGCGGCCGAGGTTGCAGTGCAGGCCTTCGTAGGCCTCGGGCGGCGAGGCGGGCGGGTGCTCGCGCCATTCCAGTGGTCGGCCGCACAGGTGAGCCATGTACCACTCGCCCTCTGGCGTGTCGACGAGGCTTGCATGGCCGGCGCGCTGCAGGCCCGCGGGTGACTTGCGCCACGCGGTGAGCAGCGGGTGATGTGGGCTCAGCTCGTAGGGCCCATCGATGCTGCGCGAGCGCGCGATCGTCACCGCGTGTTCGTAGAAGGTGCCGCCCTCGGCCGTGAGCAGCACGTACCAGCCATCGCGCTTGTAGAGGTGCGGGCCTTCGACCACGCCGAGCGAGGTGCCGGGGAAGATGTTCTTCACCGGGCCGGTGACGCAGCGGCGGTCGTGGTCGTACTCCTGCAGCAGGATGCCGTGGAAGGCGTTGTGCCCAGGCCGGTGGTCCCACTGCATGCTGAGCACCCAGCTGCGGCCATCGTCGTCGTGGAACATCGAGGCGTCGAAGCCACGGCTGTGCAGGTAGACCGGCTCTGACCACGGGCCGCTCGGGTGCGGTGCCGTCACCACGTAGTTCGGCGTGTCCTTGTAAGCGCCGAGCTTGCTGCGCACGTTGGTGAACACCATGTAGAACAACCCGCCGCGGTAGCTCAGGCAAGGTGCCCAGATGCCGGCCGAGTCGGGGTTGCCGCGCATGTCGAGCTGGCTCTTGCGCGTCAACGCATATGACAGATGCTGCCAATGCACCAGGTCGCGCGAGTGGTGGATGCGCACGGCGGGCCACCATTCGAAGGTGGAGGTCGCGATGTAGAAATCGCGGCCCACGCGCAGAATCGACGGGTCAGGGTGGAAGCCCGGCAAGACCGGGTTCTGGATCGTGGTGCTCATGTTCAGACGAACTTGTTGAACCAGTTCTCCAGCGCCTCCTGGCGGCCGGAGCGTGGGGCGACGTCGGTGTTGCGGTGGAGCGTGCGCTGCGCGAGCGCGGCGAGGTCGAACTTGCCTTCGTGGATCTCGCGGCCCAGTGGCTCGTCCCAGCCGGCGTAGCGCTCGGCGACGGCGCGGGCGTGGCCGCCGTCCTGGATCATCTTCTCGGCGATCAGCAGCGCACGGGCCGCCACGTCCATGCCGCCGATGTGGCCGTGGAAGAGGTCTTCCGCATCGAGCGACTGGCGGCGCACCTTGGCATCGAAGTTCAGGCCGCCGCTCGAGAAGCCGCCAGCCTGCAGGATGTAGTACAGCGCGAGCGCGGTGTCGGGGACGTTGTTGGGGAACTGGTCGGTGTCCCAGCCGCACTGCATGTCACCGCGGTTCATGTCGAGCGAGCCGAAGATGCCGAGCGTGAGCGCCGTCACGATCTCATGCTCGAAGCTGTGGCCGGCGAGCGTGGCGTGGTTGGCCTCGATGTTCACCTTGACCTCCTTCTCCAGCCCGTACTGCTTGAGGAAGCCGAACACGGTGGCGACGTCGAAGTCGTACTGGTGCTTGGTCGGCTCGCGCGGCTTGGGCTCGATGAGGATGGGGCCGTCGAGCCCGATCTTGTGCTTGTGGTCGACCGCCATCGACAGGAAGCGGCCGAGCTGCGCGAGCTCGCGCTTCATGTCGGTGTTGATGAGCGTCTCGTAGCCTTCGCGACCGCCCCACATCACGTAGTTGGCGCCGTCGAGCTTCTTGGTCGCGTCCATCGCCTCCTTCACCTGCAGCGCGGCCATCGCGAATATTTCGGGGTCGGGGTTGGTCGCGGCGCCGCTCATGAAGCGGCGGTGGCTGAAGAGGTTGGCCGTGCCCCACAGCAGCTTCATGCCGGTGCGCTGCTGGTGCTCGCCCAGCACGTCGACCATGCGGCGCAGACGGTCCACGCTCTCGCGCGGCGTGGCGCCCTCGGGGGCGATGTCGCGGTCGTGGAAGCAGTAGTAGGGCACCCCGAGCTTGGTGAAGAACTCGAAGGCCACATCGGCCTTGGCACGGGCGGCCTCCATCGGGTCGGCCATGTGGTGCCACGGGCGCTCGAAGCTGCCGTCGTAGCCGAAGACGTCGAAGCCGTTCCAGCAGAAGGTGTGCCAGTAGCAGGCGGCGAAGCGCAGGTGGTCTTCCATGCGCTTGCCGAGCACGACGCGGTCCTTGTCGTACCAGCGGAATGCGAGGGGGTTGGTGCTGTGCTCGCCCTCGTAGCGGACGGGGGCGATGTTCTTCAGGTAGCTCATCGGTACTTCTCCAGAGAAGGGTTCAACCCACGAAAAGATCGCGGGTGGCGGCATAGAGGCCGCGGAATCGTTGGTGCCGCGCGAAGAGCGCAGCGGTGCGTGAGGCGTGTGGCGTGAAGCTCTGACGCAGCGCAGGTGGGCGGCACACCTCGGCCTCGTTACCGCCATCGGCCAGCCACGCGAGGCGTGCCGCGCCGAGCGCGCCGCCGGCTTCGCCGCCGTCGACGGTGTGCACTTCGACGCCCAGCACGTCGGCATGCAGCTGCGCCCACATCGTGCTGCGGGCACCACCGCCGACGAGCGCCAGCGAGTTCACGTCGGTGCCGGCCGCACGCAGCGCATCGAGCCCGTCTCGCAGGCCGAAGGCCACGCCTTCGAGCACGGCGTGGCACAGCGCCCGCGCGTCGGTGTCGTGGTTCAGGCCGAAGAACACGCCGCGTGCCTTGGCATCGTTGTGCGGCGTGCGCTCGCCCGAGAGGTAGGGCAGGAAGATGGGGGCGGCATCCCGCTCGGCGTCGCTCAAGGTCTCGGTGCGCGTGAGCAGCGAGGCCTCGTTCTCGGCGCCGACGAGCTGCGTGACCCAGTGCAGGCATGACGCGGCCGACAGCATCACCGCCATCTGGTGCCAGCGATCGGGCAGCGCGTGGCAGAAGGCGTGCACGGCCGAGGCCGGGTTGGGGCGGAAGCGGTCGTTGACGACGAAGAGCACGCCGCTCGTGCCAAGCGACAGGAAGCCGTCACCCGGTTTCACGGCGCCGATGCCGACGGCGCTTGCGGCGTTGTCACTGCCGCCACCCGCCACGACCACCGAGGTCGGCAAGCCCCACGCACCGGCGATCTCGGGCGAGAGGCGTGCCGACACGGCGCTGCCCTCCACCAGCTCGGGCATGTGCGCGCGGGTGAGTCCGGTGACGGCGAGCAGCTCGTCGGACCACGCCCGCCTGGCCACGTCGAGCCACAGCGTCCCCGCCGCGTCCGACATCTCGCTCACGAACGCTCCCGTCATGCGAAAGCGCAGGTAGTCCTTGGGCAGCAGCACCTTGGCCACACGCTCGAAGACGGCCGGCTCGTGCTCGCGCACCCATGCGAGCTTGGGCGCGGTGAAGCCCGGCATCGCCAGGTTGCCGGCGATCTGCGGCAGGGTGGGAAGGGCCCTCGTGAGGCCCTCGCACTGCTGCGCAGATCGCACGTCGTTCCAGAGGATCGCCGGCCGCAATACCTCGCCGATCGCATCGAGCAGCACCGCCCCGTGCATCTGGCCCGAGAGCCCGATGGCACGCACCGCGCTCCAGGCCTGCGGCGCCCGCTGGCGCAGCTGGGTCACCGCCGACTGGGTGGCGGCCCACCAGTCGGCCGGCGCCTGCTCGCTCCAGCCCGGGTGCGGCCGCGAGATGCCGAGCTTCACGCCGGCCTGCGCGACGATGCTGCCGCTCGTGGCGAGCAGCACGAGCTTGACCTCCGAGGTGCCGAGGTCGATGCCGAGGTACATGCGCTACTCCTCAGAAGGCGATCAGCGGCGCACGCGCTTCTTGATCGCGGCTTGCGCATCGGCCAGCGCGAGCTTGATGTCCTTGTTCTGCTCCAGCACCTTGTCGAGACTCGGCGTTGACGATCTCGTTGGCGACCGGGTCGTACTTGTCGACCGCGATGGCCTGGATCTTGTCGGCCGAGACCTTCCAGAGTTGCCGCGCCTTCTGGCCGCCGAAGTACTCGATGGGCTCGTTGACGAACGGGTCGGACTGCGCCTCGATCAGCGCCGGGAACGCATCGAGCTTGCGGAAGGCCTCGATCTGCATGTCCTTGTTGGTCGTCATGAACTTGATGAACTCCCAGGCTGCGGCCTTGTTCTGCGCCTTCTGCGGAATGGCGTAGAACGAGCCGCCCCACGAGGCGAACGCGCCGTTGGGCAGTTGCGCCGAGCGCCACTGGCCCTTGGAATCGGGTGCGAGCCAGTTGCTCAGGTGGCCGCCGAGCCAGGCGCCCATCATTTGCGACGCCACCTTGTCGCGCTTGAAGCCTTCGCCCCACTCGGGCGACCAGGCCTTCACCTTGGCGTCGATGCCCGCATTGCGCGCGGCCTTGGCCAGCTCGAAGCCCTTCTGGAAGCGCGGTGTGTTGATGAGAGGCTGGCCCTTCTTGTCGAAGTAGATGCCTTCGCCGGCCTTGAGCCCCGAGCGGATGTAGATGTCCTTGATGTCGACCGCGTCGGCCATCAGGTAGGCGCCGGTCGCGGCCTTCACCTTCTTGCCGGCCTCGATGTACGACTCCCAGCTCTTGGTGAGGTCGGCTTCGGTGACGCCGGCCTTGTCCATCATGTCCTTGCGGTAGAAGAGCGCGCCCGGGCCGATGTCGGCCGGGATGGCGGCGAGCGTGCCCGAGCCGCTCATCGCGAGCGGCACGGTGAACTTGGCAAACTTCGGCGTGAGCGCGTTGCCGTTGTACGGTGCCTTGCCCAGGTCTTCGAGGCCCTTGGACTCGACGAGCCGGCCGATGAAGCTCAGCTCGACGCCCATCACGTCGGGCACGTTGCCGCCGGCCGCGAGCGCGGTGGTCATCGCGGTGTGGTGGTCCATGAAGGCCAGGCTCACGAGCTTGATCTCCACGTTGGGGTTGACCTTCTTGTAGAGCGGGATGGCGGCCTTGACCGCGAGGTCGAAGCTCGGGAACGAGGCCACCGTCAGCGTCGTGGTGGCCTGGGCCTGCGCGCCAAAGGCGGCAGAGGCAGCGGCAATGCCGATGACCAGGCGCGATAGCGCGGCCCGCTTGGTCGGGTTGTGCATGGTTGTCTCCTGTGTTCTGAACCGGATGAAAAAAAGTGGTGGTGTTGGCGGAGAACAGGCGTTTTCAAATCTGCCGGTCAGGGGCTCTGTGGTGGAGAGCTGGGCCTGCCAGGCAGTGGCTTGCCGCCGATGATCATTCCGAGCACTTCGTCCTCGGTGACCTCGGCGGTCTTGTAGGTGCCCACCGTGCGGCCGTTCTTCATCACCGTGAGGCGATCGGAAAGGCCGAACACGTCGGGCATGTCATGGGTGATGAGAAAGATGCCCACGCCCTGGGCCTTGAGCTTCTTCACGGACTCGTGGACCATGCGCGTCTCCTCGGGGCCGAGCGCGGCGCAGGGCTCGTCCATGATGAGCACGCGGGCGTTGAAGTACAGGGCGCGCGAGATGGCGACCACCTGGCGCTGGCCGCCCGAGAGCGAACGCACCGGCACGCGGATGTTCTTGAAATTGGGGTTGAGGCGGTGGAAGACCTCGCGTGCGGCGACTTCCATTGCGTCGTCGTCGAGGGTGCGAAAGCGTGTCAGCAACTCGCGGCCGAGGAAGAGGTTGGCCACGCTGTCGAGGTTGTCGGCCAGCGCGAGCGTCTGGTAGATCGTCTCGATGCCGAGGGCCTGCGAATCGGCGGGTGTGTCGATCTTTGCCGGCGCGCCGTTGACGAGGATCTCGCCGCTGTCGATCGGGAAGGCGCCCGCCAGCATCTTCATCAGCGTCGACTTGCCGGCGCCGTTGTGGCCGAGCACGGCCACCACTTCGCCGGGGTAGACGCTCAGGCTCACGCCTTCGACGGCACGCACGCCGAAGAAGGCCTTGTGCACGTCTTTGATTTCAACGAGCGGCGCGGTCATGGGCATCGGGGTATTCATGTCAGCCGCTCCCCGGTCCAACGGCGGTAGAGCACGTCGAAGACGACGGCGACGATCAGCACCTGGCCGATGATCACCATGCGCTGGCCGATGCCGACGTCGAGCAGCAGCAGGCCGCTCTCGAGGAATTGAATGATCAAGGCGCCCAGCACCGAGCCGAGCACCGTGCCGCTGCCGCCCGAGAGCGCCACGCCGCCGATCACCGCCGCGGCGATCACGTAGAGCCCATGTTCGTGCCGAGCGAGTTGGTGCCGGCGTTGAGGCGAGCGACCGACACCACCGCGGCGATGGTGACCAGCACCGCCAGCAGCAGGAAGAGCATCAGCATCACCCGCTTGACCGGAATGCCGACGAGCAGCGCCGCCTCGGGGTTGCCGCCGATCGCGTAGACGTAGCGGCCGAAGCGTGTGCGCCGCACGATGAAGGCCATGCCCATCACGACCAGGCCCCAGATGACGACGGGGATGGGCACGCCTTGCGCGGCGTCCTTGCCGGGCAGTTGATACGCGCAGGTGACAGCGACGAAGCCGAGCAGCATCGCCACTACCAAGCCGGCGAAGGCGGCGTCGAACCACAGTGGCCGCACGGTGAAGCCATGGCTGCGCTTGCTGCGGCGGCGTGCGGCAGTGTTGAAGACGACGAGGGCCGACAGCGCGGCACCGAGCGCCCAGCTGAGCGCGGGGCCCAACGAGCCATCGAGCCCGCCACCGAGTGCCAGGAAGGTCGGGTCGGTCACCGGCTGCGTCTTGCCGTCGGCGATGAGGAAGGCCGCGCCGCGGAAGGACATCAGCCCTCCGAGCGTGACCACGAAGGAGGGCACGCCGAGGTAGGCGGTGAGCCAGCCTTGGTAGAGCCCGACCACGAGCGCGAGCGCGAGGCCCGCGAGCGAGGCGGGGATCCAGTGCCAACCCGAGGTGTATTGCAGGAAGGCGATGAGCACGCCCACGCAACCCATCACCGAGCCGACCGACAGGTCGATCTGGCGCGCCACGATGATGAGGGCGATGGCGGTCGCGACGATGCCCACCACCGCCGTCTGCTGCGCGATGTTGTAGAGGTTTTCCGGCGTGAGGAAGGTGCCGGTCAGCAGGTGGAAGACCACGGCCATCGCGGCGAGCACGGCCGCCATGAGCGAGAGGCGCAGGTCGAGGGCGCTGATCTGGAGAGGAAGTGACATGGCGGCGAACGAGACGCCCGCTTGCGCGGGCGCCTTCCATTCACGTCAGGGGTTGTGGGTTACTTGCAGGCGGCGGGAGCGGTGGCTGCGGCCACGCCCTTGCACACCACGTCCTTGCTGACCCAGCCGGCCTTGATGACCACGTCGAGGTTGGCGGCGGTGACGGGCACGGGCGCCAGGAACTTCGAGGTCATCGGCACCTTCTTCTCGCCTTCGGCCCAGGTGACGGTGCCGTCGACCTTCTTGCCGGCGGCGAGCGTCACGGCGGCTGCGGCGGCTTCACGGCCGAGCACGCGGGCGTCCTTCCACACCGAGACGGTCTGCGTGCCGAGCGCCACGCGGTTAAGGGCGGCATGGTCACCGTCCTGCCCCGACACCGGCACGCCCTTGATGCCGCGAGCCGAGAGCGCCGCCACCACGCCACCGGCTGTGCCGTCGTTGGAGGCCACCACCGCGTCGACCTTGTTCTGGTTGCGCGTGAGGATCTGCTCCATGTTCTTCTGCGCGTTCTCGGGCTTCCAGCCGTCGGTGTATTCCTCGCCGACGATCTTGATGTCGCCCTTCTTCAGCGCATCGGCGAGCACCTCGCCCTGGCCTGCGCGCAGGAAGTTGGCATTCGGGTCGGTCGGCGAGCCCTTGATCATCACGTAGTTGCCCTTCGGTCTGGCAGCCAGCACGGCCTTGGCCTGCAGGCGGCCGACCTCCTTGTTGTCGAAGGTGATGTAGAAGACGCCGGGCTGCTCGATCAGGCGGTCATACGCGACGACGGGGATGTTGCGCTGCTTGGCCTTCGCGAGCGCGGGCACGATCGCGTCCTTGTCCATCGCGAGGATGATCAGCGCCTTCGCGCCCTTGGCGATCAGGCCGTCGACGTCGGCGAGCTGCTTCTCGGGTGAGCCGCCTGCGTCTGCGCTCACGTAGGTGGCGCCGGACTTGGCGAGCTGTTCCTTGATCGCGGCCTCGTCGGTCTTCCAGCGCTCTTCCTGGAAGTTGGACCAGCTCACGCCGACCACCGTCTGGGCGGCAGCGAGTGTTGAAAACGTTGTCAGAGCAGTGGCAAGCAGTGTGTGGGTGAATTTCATGTTGTCTCCGTGCGTTGTGATTGCGCCTGATGGCGCGCTGTGGTGATCGATGTGGGATCAGGTGACGGGTCTGTGCCCGTCTGCTTCGGTCTCGAACCCGTGGCGTGACACCGATTCGAGGATTTCTGCGGACTCGTCCAGGCGCTGCAACACCAGCGACGCGGCGCCGCGCGCCCAGGTCTCGTCGCCGCGGTGGTGCACCACGAGCAGGTCGCGTTGGCGGTGGGGGATGGCGAGCGCCTCGTGCATGGCCTGTCGGAGCGAGGCTTCGAAAAGCTCGGTGCCTTCGGTCATGCCGTCGAGCATGACGAGCTGTGGTGCGAGCAGGTTGACCATGTTGCCCATCCATCGGCCGAGCAGCTCGCCCTGGTGTTCGAAGATCTGGCGCGCCTGCTGGTTGCCGGCGCGGGCCTTGTCGGCGAGTTCGACGTAGGCGGTCTCGATCTCGCCTGAGCCGAGTTCACCGGCCGGCAGCAGGCCGGCCTCCTGGCCCTGGCCCACCACCGCACTGTGCGCCACGTAGGCTTCGAGGCAGCCGCGTTTGCCGCAGCGGCAGGCGCGGCCCCCGGGGACCACCTGGATGTGGCCGAATTCGGCGGCGAGGCCGCTGTGGCCACGGAAGAGTTCGCCATCGAGCACGAGGCCGAGGCCCAGGCCGTGCTCCAGCGTGACCACGGCCACATTGGTCATTCGCGCCGCTTCGCCGAACCATTGCTCGGCGAGCGCGAGCATGTTGGCGTCGTTCTCGATCATCACCGGCACGCCAAGCGCGTCGGTCAGCGGCGCGGCGAGCGGGGCCGATTCATCCTTGCGGCCCGGCTTGAGCAGCGGCGACCAGTGCACCTCGCCGCGCAGCGAGTCGACCATGCCCGGCACCGCCACGCCCACGCCGGCCAGGCGCTGGCGCACCTGCGGGTCGGCCTTGGCAAGGCAGGCCTTGATCTCCTTCACCAGCCGCTGCAGCAGCGCGGCCTGCGTGACGGGCGCGGAGATCGGCACCTTCAGCGTGTCGCGCACGCCGCCGGCGAAGTCGACCAAGGCGAGGGTGATCTGGTGCATCGACACCTTCACGCCCACGACCCAGGCGAAGTCGGGGTTCAGCGCCAGTTCGCGTTCACGGCGGCCACTGCCGGTCGACGGGCGGGCGCCGACCTCCATCAAGGCGCCGGTTTCGAGCAGCCGCCGCGTGAGCGACGACACGGCCGGCTGGCTGAGCCCCGTGGCCTGGCAGATCTCGGCACGCGACGCCGCCGGGCGCGCGAGGCGCACGGTGTGCAGCACCTGGTAGAGGTGCAGCAGCGAGATCTGCCGTGACTGGAGACGTGTCATGCCGGAGCGGCCTGTTTTGCAGCGGTGGGTCGAAACAGTGCGGCATTTTATTTTGGCGAAGTATTATTGAATCAGGGCTTTCCCAGGGGCCTCGTGCAGGCGGGTCGTCAAGTTGCGAAACGACTCGGCAGGCTCGCCTGCACGATCGAGCCGAGCGTGCGCATGCGCAGGCCGCGTGGGTGCGCATCGAAGAATCGCGGGTTGACGATGTGCGCGTCGTGCCGGCGCACGTCGGCAAAACCCATCGCCTGCAGCGCTGCGCGCAGAGGCTCCGGCGCGAAGTGGCCGATCCACGGCTCGCCCATGCGCGCGAAGCGCCGGCGCAGCACCACGAGCACGAGCCGCAGCAGCGGGTTGAGCGTGGCGGGGTCATTGAGCACATCGAAGACGATGCCGCCGCCGGCCCGGGCCAGGCCGCTCAGCTCGCGCAGGGTGGCGAGCGTCACCTCGGGCGGCAGGTACATCGTGACGCCCAGCCACGAGAAGAAGGCCGGGCGTGCAGGGTCGAACCCGGCGTCAAGCAGCGCCTCGCTCACCGACTGGCGACCGAAGTTCACCGGCACCCAGTGCAGGTGCGCCGGCACCACGAGGCCGGCACGGGCGAGCAGCTGCCGCTTCCAGCCCTGCGTGGCCGGGTGGTCGACCTCGAAGACGCGCAGGCGTGCCGCCGAATAGGGGCTGCGCAGCGCGAAGGTGTCGAGCCCCGCGCCGAGCACCACGTACTGCGTGGTGCCGCTGGCCACCGCCTCGTGCAGCGCGTCTTCGGTGATGCGGCTGCGGGCCACGAGGCTCGCGCGCACGCCGCGCAGATAGGGGTTGTCGCCGCGGCGGCCGAGGCCTTCGAGTTCAAGCGCGGTCTCGGGCCCGAGGATGCGCAGCGCCAGCGGGTCGTCGAAGACCTTGGGCGTGTCGATCAGCTGGTGGCGTGCGCGGGCGACCGCGGCGCGGAAGGCGGTGGTGCTGGGACGATCGTCTTGCATGGCGCGAAGCGTGAGTGGAGGTGCGGCGCATGCTAGGCAGCGGCGCGCGGCCTGCCATCCGCGGCCCCCACTACGCGCGCGCCACTACGTGCGTCCCACTACGCGGGAGCCCGCTTGCGGGCTCAGGGTGTTTCGAGCAGCACCCAGTGCTGGGTGGGGAACTGCACCCGGCCTTGGCGCACGATCGCGGTGTTGCCCGAGTAGGCATCGCGCACCGTGCTGCCCTCGGGGAACACGTCGCCGACCACGATGTGCTCGGCATCGGTGGCCTCCATCGCGACGACGACGCGGTCGCCGCTGGCCGCGTCGATGCGGCTGAAGGTGTAGGGCTTGTCGGCGAGCTTCTGATGCGCGCCGCGGGCGAGGGCCACATGCGCGCGGCGGAACTGCCCGAGCTTGCGCCAGTGCATGAGCAGGCTCGCATCGACGCTGCCCCAGTTCATGTCGGAGCGGGTGGCCTGCTGCGGGTCGCTGCTCGGTGCGGGGCCGGGTGGGCGGCGCGTCTCGTCGCCGTAGTAGATCTGCACCCCGCCCGGCGCGAGCATCAGCCAGGCGGCGCCATCGGCGAGGCGCTTGCGGTCGAAGAGTTCTCGGTGTCGTGCGAAGACAGGTAGCTGAGTGCGTTGTAGCCGGGCCGGCCGCTGAGCAGGCTGGCGTAGCGGGCATAAAGTTTCTCGGGTTGCGCATCGCGCAGGGCCGCATTCTGGAAGTCGAAGTTGATGAGCGCATCGAAGCCGCTGTCGTGCAGCGGGTCGCGCTGCGGGCCCTTGCCCCAGTCTTCGCCGACCATCCAGAAGGGCTCGTCGTCGATCTTCTTGTCGGGGTTCGCCTTCTTCCACTCGGCGAGTGCCTTCGTCGCAGCCGTCTTCAGCTCGGCCCAGGCGGCCGGCTCCACGTGCTTGACGGTGTCGGCACGGAAGCCATCGATGCCGTACTCGCGCACCCACTGCGTGAGCCAGGTGACTAGGTAGCCGCGCACGGTGGTGTCGCGCAGGTCGCGGGCGCGGGTGCCGGGCTTGTCGCGCAGGAACTTCGGCAGCGTCACATGGGCCGTGCTCTCGGTGCGGAAGTCGGGCAGGAAGGCCAGCTGCTTCGTCAGTTCGTCGCGCCCGCCATCGAGGTAGCTCGGCAAGCCGGCGCGCACCCAGTCGCGGCCCCACCAGTCGGTGAAGGCGAAGTTGTTGTAGTCGATGAACGAGTGGTAGTTCGCGAGCGTCGCCTTCTCGGAGCCCGGCCAGAGCACCCGGAGGCCGAGCTCGCGCGCGGTCTGCAGGTCGAGGTAGCCCGGGTGGTTCATCACCACATCGAAGAGGATGCGGATGCCTTGCGCATGCGCGGTGTCGACCATCTCGCGCAGATCGTCGGGCGTGCCCATCGACTTGTCGAGCACGGTGTAGTCGAGCGCGTAGTAGCCGTGGTAGGCGTAGTGCTTGAAGGCCTTGTTGCCGCCGACCACCCAGCCGTGGATCTGCTCGTAGGGCGCGGTGATCCAGATCGCGTTGACGCCGAGTTCGCGGAACCAGCCTTCCTTCAGCTTGGCGGTGATGCCTTTCAGGTCGCCGCCGTGGAAGGTGCCCACGTCGTCTTCGGGCCTGGCCTCGCGGGTGCGGCCGTACGCGTTGTCGTTCGACGGGTCGCCGTTGAAGAAGCGGTCGGTGACGGCGAAGTAGACGATGGGGTTGTCGGCGAAGCGGGCCGGGCCTGGCGCCGCTGGCGCCGTCAGCAGCAGCACCGGCACCAGGGCCAGCAGTACCGCCAGGCGTCTCATCCCTTGATGCCCCCGGCGGTGAGCCCCGAGATCATCCAGCGCTGCGCGAGGATGAACACCAGCGTGATCGGCAGGCCCGAGAGGATGGCCGCCGCCGCGAAGTCGCCCCACAGGTACTTTTGCTCGTAGAGAAAGAGGTTGGAGCCGACCGCGAGCGTGAGCTTGGCCTGCTCGTTGAGCAGGATCGACGCGACCGGGTACTCGATGATCGCGCCCACGAAGGCCAGCAGGAAGACCACCATCAGGATCGGCAACGCCATCGGCAGCAGCACGATGCGGAAGGCCTGCCAGGGTGTCGCGCCATCGACCTTGGCGGCCTCTTCGATCTCGGCCGGGATGGTGTCGAAGTAGCCCTTGATGGTCCACACGTGCAGCGCGATGCCGCCCGAGTAGGCGAGCAGCAGCGACCAGTGGCTGTCGATGCCGAAGGTGGGGAAGACGTTGCCGATGCGGTCGAAGATGGCGTAGATGGCGACCAGCGCCAGCACGCTCGGGAACATCTGCACCAGCATCAGGCCGGTGAGCGAGGCCTCCTTGCCGCGAAACTTCATGCGCGCGAAGGCGTAGGCCGCGGTGGTGGAGAGCAGCAGCGTCACGAGGCCGGTGAGCGCGGCCACCTTCACCGAATTCCACAGCCATCGCAGCACGGGGAAGGTGGGCTGCACCAGGCTGCCGTCGGGTGCGGTGTACGACATCCCGAGCGCGAGCATCCAGTGCTCCAGGCTGATGCGATCGGGGATCAGGCTGCCGGTCGCGAAGTTGCCGGGCCGGAACGAGATCGACAGGATCATCAGGAACGGGAAGATCGTGACGATCACCAGCCCGATGAGGAAGGCATGCGCCAGCAGCACGCGCCAGCGCTGCGATTTTGCGACGACGATGGCCATCGTGTTCTCCTTTCAGCGGGCCGGATCGCGTGCGATCCGCGTGAACTTGATCTGCACCATCGAGATCGCCGCCACCATCAGGAAGATGACGGTGGAGACCGCGGCGGCCAGGCCGAACTGCTGGCCCGAGTCTTCGAAGGCGATGCGGTAGGTGTACGACACCAGCAGGTCGGTGGTGCCAGCGGGCACGGTGGTGTCGAGGAAGTCGGGCCGCCCGCCGGTCAACAGCGAGATCAGCACGAAGTTGTTGAAGTTGAAGGCAAAGGCGGCAATCAGCAGCGGCGTGAGCGGCTTGATGACGAGTGGCGCGGTGATGCGGAAGAAGTTGGTCAGCGGCCCGGCGCCGGCCACGGCCGAGGCTTCGTACAGGTCAGCGGGGATCGCGCGGATGAGCCCCATGCACACGAGCATCATGTACGGGTAGCCCAGCCACACGTTGACGATGAGCAGCATCGCCTTCGCAAGCGTCGGGTCGGAGAACCAGGTGGGGCGGATGCCGAAGAGCGCATCGAGGATCAGGTTGATCTCGCCGAAGTTGTTGTTGAAGAGCCCGCGGAAGACGAGGATGGAGATGAAGCCCGGCACCGCATACGGCAGGAAGAGCAGCACGCGGTAGACGCCCTTGAAGCGCAGCGCGTCCCAGTTCAGCAGCACCGCGAGCAGCATGCCCAGCGAGGCGGCGAAGAGCACGGTGAGCGCGGCGAACGCGACCGTCCACACGAAGATGCGCAGGAAGGGCTCGCGGAAGGCGGGCTCGGTGAAGATGCGGCGGTAGTTGTCGAAGCCCACGCCGACCTGGAAGCCGGGTGTCACGCGCTCGCCATTGGCCTTCTCGTAGAAGCCCGTCTGGTGATTGGCCTTGAGCAGCTCGCCGGTGCGTTTGTGGACGAGCACGCCGGGTTCGCGTTGTTCGTAGACCTTCTCCAGACCCGAGAACTGGCGCAGGCCGGTCATCACCACCTGGCGGCCGCCGGGCAGCTCGAAGGTCAGGGCCTTGAGAGCAGCCTGGCGTTGGATCACGTCGCGCAGGGGCAGCGGCTCGCCAAGCGGCAGCTTCACCTGCTGCGCCGGCTCGACCTCGAGCTTGAGCGGTGCGTTGTTCTTGAGCGCGAGCGGGCCCGAGACCCAGGCCTTCGCGTCGTCGTCCGGGTCGCTCAGGCGCACGCGGAACTCGGGCCCGTCGGCATGCAGCGTGAACGCGAGCGGGTCGCCTTCGGCGGCCGCGGTCTCGTCGAGGTGGTACTGCGTGGCCCGCTCGAAGCTCAGCAGGTTGGCCGAGCTGTAGTTGGTGAAGCCGATGCCGATGGTGTAGAGCATCGGGAACACCACGAACACCATCGCCGCCGCGATGCCCGGGAAGAGATATCGCCACGCGTAGAAGCGTGGTGAGGTGTAGAGCCACGCTGCGAGCGCGGTGATGAAGAGGAGGGTGGCGGCAAGCAGCGTCTGGCCCGCTGCGTGGACCACCACCACGATGTAGAGCGCGGCCAGCAGGGCCGCGATCAGGACGAGCGGGCCGAACCAGCGCGGCGAATTTTTCTTGTGTGTCGGCATGGCCCGCTCAACAAACGGCTCAGGGTGCAGCGATGCGCTTGGCGGCGGCGTCCATCGCTTCCTTGGGCGACTGGCGGCCTTCGGTCATGTTCTGCAGCGCCGAGGCCATCGACGACCAGAAGCGGCCCATCTCCTTGTTGTTGGGCATCGGGGCGCCGTCTTGCGCGCTCGCCATCGTCGCCTGGATGTTGGGGTTGTTCTTGGACTCGTTGAAGAAGGCCTTGTTGGCCGGCGTGCCGAGCGGCACGTCGTCGTTGATCTTCTTCAGGCCGTCGACGGTGAGCATGTGGTTCTCGAGGAACTCGACCGCCAGGTCCTTGTTCGGCGTGGCCTTGGTGACCATGGCGCCGAGCACGCCGACGAAAGGCGCGGCCTTCTTGCCGGCGACGGTCGGGATCTTGGCGACGCCGAAGTTGATGTTGGCCTTCTTCAGGTTGTCCCACGACCAGGGGCCGTTGATCATCATCGCGACCTTGCCCTGCGCGAGGCCGGCTTCCATCTCGGCGTAGTTGGCGCCCTTGGTCATGACGCCGTCCTTGATCATCTTCGACAGCAGCTCGGCACCCTTGAGCGCGCCGGCGTTGTTGACGCCGGTGTCCTTGGCGTCATAGGTGCCATCGGCCTTCTGCTTGAAGGGGTAGCCACCGTTGGCGGCCAGCAGCGGCCAGGTGAAGTAGGTGTTGTTGTAGTCCCAGAGGATGGCCTTCTTGCCCGAGGCCGAGAGCTTCTTGTCGAGCGCGATCACCTCTTCGAAGCTCTTGGGCGGCGTGGGCACCAGCGCCTTGTTGTAGACGAGCGCCACCGCTTCGATCGACAGCGGATAGCCCCAGGTCTTGCCGCCCACCGTGAAGGCCTTCCAGGCCAGCGGGTCGATGTCGGCCTGCACCTTCTTGCTCGGGGTCACGGGCTGCAGCAAACCACCTTCGATCCACTCGCCGATGCGGTCGTGCGGCCAGATCCAGATGTCGGGGCCCTTGCCGGCGGCAGCGGCTGCCTGGAACTTGCTCGGCGCGTCTTCGGGGTATTCCACCGTGACCGGGATGCCGGTCTTCTTGGTGAACTCCTCGCCGATCTTGATGATGCCCTTGTAGCCCTTGTCGCCGTTGATCCACACGAGCAGCTTGCCGGGCTCGGCGGCCTGCGCGAGCGGCGCGAAGGCGGCGCCGAGGGTGAGGGCGGCCGCGGCCGCGAGGAGGGTGCGTTTGGTCTGCATGCTTTCTGTCTCCTGGTTGTGATGGGGTCTTTTGGCAAGGGTCATGGCAGGGTCTGCCCCTGCTCGTCGAATACGAAGCAGCGCTCGCGCGGCAGGTGCAGCCATGCGGGGTCGCCGGTGTTGAGCGGGTTGTCGGGAGCGGTGCGCACGGTGATGGGCTCGGGCGCGCCGGGCACCAAGAGGTGCAGGTAGGTGGTGTCGCCCAGGTGCTCGGCGAGCTGCACGGTGGCTCTCACCGCGCCTTCGCCTGGCGTGCGATCGGCATGGATGTGCTCGGGTCGGATGCCGAGCGTCACGGGCTTGCCGATGGCGGCGGAGCGCGCGGCGTCAGTGCCGGGCGAGACGGGCACAACGCTGCCGTCCTTCAGCACCACATGGCTCGCGTCTCCCAAGGTCGCCTCGAGGAAATTCATCTTCGGCGAGCCGATGAAGCCGGCCACGAACTTGTTGACCGGGCGGTGGTAGAGGTCGAGTGGTGCGCCGACCTGCTCGATGCGCCCGGCGTTCACGACCACGATGCGGTTGGCGAGCGTCATCGCCTCCACCTGGTCGTGCGTCACGTAGACCATGGTGGTGCGCAGCTCGCGGTGCAGGCGCGAGAGCTCCACGCGCATCTGAACGCGCAGCGCCGCGTCGAGGTTCGACAAGGGCTCGTCGAAGAGGAAGACCCCCGGCTTGCGCACGATGGCACGGCCGATGGCCACACGCTGGCGCTGGCCGCCCGAGAGCGCCTTGGGCTTGCGGTCGAGCAGGTGCTCGATCTGCAGCGTCTGTGCGGCGCGCTGTACCGCATCCTTCATCTCCTGCTTGCTGTAGCCGGCGAGGCGCAGGCCGAAGGCCATGTTCTCGGCCACGCTCATGTGCGGGTAGAGCGCGTAGCTCTGGAACACCATCGCGATGCCGCGCTCGGCGGGTGGCACGTCGTTGACCAGGGTGTCGCCGATGTACAGCTCGCCGGCGGTGATCTCCTCCAGCCCGGCGATGCAGCGCAGCAGCGTCGACTTGCCGCAGCCCGACGGGCCGACGAAGACGAGGAACTCGCCGTCGCTCACGTCGAGGTCGATGCCGTGCAGCATCTCGACCTCGCCGAAGGACTTGCGCAAACCGCTGAGCTTGAGGGTGGCCATGGATCGGGACCTTAGACGCTGCTGTGCTGCCCGTAGAAGAAACCATGCGCGGGCAGGGTGATGTGCTCGCCGGCGAGTGTGCCTTCCAGGTGATCGTCGACGCGCGTCATGATCTGCTGCAGTCCCGGGGCCGGTGCCGCGATCTCGATCGCGGTGCGTCCGAGGTTGAACATGCACAGCAGCTCCGGGCCGTCATCGGGCGTGCGGTAGAAGGCCAGCACCGGCTCGGGTGCGTCGACGAAGCGGATGCCGCCGCGCAGCAGGCGCGCCTGCGTCTTGCGCCAGGCCAGCAGCCTGCGCATGAAGTGCAGCGGCGAGGCCGGGTCGGCTTCGCTCGCGTCGACCGCGCGGGCCGCATGCTCGGCCGGCACCGGAAGCCACGGTTCGACCGGGCGGCCGCCGCTGAAGCCGGCATGCACGAGGTCGCGTGACCACGGCATCGGCGTGCGGCAGCCGTCGCGGCCCTTGAACTCGGGCCAGAAGGTGATGCCGTACGGGTCCTGGATCTTCTCGTAGGGAATATCGGCTTCGGTCAACGCGAGTTCGTCGCCCTGCCACCAGCACACGCTGCCGCGCAGCGAGGCGAGCATCGCCAGCGCGACCTTGGTGTAGTCGCCTGTTGCGCCCACGCCGCCCCAGCGGCTGAGGAAACGCGGCACGTCGTGGTTGCCGATGGACCAGCTCGTCCAGCCGTCGGCGATCTGCGCTTCGAGTTCCTCCACCTGCCGGCGGATGTAGCCCGCGCTGCTTTCGGTGGCCAGCAGGTTGAAGCTGTAGGCCATGTGCAGCTTGTCGCCGCCGCTCGTGTAGGCGGCCATGGTCTTGATCGAGTCGTCGTCGCCGATCTCGCCCACGCTCGCGGCGCCGTACTCGTCGAGGAGGTTGCGGATCTTCTGCAGAAAGCCGATGTTCTCGGGCTGCGTCTTGTCGTAGAGGTGGCGCTGGAAGCTGTAGGGGTTGGAGGCCGGGACCGACAGCGTGTCGGCACGTTCGGCGGGCGGGTTGTCGCGCAGCTTCAGGTCGTGGAAGTGGAAGATGCAGGCATCGAAGCGGAAGCCGTCCACGCCGCGGTCGAGCCAGAAGCGCAGGTCGTCGAGCAGCTGCTTCTGCACCTCGGGGTTGTGGAAGTTGAGGTCGGGCTGGCTCGCGAGGAAGTTGTGCAGGTAGTACTGGCGGCGGCGCGTGTCCCACTGCCAGGCCGAGCCGCCGAAGATGCTGAGCCAGTTGTTGGGCGGCGTGCCGTCGGCCTTGGGGTCGGCCCATACGTACCAGTCGGCCCGCGCGTTGTCGCGGCTCGCGCGGCTCTGCATGAACCAGGGGTGCTGGTCGGAGCTGTGCGACAGCACCTGGTCGACGATCACCTTCAGGCCCAGTTCGTGGGCCCGCGCGACGAGGGTGTCGAAATCCTGCAGCGTGCCGAAGAGCGGATCGACATCGCGGTAGTCGCTGACGTCGTAGCCGAAGTCCTTCATCGGCGAGCGGAAGAAGGGCGACACCCAGATGGCATCGACACCGAGGCTCGCCACATAGGGCAGGCGCTCGACCATGCCGGCGAAGTCGCCGACACCGTCGCCATTCGCATCGGCAAAGCTGCGTGGGTAGAGCTGGTAGATGACGGCGCCGCGCCACCAATCACGGTCGTGGGACGCCGGGGCCAGCACGGTCTGGGGCTCGCTCTTCATGGGTTGTTCGGGGACGATTTCTTGTGCTCTTGAACGATTCAGACGTAACGCAGTTACATCCAGCGAAAGCCTCGATTGCAGGCTGGACGCGACTTTAGTGAACCTTCTGAATCGAGAAAGAGCGGGCTTACCCTAGTCTCGGGGATGTACCTGAGGTACGGGTTTCAGGTGTCGCGCGGTACCAGCGTCAGTGGCAACACCACCGACGGTTCGTCGTCGAGCACGACACGCACGGCGCTTTCGCCTTTTTCGACGCCGTCCTGCCGCACGGTGGTGAGGCCGGCTGCGGCGGCCGCGGGGATGTCGTCGAAGCCGACCACCGACACCAGCTCCACCTTCGGCCAGCTGCGCATCGCGCCCATCGCGGCGAGCGCGATGCGGTCGCTCATCGCGACGACCGCGATGCGCTGGTGCTTGCAGAGGCGCGCACGCTCCTGTTCCACGGCGCGCAGTGCGGCGGCTTCGGGGTCGCCATCGTCGACGATGTGCCAGACGATGCGCGAGGCATCGAAGCCGGCGCGCCGGGCGGCCTGCGCGTAGCCGGCCACGCGCTCGCAGGTATTGAACGGGCTGCGCGGCGCACGCGCGGCCTGGGCGCGCTTCATCGGCTCTTCGTCGACGAAGAAGCAGAGCACCAGCACCACGTCGGGCTTGGCCTTGAGCGCATGCGTCATCGCGAGCTCGGCGCCGCGCCGGTCGTCGAGGCACACCGAGGGCGCGCCGGGCACCATGGTGTCGACCACCACCAGCGGCAGCGGCGCGGCGCGCACCATCGACGCAAATTCCGGTGCCACCTCGGCATGGAAGATGAGTGCATCGGCGGTGGTCTTGAAGGCCACGTCGAGCGTCGGCTCGATCTGGCGCGAGAACATGGGGATGAGCTGCAGCGTGAGCCCGCGTTGCTGGAGCTGCCTCGCCACCCCGCGCATGAAGTCGAGTGTGAGCGGGTCGTTGAAGGCGTAGGGCAGGTCGTGGTGGAACACCAGCGCCACCTCGCGCAATTCCTTGCGGCGCAGCGCGCGGGCCTTCGGGTCGGGGCCGAAGTAGCCGAGTTCGCGGGCGGTGGTGAGAATGGTCTCGCGCAACTCCTTGGAGAGCTGCTCCGGCCGGTTGAACGCGTTGGAGACGGTGGTGCGGCTGATGCCGAGCGTGGCGGCCACGTCGGCGAGCGTCAGGCGCACCCGGCCGCTGCGGGCTCCGGTCTGCACGGAGGAGGTCTCGTCGGTGGCCATCGGGGTCTCGGAAAGTCGCGGGCACTATAGCCTCGCCGGCCGGGCGGTCTGATTCGCGATACATGCCGGTTACGGCATCGCGCCCGCTGCAAACGGGATTGGACGCGGGCGGTGCGGCTCTCTATCCTGCGCGGCTCACCCAAAGAGCCTGCAGGAGACAACCCATGCAATACCGCCCCCTCGGCCGCACCGGCTGGAACGTGTCGACCGTGAGCTTCGGCGCCTGGGCCATCGGCGGCACCTGGGGCGCGGTGGACGACGAAGCGTCGATGAAGGCGCTGCACCGCGCGCTCGACCTCGGCATCAATTTCTTCGACACCGCCGACGTGTATGGCGACGGCCACAGCGAGCGCCTGATCGCACGTCTGCGGCGTGAGCGCTCGGAGCCGTTCTACGTGGCGAGCAAGGCAGGCCGGCGCCTGTCGCCGCACACGGCCGACGGCTACAACAAGGCCAACCTCACCGCCTTCATCGAGCGCAGCCTGAAGAACCTCGAGGTCGAGGCGATCGATCTGCTGCAGCTGCATTGCCCGCCGGTCGAGGTGCTGTACCGGCCCGAGGTGTTCGACGTGCTTGATGGGCTGGTGAAGGCCGGCAAGCTGCGCCACTACGGCGTGAGTGTCGAGAAGGTCGAAGAGGCGCTGAAGGCGATCGAGTACCCCGGCGTGCAGTCCATCCAGATCATCTACAACATCTTTCGCCAGCGGCCCGCCGATCTCTTCTTCGGCGAGGCGCAGCGGCGCGGTGTGGGCATCCTCGCGCGGCTGCCGCTGTCGTCGGGCCTGCTGAGCGGCAAGCTCACGCGTGAGTCGACGTTTGCGCAAGACGATCACCGTAACTTCAACCGGGAGGGCGCGGCCTTCGACAAGGGCGAGACCTTCTCCGGCCTCGACTTCGAATTGGGCCTGCAGGCGGTGGAGTCACTGAAGCCGCTCGTGCCCGCCGGCCCAACGCTGGCGCAGTTTGCGCTGCGGTGGATCCAGATGCACCCCGCCGTGACCTGCAGCATTCCGGGGGGGCGCTCGCCGAAGCAGGTGGAGGACAACGCCGCCGCGGCCGACCTGCCGCCGATCACGTCGGAGACGATGCAGGCGGTGCAGCAGGTCTACGAGCGATTCGCCAAGCCCTACGTCCACCAACGCTGGTGAGCGGGCCTCAGACCTTGCCGCCGAGCCGGATGGTCTGGCGCTGGGCCCACACGCTCAGCGAGATGGCGATGAGCGTCCACGCCAGCGCGATCCAGTGGAGATTCTGGTAGAGGTCGGTGCCCGACGCGCCCATCGCCTCGTGCGCCGCCACCACGATGCCGCCGCCCGCCGCACCGACGGCCTGGCCGAGGTAGATGGCCGATGAGTTGAGCGCCATGAGCGCGGTGGCGAGATGCGGCGCTGCCAGCCCGAGCCGCGCCTGCTGGGCAGAATTGGACGCAAAGCCTCCCAGGCCCCACGGCAGGACGACGAGCGCCATCGTGATGACGCTCGTGGCCAGCGGCCAGACCAGCATGCTGAAGGCCGTGCCGATCATCGCGAGCGCTACGATGCGCGCAGCGCCCACGCGGTCGATGTAGCGCGAGAGCAAGAGGTTGCCGAGCAGGCCGAAGGCACCCGTCCAGAAGAAGAGGAAGCTTGTCTCGGCGGCGTTGGCGCCGATCACCTGGCGGTAGTAGGGCGCCATGTAGGCGAAGAGCGTGAACTGCCCTGCACCCGAGAGCGCCGTCACGAGCACGATCGCCATCAGCACCGGGTGCGTGAACACCTCGCGCCACTCGGCCAGCCGCATGGTCGGCGGCTTGATGCCGTCGGGCATCACCACCCACACCCACCAGGCCGCGCCGGCCGACAGCACCGTGACGAGCCCGAAGGCCCAGCGCCAGCCGAAGGCTTCGCCGATGAAGCTGTGCACCGGCATGCCGACCACCGAGGCGACCGACCAGCCGAGGAAGATGAAGATGATCGAGCGGCCGCGCTCCTCGGGCGGGGCGACGAAGCCGATGGCGGCCGCCGCCTGCGGCGTGTAGACCGCAGCGGCCACCACGCAGAGCGCCCGCAGCGGCAGCAGCAGTGCGTAGTTGGGCGCGATGGCCGAGAGGCCGTGGCCGATGGCGAACCACACGAGCGCCAGCACCAGCAGGCGGCGCCTGTCCCAGTGGCCGAGCAGGGCGGCCAGCACCGGGGCGCCGAAGCACATCATCACCGCCGCGATCGAAATCAGCTGCCCGCCGAGCGCCACGCTCACCCCGAGCGAGCGGATCAGGTCGTTCAGCGAGCCGGCCACCACCATCACGCCGCAGCCGATGGCGAAGTTGCCGGCCATCAGGGCCCATCGGGCACGTGTGACTTGCTGGTGCGGTGTGAGCTCGCCTGTGGCCGTCATCCGCGCAGGACTTTCAGCGCAGCCGGGTTGACGATGCCCGTCGGGTTGCCGTTGACGAAGTTGACGACGTGGTCGAAGGCCGCGCCGAAGTACATCTCGTAGCTGTCTTGCTCGACGTAGCCGATGTGCGGCGTGCAGATGGCGTTTTCCAGGCGCAGCAGCGGGTGGCCTTGCAGGATGGGCTCGCTCTCGAACACGTCGACGGCTGCCATGCCGGGGTGGCCGCGGTTGAGCGCCGAGACGAGCGCGCCTTCTTCGATCAGCTCGGCGCGCGAGGTGTTGATGAGCAGGGCGGTCGGCTTCATGCGGGTCAAGTCGTCGAGCTTGACCATGCCGCGCGTCTCGTCGGACAGGCGCTTGTGCAGGCTGAGCACGTCGGACCGCTCGAAGAAGGCTTCGCGCGACTCGGCCGCCGTGTGGCCGGCCGCCACGGCCTTCTCGCGCGAGGACTCGCTGCCCCACACGATGACCTTCATGCCGAAGGCGCGGCCGTAGCCGGCCACCAGTTCACCGATGCGGCCGTAGCCCCAGATGCCGAGCGTCTTGCCCTGGAGCACCATGCCGATGCCGAAGTTGGACGGCATCGACGCCGACTTCAGGCCCGACTGCTGCCAGGCCCCGTGCTTCAGGTTGCCGATGTACTGCGGCAGGCGCCGCATGGCGGCCATGATCAGCGCCCAGGTCAGCTCGGCCGGCGCCACCGGGGAGCCCGAGCCTTCGGCCACCGCGATGCCCAGCCGCGTGCAGGTGTCGACGTCGATGTGCGGCCCCACGCGCCCGGTCTGCACGATCAGCTTGAGCTTGGGCAGCTTTTCCAGCAGCTGGCGCGGGAAGTGGGTGCGCTCGCGGATCAGCACCAGCACTTCGGCGTCGCGCAGGCGCACCGAGAGCTGGCCGATGCCCTTGACCGTGTTGGTGAAGACCTTCGCGTTGAGGTGTTCGAGGCGCGCGGCGCACTTGAGCTTGCGAACCGCGTCTTGGTAGTCGTCGAGGATGATGATGTTCATCAGGCGGGCAGTGAGGCCATCTCGGAAGGACCGGTCGATTGTGCCCCGTCCGCAGTAGCATCCCGGCTCCAAAAAGTACCGACACCACAACGGAGATTCCCCATGTCCATCACCATGCACTCGGCCAGCGTGCCCATGTTCGTCCGCATGCTCGGCAACCTGGTCAAGTTCATCGAGAAGGCCGAGGCCCATGCGCAGGCGAAGAAGTTCGACCCGGCCGTGTACCTGACAGCCCGTCTGGCGCCCGACATGCTGCCCTTCACCCGGCAGGTGCAGATCGCGTGCGACACGGCCAAGTTCTGCATGGCCCGCCTGGGCGGCGTCGAGGCGCCCAAGCACGAGGACAACGAGGCGAGTCTGGGCGACCTGAAGGCGCGCATCGCCAAGACGCTCGCGTTCATCGAGTCGGTGCCGGCCGACCAGATCGTCGGCACCGAAGACAAGGACATCAACGTGCCGCGCCGCGACGGCGTGCTGGTGATGAAGGGCGAGGCCTACCTCAAGCATTTCGCCACGCCCAACTTCTACTTCCACGTGACCACCGCGTACGCGCTGCTGCGCCACTACGGCGTGGAGCTGGGCAAGGCCGATTTCCTCGGGGGTGCCTGATGCTCGGATCGTTGGGCATCCACGACCTGCCGCTGTTCATCGCGGCCGGGCTGCTGCTCAACATCACCCCCGGGGCTGACATGCTCTATGTCGCCGGCCACGCCGCCAGCGGCGGCCGGCGGGCCGGCCTGATGGCGGCGCTCGGCATCGGGGCGGGCTGCCTCTTCCATGTGGCGCTGGTGACGGTCGGGCTGTCGGCGGTGCTGGCCAGTTCCGAGCTGGCCTTCAACCTGGTGAAGTGGGTCGGTGCCGGCTACCTGGTGTGGATGGGCCTCGGCATGCTGCGGGCGCGGTCGGACGCGGCACGCGAGACCGCCGAGTCAGCGGCGCCCGACACGCACGGCGTGTTCTGGCGCGGCGTGCTGACCAACGCGCTCAACCCCAAGGTGGCGCTTTTCTTCCTCGCCTTCCTGCCCCAGTTCATCGCGCCGGAAGCCAGGCATCAGGCGCTCGGCCTTGCGCTGCTGGGCCTGATCTTCACGGTCAATGGCACGCTGGTGACGCTCGCGTTCGCGTGGCTGGCCGGCACGGCGCGCGAGCGCTTCTCGCAGCGCGTGCAGGGCGGTCGCCTCGGGTTGTGGTGCCAGCGCGCGGCGGGCGTGGTGTTCATCGGGCTGGGGCTGCGGCTCGCCGCCAGCAGCCGCTGATGCTCGCCCGGATCCTGGCAAAAAGCACGAATCGCGGCACTTGAGCCGGGCCGTCCGACGTTCGTCGGTTCGCAGGATGGCCACCGGGCCTTGCATCCGGTTACGCTGCGGCCCGTTCGATGGAGACAGGACGACAACACATGAAATGGATACGTCGCGGCGCCTGGGCGCTGCTGTGGCTGGCGCTCTTCGTGGCGGTGGCCTTGTGGATCTACAGCCGGCGTGTGCTGCCCACCACGCAGGGCACGATCACGCTGCAGAGCGGCCCCAAGGCCGAGCTGCGCATCGAGCGCGATGCCGACGGCATCCCCACCATCAAGGCAGCCACCCGCGACGATGCGTTCTTCGGCCTTGGCTACGTGCATGCCCAAGACCGGCTGTGGCAGCTCGAAACGCACAAGCGCATCGCCAGCGGCCGCCTGGCCGAAGCATTCGGCGCCTCGGCGCTCGAGACCGACAAGTTCCTGCGCGCGCTCGGCGTGCGCCGCGCTGCCGCCGAGCAGTGGGGCCAGGTCAGCGCCGAGGGGCGTGCGGCGCTCACCGCCTACGCCGCCGGCATCAACGCCTACGTGCAGAACGAGCTGAGCGCGCGTCCGCCCGAGTTCATGCTGACCGGCGTGCAGCCCGAGCCCTGGGTGCCCGAAGACAGCATGGGCTGGGCCACGATGATGGCCTGGGACCTGGGGGCCAACTGGTCGGGCGAACTGCTGCGCCTGCGCCTGGCGTTGCAGTTGCCGGTCGAGCGCATCCAGGAGCTGCTGCCGCCGTACCCCGGTGAAAAGCCGCTGCCAACGGCCGACTACGCGGCGCTCTTTCGCAGCCTGAAGCTCAATGCCAACCTGGGCCAGACGGCGCTGAGCGCGGCACCCGAGTCGGGCATCGAAGGCGTGGGCTCCAACAACTGGGTGCTGGCCGGCTCGCACACCGAGACGGGCAAGCCGCTGCTTGCCAACGACCCGCACCTGAAGCTCACCGCGCCGGCGCTGTGGTACTTCGCCCGCCTCGAAGCCCCGGGTTTCAAGGTGGCCGGCGCCACCATGCCCGGCCTGCCGATGGTGGTGCTGGGACAGAACGAGCGCATCGCCTGGGGCTTCACCAACACCGGGCCCGACGTGCAAGACCTCTACCTCGAGCGCGTCAACCCGAGCGACTCCGGGGAATACCAGACGCCCGAGGGCTGGGCCAAGTTCACGAGCATCACCGAGACCATCAAGGTGCGCGGCGGAGACGACGTCACGCTCACTGCCCGCGCCACGCGGCATGGCCCGGTGATCTCTGACGTGGGCGGTGCGACCGAGGGAATCGTCTCCGCCCAACGTCCGGCGTACGTGCTGGCCATGCGCTGGACGGCGCTGGACAAGGACAGCGGCACGCTCGACGCGGCGCTTGCCTTCAACAGCGCACGGTCGGTGGCCGAGTTCATCGCGGCCTCGGGCAAGCACCTGGCGCCGATGCAGAACATGGTGGTGGCCGATGCCGACGGCCACATCGGCATGGTCTCGGCCGGCCGCATCCCGGTGCGCAAGCCCGAGAACGACCTCAAGGGCCTGGTGCCGGCACCTGGCTGGGACGCCCGCTACGACTGGGCTGGCGTGCTGGAGCCGACCTGGACGCCGCGCGAGACCGACCCGCCTCGCGGCTGGATCGCCACCGCCAACCAGCGCATCCACGGCCCCGAGTACCCGCACTTCCTCACCAGCGAATGGGCGGCGCCGTACCGCCAGCAGCGCATCGAGCAGCTGTTGAACGCCAAGCCCAAACACAGCCTGGAGAGCCTGCGGGCGATGCAGGCCGACGTGGTGTCGCTCGGCACGCAGCGGCTGCTGCCCTTCCTGCGCAAGGCGCAGTCGCAGCACCCGCTGGCGGGCGCGGCCCAGAAGGAGCTGGCCGCCTTCGACGGCACCATGGCCGCCGACAAGGCCGCACCGCTCATCGCCTGGGCCTGGGCGCGGCAGCTCACGCTCGGCATGTTCCGCGACGAGGTGGGGGCGGTGCAGTTCGACCGGCTGATCGCCACCCGCAGCTTCCGCGAGGGGCTTGAACGCACGCTGGAGCGCAACGATGCCTGGTGGTGCGACGACAAGGGCACGCCGGCGCAAGAGAGCTGCCAGGACCAGGTCAACGCCGCCTTCACCCGCGCGCTCGACGAACTGCAGGTGCTGCAAGGCGCCGACGTGTCGAAGTGGCAATGGGGCCAGGCGCACCAGGCGCGTTCGGAGCACCGGCCGTTCAGCCGGGTGAAGCTGCTCGCCAAATACTTCGAGCTGCGCACGCCGGTGGGTGGCGACACCTATACGGTGAACGTCTCGCGCGTCTCGCAGAAGCCCGATGCGACCACGGGCGAGCTGTACCTCGACGAACACGGCCCGTCGTTCCGCGCGGTGTACGACCTCGCGGACCCGGGCAAGTCACGCTTCATGCATTCGACGGGGCAGTCGGGGATCGTCTTCTCGCCGCAGTACCGGAGCTTTGTCGATCGCTGGCGTGAGGTGCAGGGCGTGCCGGTGTGGGCGTCTGAGCCGGCCAAGCGGGTGTTGGTGTTGAAGTCGCGGCCGTCTTGAATCGGAGCAGCGTGAAGGGCGTGGGGTGAACGGCTGCGTTCATGTCCCCCTTCGTTGACCCTCACGGGTCAACGAATTCCTCCTAATACTTCACCCCGCCGTTCACCCCACGCCCTTCCCGCGAGACAGTGGTGGCGTGCGTAGAAGAGGCCGGTCGCGAACGGGCAGGGCGGTGCCCCGCCGCTGCGCTCTCGCTCAGCGCTCTCACGTCCGCCCGACGAGCGCCACTAGACCTGCCCGAACAGGGCCTTGCGCTGTGCGGTGTAGTTCCACCACGGCGCGGGCTCGGCCCCGCCCATGAAGTCGGTGGCGGCCATGAAGGTGTCGAGCACGCAGGGGTCGTGGCGATGGCCCGTGACGGCGCACAGCTTCTGATAGAGCACGAAGGCATCTTTGCCGCGCAGCTCTTTTGGCTGGTGGATGCCGATCAGCCGGAGGTCTTCTGCCAAGGCCGGGCCGATGTTGGGGAGCTGCTCCAGGCGCTCGCACTCTGCCGCACTTCGGGCTTTGGGTGATTTGATCGAGGCCATGCTTTGCCTCACATCATCATGTTGTTGCGAATCAAGCCGACGGCGATGCCTTCGAGTTCGAAGTCGACATCGCCGAACGGGATGACGATGGGCTTGAAGTCGGGGTTCTCGGGCAGTAGTTCGATGCTTGTGCGGGTGCGGCGGAAGCGCTTGACCGTCACGTCATCGCCCAGGCGGGCGACCACGATCTGGCCGTTCTTCGCGTCTTTGGCTTTTTGCACGGCGAGCAGGTCGCCGTCCATGATGCCGGCGTCTCGCATGCTCATGCCGCGCACCTTGAGCAGGTAGTCGGGGCGGCGCGGGAACATGCTCGCTTCCATCAGATACGTCTGGTCGATGTGCTCCTGCGCAAGGATGGGGCTGCCGGCGGCCACGCGGCCCACCAGCGGCAGGGTGAGCTGCGACAGGCTGGGCAGGGGCAGGCTGAACTGCTTGCCGCGGATCTCGTTCAGTGCGCGCAACGTGTCAGACTTGAGCCGGATGCCGCGTGACGTGCCGCCCACGAGTTCGATGACGCCTTTGCGTGCGAGGGCCTGCAGGTGCTCTTCGGCGGCGTTGGCGGAACGGAAGCCCAGCTCGCTCGCGATCTCGGCGCGGGTGGGCGGGGCGCCGGTGCGCTCGATGGCGCTTTGCACGAGATCGAGGATCTGCTGTTGGCGTTCTGTGAGCTTGGGCGCTTCCATCGGGGGCCGTCCTGAGGTTTCATCCAGTGCCTGTATTTTCATCCAGCTCAGCGAGAAATGCAAAACACTTCTAGGACGATCGTGGTGCTGGGCACCGGCGGCACCATTGCCGGCACGGCGGCCGATGCGGCTGACAACGTCGGGTACACCGCGGCGCAGTTAGGCGTCGAGGCGCTGGTCAAGGCGGTGCCCGCGTTGGCGGGCCTGCCGCTCGAATGCGAGCAGGTGGCGCAGGCCGACAGCAAGGACATGGGCTTTGCCGTCTGGCGCGCGCTCGCGCAGCGCACGGCTCATCACCTCGCGCGTGACGATGTGGCCGGCGTCGTCATCACCCACGGCACCGACACGCTGGAGGAGACCGCGTATCTCCTGCAACGTGTGCTCGCGCCGGCCAAGCCCGTGGTAATGACGGCGGCCATGCGGCCTGCCACGTCGATGCAGGCGGACGGCCCCCAGAACCTGCTGGACGCCGTGACCGTGGCGGGAGTGCCGGGGGCACAAGGCGTGCTGGTCGTGCTGGCCGGCACGCTGCACGCGGCAGCCGGCGTCCGCAAGGCCCACACCTACCGAGTGGACGCGTTCAGCTCAAGCGATGCCGGGCCGCTGGGAGTGGTGGAAGAGGGCGCCGTGACGGCCTGGCGCGCATGGCCCCAAGGCGAAGCGCTCGGGCTGCAGTGGCTGCCGATGGAGGCGGATGCCTGGCCGCAGGTCGAGATCGTGACGAGCCACGCGGGCGCGAGCGGTGCGCTGGTGCGCGCGGCCTGCGAGATCGGCGTGCAAGGCCTGGTGGTCGCGGCCACGGGAAATGGCACGGTGCACGCGGCGCTGGAAGCAGCCTTGCTCGAAGCCCAGGACCAGGGCGTGACGGTGTGGCGCAGCAGCCGCTGTGGCAACGGCCGGGTGTTGGCGCGGCCCGACGACATGCTGCCGTCGGCCGGCGCGCTCACGCCCGCGCAGGCGCGGGTGGAGCTGATCCTTCAGTTGCTCACGCCGTCGGTTTAGACGACGGTCAAGGTCACGTCGATGTTGCCGCGGGTGGCGTTCGAATACGGGCACACCTTGTGGGCGGCGGCGACCAGCGCTTCGGCCTGGGCCTTCTCGAAGCCCGGCACCTTGACGGCCAGGGCCGCCTGGATGCCGAAGCCACCGCTGGCGAGCGGGCCGATGCCCACGTCGGCGGTGATCGACACGTCATCGGGCAGCTTGATCTTCTGCGCGCCCGCCACGGCCTTCATCGCGCCGATGAAGCAGGCCGAGTAGCCGGCGGCGAAGAGTTGCTCGGGGTTGGTGCCCGGGCCGCCGGCGCCGCCCAGTTCCTTCGGGGTGCTCAGGTTGACCTTGAGCGCGCCATCCGACGATTCGGACGTGCCGGTGCGGCCGCCGGTGGAAGTGGCGTGGGCGGTGTAGAGGACTTTTTCGAGGGCCATGTGAAGCTCCGTTCTGGGTGGGTGAAAGGGTGGATGGGGGTGGTCAATGTGCCGCCGCGGCATCACCCGCGGTGGCGTCAAGGAGATTGCTGCGCAGCTGCTGCAGGCGTTGCGTGAGGCCTTCGATCTCGTGCACGTCGCATTGCATCGCTTGGCCGAGCTGAATCGGCACACGCTTGGCCTTCTGGCGCAGCGCGCGGCCTTCCGCCGTGAGGTGGACAACGACACGGCGCTCGTCGTCGGCGGCGCGCTCGCGCGTCAGCCAGCCGGCCGCTTCCATGCGCTTGAGCAGGGGCGTCAAGGTGCCGGAGTCGAGGAAGAGACGCT
The DNA here is from genome assembly GCF_024700055.1 of Rhizobacter sp. J219. Classification (GTDB taxonomy): domain Bacteria; phylum Pseudomonadota; class Gammaproteobacteria; order Burkholderiales; family Burkholderiaceae_C; genus Rhizobacter. Next base: position 518,122 of record NZ_JAJOND010000001.1, read on the forward strand.
CGCCCAACTCGCCGACGCTGCAGCCATCGCGTTCCCACAGCACCAGCAGCGCGAGGTACTGCGGATAGGTGAGGCCGAGCGGCGCGAGCAGCGGCTTGTAGAGCTTGGTCATCGCCAGCGACGTCGAATACAGCGCGAAGCACAGCTGCTGGTCGAGTTGCAGCCAGTCGGTGCGAGCTTGCTGTGTGGCGGTCGAAGGGTTGCGGGCGGAAGGCATGGATCGAATGCTACATCAATTGAGCAATTAAATTGTGAGCAACATAATTTCCATGGCCTGACAAAGGGCATTGATCTTTGAGGGTGAGGCCGCTCAGGCGCCGGCCGAGAACTCGTCGATCTGCGCGGTGAGTTCTAGCCAGCGGCTCTCGGCCTGCTCGGTCTCGTCACCGATCTGCTTGAGGCGTTTGCCCTGCTCCACCCGCTGGGCCGGAGTGAGGTCGGCGCGGGCCGAGGCGGCCTCGATGTTGCCCTTTTCCTGGGTCAGCGCGGCGATGCGCTTTTCCAGGGTTTCCAGCTCGCGGCGCAAGGGTTTGGTCAGCTCGGCGAGCTTCTGGCGGGCCTGGCCGGAGGCCTTGCGGTCGTCGCGCTTGGCCGGCGCGGCAGCGGCAGGGGCTGTCGCCGCCGCCTTCTTCTCCTTGACTTTGGCAGACGCACCTTCCTTGGCCGCCCGCGCCATCTCGCGCGAGGTTTCGAGCAGCCACTTCTGGTAATCGTCGAGGTCACCGTCGAAGGGCTTCACGGCGCCGTCGCTGACCAGCCAGAACTCGTCGCACACCTCGCGCAGCAGCGCGCGGTCGTGGCTCACGAGCATCACCGTGCCCTCGAATTCGTTGAGCGCCATCGAGAGCGCTTCGCGGGTGTTGAGGTCGAGGTGGTTGGTGGGCTCGTCGAGCAGCAGCAGGTTGGGGCGTTGCCACACCAGCATCGCGAGCACCAAGCGTGCCTTTTCTCCGCCGGAGAGCGTGCCCACGGCCTGGTTGACCATGTCGCCGGTGAAGCGGAAGTTGCCGAGGAAATCGCGCAGCTCCTGCTCGCGCGCCTGCGGGCCGACGTCGCGCGCGAGGCGGATCATGTGCATCAGCGGGCCGTCGCCGAGCGAGAGCACGTCGAGCTCCTGCTGGGCGAAGTAGCCGATCGACAGGCCTTTGCCTTCGGTGACCTCGCCGCTCACCAGCGGCAGGTCGTGCGCGATGGTCTTCACGAGCGTCGACTTGCCCTGGCCGTTGGCGCCGAGGATGCCGATGCGCTGGCCGGCGAGCACCGAACGGTTGACGTTCGAGACGATGGGCACGCCGTCGTAGCCGCAGCTCATCATCGAAAACGCGAGCATCGGGTTGGGCAGCGACACCGGCTCGCGGAACTCGAACTGGAAGTCGGCGCTGGTCAGCACCGGCGCGAGCTTTTCCATGCGCGCCAGGGCCTTCACCCGGCTTTGCGCCTGCTTCGCCTTGCTGGCCTTGGCCTTGAAACGGTCGATGAACTTCTGCAGGTGCGCCATGCGCTCCTGCTGCTTGGCGTAGTTGGCCTGCGCCTGCAGCATGCGCTCGGCGCGCATCTCTTCGAAGGCGGTGTAGTTGCCGGTGTAGCGGGTGAGACGGGTCTCGTCGAGGTGCAGGGTGACCCGGGTGATCGCATCGAGGAACTCGCGGTCGTGGCTGATCACGAGCATGGTGCCGTCGTATTTCTGCAGCCAGGCTTCGAGCCAGACGAGGGCGTCGAGGTCGAGGTGGTTGGTGGGCTCGTCGAGCAGCATCAGGTCGGCCGGGCACATGAGCGCGCGCGCGAGCTGCAGGCGCATGCGCCAGCCACCCGAGAAGCTGTCGACCGGGTCGTCGAGCTGGTCGAGGCGAAAGCCCAGGCCCATCAGCAGCGCCTGCGCCTTGGGGCGGGCCTCGAAGCCGCCGGCTTCGGCGATCTCCTGGTGCGCCTCGGCCATGGCATTGCCGTCGTCGGCCGCTTCGGCGGCGGCGAGCGCGGCCTGGGCCTCCATGAGCCGGGTGTCGCCTTCGAGCACGAAATCGGTGGCGCCCTGGTCGGTCTCGGGCATGTTTTGCGCGACCTCGCTCACGCGCCAGCGCGGCGGGATGCTCACGTCACCCGCGTCGGACTGGAGCCGATGCGTCAGCAGGGAGAAGAGCGAGGACTTGCCGGCCCCGTTGCGCCCCACCAGGCCGATCTTCTCGCCCGGCTGCAGGGTGACGCTCGCGTCCTGCAGCACGATCTTCGTGCCGCGGCGCAGGGTGACGTTCTTGATGACTATCATGCTGACAACGGATTCCTACTCAATTCACCAGAGACCTGACATGAGCCGCGGCCTCACCACCCAACTTCTCCATGCCGACCGCCTGGGCGGCGTGGAGCATGGCGCCACCCATAAACCCCTGCACACCTCGGCGGCCTACGGCTACGAGACGGCCGCCGAGCTGGCCTCGGTGTTCCAGGGCGAGCGCAGCGGCCATGTCTATGCCCGCCAGGGCAACCCCACCACCCAGGCGCTGGAAGCCAAGATCACGCTGCTGGAAGGCGGCGTGGGCACCGTGAGCTTTGCCACCGGCATGGGCGCCATCGGCTCGATGTTCATCGCCTTGCTCAAGCAGGGCGACCACGTCGTGGCCAGCCGGTTCCTCTTCGGCAACACGGCCAGCCTGTTCCAGACCCTCGAGAACCTGGGCTGCTCGGTGACGCTGGTCGATGCGACCGACGCCAGTCTCGTGGCCCAGGCCATCACGCCCAAGACGCGTATTGTCTTCGTAGAAACGATCGCCAACCCGCGCACCCAGGTGGCCGACCTCGAAGGCATCGGCAGGCTGTGTGCGGAACGCGGCATTTTGTACGTGGTCGACAACACCATGACCACGCCGTACCTCTTCCGCCCCTCGACGGTGAAGGCGGGGCTGGTGATGAACTCGCTGTCGAAATCGATCAGCGGGCATGGCAACGTGCTGGGCGGGGCGATCTCCGATACCGGACTCTTCGACTGGGCGAGCTTTCCCAACATCCAGGCGGCGTACAAGAAGGGCGCGCCCAAGACCTGGGGGCTGCTGCAGATCCGCAAGAAGGGCCTGCGCGACTTCGGCGCGACGCTGGGCGCGGAAGCGGCTCACCGCATCTCGAACGGAGCCGAGACCCTGGCCTTGCGCATGGACCGCGCCTGCGACAACGCCTTGAAGCTCACCACCTGGCTGGAGCAGCACCCCAAGGTCGCTGCGGTGTACTACCCGGGTCTGAAGAGTCATGCCCAGCACGAGAACGCTACGCGCTGGTTCAAGGCCTATGGTGCGCTGATGAGCTTCGAGTTGAAGGATGGGCACGACACCTTCGCCATGCTCGATGCGCTGGAACTCGTCATCAAGTCCAGCCACCTGGGCGACAACCGCACCCTGGCAATCCCGGTCGCCCAGACCATCTTCTGGGAGATGGGCCTCGCGAAGCGCCAGCAGATGGGCATCAGCGAATCGCTGGTGCGCATCTCGGTGGGCATCGAGGACTACGCCGACCTGCAGGCCGACTTCGAGCAGGCGCTCGCGAAGGTCTGAGGGGGCCTCAGCGGTTCCAGCGTTGCAGCGCGTCTTTCGTGACGAGCAGCACCTGGTCGTGGCCGGCGCTCGTTTCCAGCCACGCCACTTCCAGCTTGCGGAAGGCGTGCTCGAAATGCGGGCGCTCGTTGCCGATCTCGAGGACCAGCACGCCGATGTCGCTCATCCGCGAAGGGGCGTCTTTCAGGATTCGACGCACGAGGTCCATGCCGTCGTCGCCGCCGGCGAGTGCGAGTTGCGGCTCGTGCAGGTACTCCTTCGGCAGCTGGCGCATGCTCTGCGTGTTGACGTAAGGCGGGTTGCAGACGATCAGGTCGTAGGGGCCCGTCAGCTCGTTGAGCAGGTCCGACTTGACGAGCGTGATGCGCTTGGCGAGCTTGTGCTTGTCGACGTTGATCTTCGCGATGGCGAGCGCGTCGTCGGAGATGTCGGCCGCGTCAACCGTGACCTCCGGGTAAGCCATCGCGGCGATCACGGCCAGGCTGCCGTTGCCGGTACAGAGATCGAGCACGCGCTGCGTGCGGTCGGATAGCCACGCGTCCAGCGTGCCGTCGCCCTCGCCATCGGCCAGCAGCTCGGCGATGAAGGAGCGGGGCACGATGCTGCGCTCGTCAATGTAGAAGGGCACGTTCTGCAGCCACGCTTCCTTGGTGATGTAGGCGGCAGGGCGGCGGGTCTCGATGCGCTCGGCGATCACGGCGTCGATCTTGGCGAGTTCGGCGTCGGTGAGCTCGCGTTTGGCATGCGGCTCCAGCTCGTCGAGCGGCATGCCGAGCGACCACAGCACGAGCCACGCGGCCTCGTCGAACGCGTTGGTCGTGCCATGCCCAAACGAAACGCCCGCCTGTTTGAGGCGGGCGGCTTGCGCGGTGATGCAGTCGATGAGCTTCACAGCAGCAGTCCTTCCAGTGTCTTGCGGTAGATGTTCTTCAGGGGCTCGAGGTCGGCCACCTGCACGTGTTCGTCGATCTTGTGGATGGTGGCGTTGAGCGGGCCGAACTCCACGACCTGCTCGCAGATCTTCGAGATGAATCGACCGTCGGAAGTGCCGCCGGTGGTCGAGAGTTCGGTCTCGACGCCGGTCTCGCTGCGGATCGCGTTCTGCAGCGATTCGACCAGCGCACCTCGCGGCGTGATGAACGGTTCGCCGCTGAGCGACCAAGCAATGTTGTGGTCGAGGCCATGCTTGTCGAGCACCGTGTTCACGCGAGCCTTCAGCGTGTCGACCGTCTGCTCGGTCGAGAAGCGGAAGTTGAAGTCGACGACCAGCTCGCCGGGGATCACGTTGCTGGCCCCGGTGCCGCCGTGGATGTTCGACATTTGCCAGCTCGTCGGCGGGAAGTACTCGTTGCCGCGGTCCCACTCGATCGCGGCCAGCTCGGCCAACGCCGGGGCGGCGAGGTGGATCGGGTTTCTCGCCAGCTGCGGGTAGGCGATGTGGCCCTGCACGCCCTTGACGGTGAGCTTGCCCGAGAGCGAGCCACGCCGGCCGTTCTTGATCATGTCGCCCAGCGTGTTGACCGAGGTGGGCTCGCCGACGATGCAGTAGTCGAGTTTTTCGCCGCGGGCCTTGAGCGCTTCGCAGACCTTCACCGTGCCGTCGACCGACGGGCCTTCTTCGTCGCTCGTGATGAGCAGGGCGATGCCGCCGCAGCGATCACCGTGCTGGGCGATGAATTCCTCGATGGCGACGACCATGGCCGCGATCGAGGTCTTCATGTCGGCCGCACCGCGGCCAAACAGCTTGCCGTCGCGGTGGGTGGGCACGAAAGGGTCGCTCGTCCACTGCGCCAGCGGGCCGGTGGGCACCACGTCGGTGTGGCCGGCGAAGACGAGCAGCTTGCTGCCGGGGCGGCCGCGCCGCACGGCCCACAGGTTGGTGACACGGAAATCATCCGGCCCGAAGTCGAGCGTTTCGCACTCGAAGCCGAGCGGCGCGAGGCGCTTGCCGATCAGCGCCTGGCAACCGGCGTCGTCGGGCGTGACCGAGCGGCGGGCGATCAGCTGCTCGGTCAGTGCGAGCGTCGACGAAAAGGCCGCGGGCATCGATCAGAAACGCGTGGCGCGGAAGCCGCTGTTGCGGCCGTCGTCGCCCGGCACGTCGAGCGTGATTTCGGTGAAGGTCGGCTGGTCGTCGACTTCTTCCTTCTTGGGCTGCAGGCGCGACACCGGGTCCATGTCGTTCTGCAGGCGCCACATCAGGTTGGTCGGCGAGTCGGCGTAGGCCAGGCCTTCGTCGCGGGTGATCACACCTTCGCCGATCAGGCGGGCCAGGTCGGCTTCGAAGGTCTGAGAGCCTTCGGCCAGCGATTTTTCCATCGCCTCTTTCACCCCGTTGAAGTCGCCTTGTTCGATGAGTTCGGAGACGAGCTTGGTGTTGAGCATCACCTCCACCGCCGGACGGCGGCCGCCGGCCGAGGCGCGCACCAGGCGCTGCGACACGATGGCCTTCAGGCCCGAGGCCAGGTCGGACAGCAGGGCCGGGCGCGACTCGGGCGAGTAGAACGACAAGATGCGGCCGAGCGCGTGGTAGCTGTTGTTGGCGTGCAGAGTCGACACCACCAGGTGGCCCGACAGCGAATACGAGATCGCCATCGTCATCGTCTCGCGGTCGCGGATTTCGCCGATGTAGATGCAATCGGGCGCCTGGCGCAGTGCGTTCTTGAGCGCGATCTGCAGCGACTGCGTGTCGCGGCCCACCTCGCGCTGGTTCACCATCGAGCGCTTGTTGTGGAAGATGAACTCGATCGGGTCCTCGATGGTGAGGATGTGGCCGGCCATCTGCTGGTTGCGCTGCTCCAGCATCGAGGCGAGCGTGGTGCTCTTGCCGGTGCCGGTGGCGCCCACCAGCAGGATGAGCCCGCGCTTTTCCAGGATCATCGTGTTGAGCACCGGCGGCAGGTTCAGGCTGCCGAGCTGCGGGATGTCGTGCGGAATGCAGCGGAACACCGCGGCGATCGAGCCACGCTGGCGGAAGGCGCTCAGGCGGAAGCTGCCCACGCCGCTGATGCCGATGCCCACGTTGAGCTCGCCGGTGTCTTCCAGGTCTTCGAGCTGGCTCGGCGTGAGCAGCTCTGCCAGCAGCTGGCGCGGTTGCGCCGCGGTCAGCGGCTGGTCGGAGAGCTGAAGGATCTGCCCATTGATCTTGATGAGGATGGGCGTGGCCGCCGAGAGGTAGACGTCGGAGGCGGCCTTTTCGGCCATCAGCCTCAGCACACGCTCCATGTTGCCGCCGCTGCTGGCGGTATTGCTCGTCGTGGTGTTCATCGGAGTCCTTTCAGGCCCGTTCGATCAAGTTCAGAGAGCGAGGCGAAGACTTCTTTTTTATGGGTCAGCTGCGCAGCAGTTCGTTGATGCTGGTCTTGGCGCGCGTCTCGGCGGTGACGCGCTTGACGATGACCGCGCAGTAGAGGCTGTGGCTGCCGTCCACAGCGGGCAGCGAGCCGCTCACCACCACCGAGCCCGAGGGCACTCGGCCGTAGGTGACTTCGCCGGTCATGCGGTTGTAGATCTTGGTGCTCTGGCTGATGTACACGCCCATCGAGATCACCGAGTTCTCTTCGACGATCACGCCTTCCACGACCTCGGAGCGCGCGCCGATGAAGCAGTTGTCTTCGATGATGGTCGGGTTGGCCTGCAGCGGCTCCAGCACGCCGCCGATGCCGACGCCGCCCGAGAGGTGCACGTTCTTGCCGATCTGCGCGCATGAGCCGACGGTGGCCCAGGTGTCGACCATGGTGCCTTCGTCGACATAGGCGCCGATGTTCACGTAGGAGGGCATCAGCACCACGTTCTTCGCGACGTAGCTGCCGTGGCGCGCCACGGCCGGCGGCACGATGCGCACGCCAGTGGCGCGCACTTCGTCTTCGCTCAGGTGCGAGAACTTGGGTCTAACCTTGTCGAAGAAGGTGAGGTCGCCGGCGTGCATGAGCGCGTTGTCGTTCAGGCGGAACGACAGCAGCACCGCCTTCTTCACCCACTGGTTCACCGTCCAGTCGCCCACGGCTTTGCGGTCTGCCACGCGGATGCGCCCGGCGTTCAGGTCATCGACCACCTGCGTGACCGCATTTCGAATCTCGGGGCTCGCGTTCTGCGGGTTGAGGCTGGCACGGCCTTCCCAGGCGAGGTCGATGATGTTCTGGAGCTGTTGGGTCATGAGGGGTCTTGGCTTGGAGGGACTTGACGTAGGGAGGCGACGTAAGAGCGGATACGGTGCGCGGCTTCGAGGCATTCCTCGACCTCGGCCACCAGGGCCAGGCGCACGCGGCCTGCGCCCGGGTTCACGCCGTCGACTTCACGGGCGAGCAGGCTGCCAGGCAGGACAGTCACATTGTATTGAGCCAACAGGCCCAAGGCGAAGGCGATGTCGTCACCGCCGTGCGCGTGTTTCGGGATGCCGGCCCAGAGGTAGAAGCTGGCGTCGGGCAGCTTCACGTCGAGCGCCTGTTCCAGGACTGGCATCACCTGCGCGAACTTGCGGCGGTACTTCTCGCGGTTGTCGATCACGTGCTGCTCGTCGTCCCAGCCGGCGATGCTGGCGCGCTGGATCATCTGGCTCATCGCGCTGCCGTGGTAGGTGCGATAGAGCAGGAACTTCTTGATGATCTGCGCGTCGCCGGCGACGAAGCCCGAGCGCATGCCGGGCACGTTGGAGCGTTTCGACAGGCTGGTGAGCGCGATCAGGTTCTTGAAGTCCTTGAGGCCGAGCTGGCTCGCGGCTTCGAGCCCGCCCAGCGGCGGCTCGTCTCGGAAGTAGATCTCGGAGTAGCACTCGTCGGAGGCGATCACGAAGCCGTGGCGCTCGCTCAGCTCGAAGAGACGCTTCCATTCGGCCAGCGGCATCACCGCGCCGGTGGGGTTGCCGGGCGAGCAGACGTAGATGAGTTGCGTCCTGGCCCAAACGCTCTCGGGCACGGCATCCCAGTCGGCGGCGAAATTGCGCGTCGGGTCGCTCGCCACGTAGTACGGCGTGGCGCCCGACAGCAGGGCCGCGCCTTCGTAGATCTGGTAGAAGGGATTGGGGCAGACGACGGTGGCGCTCGGCTTGGTCGGGTCGATCACGGTCTGGGCGAGCGCGAAGAGCGCTTCACGCGAGCCGTTGACGGGCAGCACCTGCGTGGAGGCATCGACCGTTACGCCATAGCGGCGGGCCAGCCAGCCGGCGCACGATTCGCGCATCGCCTTGTCGCCCGCCGTCGCCGGATAGGCCGCGAGGCCGCCGAAGCCCGCCACCAGCGCATCGAGGATGAGCTGCGGCGTCGCATGCTTGGGCTCCCCGATGCCCAGGCTGATGGGCTTAAAGGCGGGGTTGGGGGTGATGTCCCGGGTCAGGGCACTCAGCCGTTCGAAAGGGTAGGGGTGCAGCTTGGCCAGCAGTGGGTTCATGCGGCCGATTATCGGGGAGCGCGCCTGCCAAAGCCTTCTGCGCCGGAGCGGATCGCCGGGGCCTGCCAGCCGGGAGGCCAGACGGGCTGCCCTTGGGCCCCGAACGGGCAAACGGGGTGCCGGATCGTGGTTTGCTACAACCTCAGCATGAGAACGCTCGTGTCGACTGCTTTCCTGGGCTTGTGCACCGTGGCCTGTACCGCCGGGCCACCTGCTGCGGCGCCGGTGCGGGCCGAGCCGGTCGTGCCGGTGGCCCGGGTGCCCGGAAGCTGCGGCATCGCCAACTTCCAGGCGAGCGTGCTGGCCCGGGTCAATGCGGCCCGGGCGCTTGGTGCCGATTGCGGCAGCGCCGGCCGCTTCGGGCCGGCCCCGGCGCTGGCATGGAACGATGCACTCGCCCGCGCCGCCGAACGTCACTCGCGCGACATGGTGGCGGGCAACTTCTTCTCGCACACCGGCTCCGACAGGACCGAGCTTCGCCAGCGCGCCGATGCGGTGAACTACGGCTGGCGCACGTTGGCGGAAAACATCGCCGGTGGGCGCGGCACGGTCGACGGCACCGTGCAGCAGTGGCTCGCGAGCCCGGGCCACTGCGCCAACCTGATGAAGCCCGACCTGGTGCACGTGGGCGTGGCCTGCGCGCTCGGCGGGCCGCGCAGCACCTACACCCACTACTGGACGATGGCCCTGGGCACGCCGATGCGCTGAGTCGGCTCAGAGCAGCCCGCGCTCTTCCACGTGCCGGGGCAGGTCGACCACCGGTTGCGGATTCCAGCCCTTTTGCCTGTGCTCGGCCACCACGTTGGTGTAGATGCCGCCGCGCACATACCACTTGGCGGTGATGCGCACGAAGCGCGGGTTCGTCGCCTTCACGATGTCGTCGAGGATGGTGTTGGTCACCTTCTCGTGGAACGCGCCCTCGTTACGGTAGCTCCAGAAATACATCTTCAGACTCTTCAGCTCGATGCAGAGCTTGTCGGCAATCATGTCGATGGTGAAGTGCGCGAAATCGGGCTGGCCGGTCAGCGGGCAGTGGCAGGTGAACTCGGGCACCTGGAACTGGATGACATAGTCGCGATGCGGGGCCGGGTTCTCGAAGACCTGCAGGTCCTTGCTGGGCGCGGTCGGCGGATTGGCCGGCTTTTCGCGCTGGTTGAGCTTCGCGCCCTTTTGAGGCTTGGGCGGGGCGACTTTGGCGGACATCTTGGCCATGGCGTTTCGAGAGGTTTCTGCGGGGGTTCTGAGAAGGCGCGATGCTATCATCGCGCCTCGCCGGAAACCCGCCGGATGGCGTAATTTCCCAAGTAAATCAAGTACTTAGATGCGATCGGCCTGCTCCTGAGTCGCACCCCCGGAACGCTCTCCCCATGCGTCTGAATTCCATCAAGCTTTCGGGCTTCAAGTCCTTTGCCGAGCCCACGAATTTCCAGCTGCCGGGGCAGCTCGTCGGCGTGGTCGGCCCCAACGGTTGCGGCAAGTCCAACATCATGGACGCGGTGCGCTGGGTGCTCGGCGAATCGAAAGCCAGCGAACTGCGCGGCGAGTCGATGCAGGACGTGATCTTCAGCGGCTCGGGCAACCGCAAGGGCGCAAGCCGCGCGAGCGTCGAGCTGGTGTTCGACAACAGCAGCGCGCGTGCCGGCGGCCAGTGGAACCAGTTCACCGAGATTGCGGTGAAACGCGTGCTCACGCGAGACGGCACCAGCAGCTACTTCATCAACAACCAGCCGGTGCGCCGCCGCGACGTGCAAGACGTCTTCCTCGGCACCGGCCTCGGCCCACGTGCCTACGCCATCATCGGCCAGGGCACGATCAGCCGCATCATCGAATCGAAGCCGGAAGAGCTGCGCCTCTTCCTCGAAGAAGCCGCCGGTGTTTCGAAGTACAAGGAGCGCCGTCGCGAGACCGAGAACCGGCTCAAGGACACACGCGAGAACCTCACCCGCGTCGAAGACATCCTGCGCGAGCTGAACGCCAACCTCGAGAAGCTCGAGAAGCAGGCCGAGGTGGCGAGCCAGTACCGCGCGCTGCAGGAAAGCGGCACGCTCAAGCTGCACCAGCTGTGGTTCCTCAAGCACCGCGATGCCGCGAGCGAGCAGGAGCGCGTCAAGAAAGAAGTGCTGGAAGCGACCAACGCGCTCGAAGCCCGCATGGCTGAGCTGCGCCACGGAGAAGCCGAGCTGGAAACCATCCGCCAGGCGCACTACGCCGCGAGCGACGAGCTGCACACCGCGCAGGGCTCGCTGGCCGAAGCCTCGCTCGAAGTGAGCCGCCTGGAGGAGCGCATCCGCTACGTGGTCGAAGGCCGCCAGCGTGTGGAGCAGCGCCTGGTCGAGCTGAAGGCGCAAAACGAACAGTGGGAAGAGCGCCAGGCCGAAGCGCAGGCCGAGCTGGAGCAGATCGCCGAGCAGATCGCCGCGGCCGACGAGCAGAGCGAGATCCTTGCTGCCCAAGCCGAAGAGCAGGCCGGCAACCTGCCCAATACCGAAGACGCGGTGCGTGCCGCACAGGCTCGCGCCAACGAGCAACGCAGCTCGGTCACGAGCGTGCAGCAGCAGATCCAGGTGCTGGCCGCCGAGAGCCGCAACATCGACGACCAGCGCAAGCAGCTCAACGCCCGCCGCGAGCGGCTCGACGGCGAGCGCCGCCAACTGGCGTCGCCCGACATGGCGCGGCTCGAAGAGCTGAAGCAGCAATCCGCCGTCGCCGAAGAAGCACAGGCCGTGGCCGACGAGCGCCTGCACGAGCTGAGCGAACAAGTCCCCGCGCTCGACGAAGACCGCCGCACGAAGCAGGAACAGGTCAACGCCGAGAGCGGCAAACAAGCCGACTTGAGCGCGCGCCTTGAAGCCCTGCGCGCGCTGCAGGAGAAAGTGCAGACCGAAGGCAAGCTCAAGCCGTGGCTCGCCAAGCATGGCCTCGAAGGGCTGCAAGGCCTGTGGACCAAGATCCACATCGAGTCGGGCTGGGAGACGGCGCTCGAAGCGGCGCTGCGCGAGCGCATCAATGCGCTCGAAGTCGGCCGCATCGAGACGGCTCGTGCGTTTGCCGCCGACGCGCCGCCGGCCAAGCTGGCGTTCTACACGCCGCCGCAAGCTGCGATCACCAACACGCATCAGACGCTGCCGCGCCTGTCCGACCTGCTGCGTTTGGGCGATGCAGGCCTGAAGGCGCTGCTGAACGACTGGCTGGAAGGGGTCTACACCGCGGCCAACATCGACGAAGCCTTCGCTGCGCGCGACAAGCTGACGCACGGCGAAGTCATCATGACCCGCGAAGGCCATGCGGTGAGCCAGTTCGCCGTCGCCTTCTACGCGCCCGACTCCGAACAGGCCGGCATGCTGGCCCGCGCACAGGAAATTGAGAACCTGGAGCGCCAGTTGAAGGCGCAGGCGCTGATCGCCGAAGAGTCGCGCAGTGGCCTCGTGCGCGCGGAAGCGGCGTACACCGATGCGTCGCAACGCCTCGTCACCGCGCGTCGCGAGGCGGCGGAAACGCAAACACGAGCCCACCAGTTGCACGTCGAGCTGTTGCGCCTGTCTCAGCAAGCTGAAGCGACCAGCACGCGGCGCGGCCAGCTCGACTCAGAGTTGGCGGAAGTCGACGGCCAGCTCGAAGAGCTGAACGAGCGCCGCGCCACTGGCGAGGCCAAATTCGAAGAGCTCGACATGCAGCTCGCCAACACGCAGGAGCGCCACGCCGAGCTGGAAGAGGCGGTGATCACCGCCGAGCGCAAGCTGTCGGAAGCACGCGAGCAGCTGCGCTCCCTGGAGCGACAGGCCCAGGAGGCTCAGTTCTCCTCACGCTCGCTGGCCGCACGCCGCAGCGAGCTGCAGCGCAGCATCGAGACGGCCACCCAGCAAGTCGCGGCCAACGAACAATCGGCGGTGCAGCTGCAGGAAGAGCTGACCCGCCTGACCGACGCCTCGGCCCAAGCCGGCCTCGAAGCCGCGCTGGCGGTGAAGCTCGAACGCGAAAGCGCCTTGGGCGCCAAGCGCAGCGAATACGACGACCTCACGATGCGCCTGCGCCGTGCCGACGAGCAGCGCCTGCAGCACGAGCAGAGCCTGCAGCCGATGCGCGACCGAATCACCAAGCTGCAACTCGAAGAGCAGGCCGCGCAACTCGGCGGCGCGCAGTTCATGGAGCAGCTCACCGCCGCCGAGGTCGACCTCGAAGCGCTGGCGCAGAGCATCGCCGACAACAACGTCAAGCTCTACGGCCTGCAGGGCGAGATCGACCGCATCAACCGCGAGATCAACGCGCTGGGTGCGGTCAACCTCGCCGCGCTCGACGAACTCACCGCCTCGCGCGAGCGCAAGACCTTCCTCGACGCGCAGAACGCCGACCTCAACGAAGCCATCCACACGCTCGAAAACGCCATCCACAAGATCGACCTGGAAACGCGCGACCTGCTGGGCAGCACCTTCAACCAGGTCAACGCGCACTTCGGCCGCATGTTCCCCAGCCTCTTCGGTGGCGGCCAGGCCAAGCTCGTGATGACGGGCGACGAGATCCTGGATGCCGGCGTGCAGGTGATGGCCCAGCCCCCGGGCAAGAAGAACAGCACCATTCACCTGCTCTCGGGCGGCGAGAAGGCGCTCACCGCCATCGCCCTCGTGTTCGCGATCTTCCAGCTCAACCCGGCCCCGTTCTGCTTGCTGGACGAGGTGGACGCGCCGCTCGACGACGCCAACACCGAGCGCTACGCCAAGCTCGTGAAGGAGATGAGCAGCGGCACGCAGTTCCTCTTCATCAGCCACAACAAGATCGCGATGGAGATGGCCGAGCAGCTGATCGGCGTGACCATGCAGGAGCAGGGCGTCTCGCGCATCGTGGCGGTCGACATGGAATCGGCCGTCAGCATGGCGGAAGCGGCCTGATCCCATGAACAGCCTGACCATCGCGCTGGCCGGCCTCGGGGGTGTGGTGCTGGCTGGCGTGGTGGCGCATGGTGCGTGGCAGGCCCGCAAGGCGGGCCCGAAGCGCGCCGAACAACCGGCCACCGAGCCGCGTGAGCGCGTGGAGCCGCGTGATCCGATCGAGCCGGTGCTGGGCGATCTGCCGGCAGAGCCGGCCGCTGTGCTCGACACAGCGCCCATCACTCTCGACAGCCCACCCGCCTCGCCGCGGCCGCTGCCCACGGTGCGCCGTGCGCCCCAGCGCATCGACGCGCTGGTCGATGCGATCGCGACGCTGACCCTCGAATCCCCCGTCACCGGTGAACTCGTGCTGGCCCACCAGCCCACCACCCGCCGCGCCGGCAGCAAACCTTTCCTGATCGAAGGCCTGAACACCGAGACGGGCGAATGGGAAGCACCGCTGCCCGGCCGCCACTACGGCGAGTTGCAGGCCGGCGTGCAACTCGCCAACCGCACCGGCGCGTTGAACGAGATCGAGTACTCCGAATTCGTGCAGAAGATACAGCCGATGGCCGATGCGATCGGCGCCATGGCCGACTTTCCCGACATGCTCGATGCCGCCGCGCGGGCCAAGGGCTCGACGCCTTCGCCGGTCAGCACGACGCGCAGCTCGCCGTGCACCTGCAGGCCCGCTCGGTCGCCTGGAGCGTGGGCTACATCCAGCAGCACGCCGCCCGCCACGGCTTCGTGCCCGGCATGGTGCCCGGCCGCCTGGTGATGCCGGCGGCGGAAGAGGGCGCACCGCCCATCCTCACGCTGACCTTCGACCCACAGGCGGCGCTCGCCGACGATCCCAACCAGGCGGCGGTGCGCGACGTGACCCTGAGTTTCGACGTGCCGCAGACCGACGCGAAGGCCGAGCCCTTCATCGCCTGGCAGGCGAGTGCTCAGGCGCTGTCGCTGGGCATGGACGCGGCGATCGTCGATGACAACGGGCAGCCGCTGAGCCCGCAAGGCTTTGCAGCCATCGGTGCCGAGCTGGGCAAGTTGTATGAAGCGCTGGAGGCGAGAGACATCGCCGCCGGCTCGATGGTGGCGCGCCGTCTCTTCAGCTGAGCGTCACCGCCGGTTGCACGCCCCTGCCGCCGGCTCCAGCTGCTCCACGCTCACCTGCTGATCCGTGTTCGCAAACGTGCCCTTGAGCAGGTTGTGGTCGGGGAACTGGTTGCCGAAGTCGGCGTAGAAGGTGTTGCCCACGCGGCGGTAGATGCCGTATCCGCGCCACACCACCGGGCCGGTCGGTGCGAGGAACACGTCGACGTCACGCTGGCGAAAGATGCCCCCGCGGAATTGCACGTTGAAAGGGCTCGACGAATCGTCGAACTCGAAGGCGTTTTCTTCCGCGCTCTGCGGCCCGCGGTTGATGAGCGGGCAGCGATAGGACTTGTAGCCGGTGGTCGCCGCGTCGTTGTAGCCGTGCGCCACCGCGCCGCAGCGCATGATCGCCGTCTCGAACTCGGCCGCGAGACCGAGGTGAGGGACGATGCGGGTGCTGGTCTCGTCGAGCATCAGCGCGGGGTTGGGGTCGCTCACGAGGCGGATCGCACCGCCCGTGTGCGTGTAGCGGCCGGTGAAGCTCACCTGTTGCTGGGTGTCGGTCTCGAAGAAGGCGATGAAACTGCCGTCGGGGGCGAGGCCGAAGTAGTAGGTCAGGCGCGAGTTGCTGCGGGCGCACTGGTAGAGCATGTCGAGCGGCTGGTTGGGCACGAATGGGAACACTCGCGCGATCTCGTCTTGCAGCGCGGCGCCCCCGCCGCCGCCTCCACCCCCTCCGCCCCCTCCGCCGCAGGCCGAGATCAGGGCGCACACCATGAGGGCGAGCCGAGCGTTCATGGCTGCAGCCTCAGCACGAGCGAGGCGTCATCGGCGTAGTGACCGCTGAACTCGGCGCCCGTGGCATCGTTGAGCACGTCTTCAAACGCGTAGACCTCGACCAGCAGCCAGGTGGTGCCGGGTGGGAGCACGAGGCTCGTCTGCGCCTCCTGCCACTGGTTGCCGGCGGTGGTCACGCTGGCCGCCTGGATCGCGAGCCAGGCCGAGCTGCCGTAGCGCGCCGGAACTGTCGAGGCGTCTCCATCGAAGGCGATCACCCGCAGGTCGAAGCGCCGGTCGGTCGTTTCCGTGCCGGGCACGCGGTTGAACCACGCTCCGGCATCGGCGCGCACGCGGCCGGCGGCGATGTCGGCAGCGAGTTCGCTCACGTCGATCAGCTGCCATTGCTGGCTGGACTGCAGCGCGCTGGCCGCCCCGGTGTTGCCGGTGGACAGAAACCTGAGCATGGTCGGCCCGCTGCGCGGCGAGATGCCTTGCTCCGCCGGCACCACGCTGGCGCTGTCGCCGGTCCAGTTGCCCGCTGCAGTCGGGACCGTGCCGTTGCCCACGGCCTCGCTGAAGGCCGGGTTGGCGAGCAGGTTCACGCCGTAGCCCGGCGGTGGGGCGGCCACACCGAGGTCGAGCGTGGCCAGGGTGGCGTCGCGGCTCGGTTCGCCCACGGCGAGCGGTTCGATCTCGACGTAGGCCTGCAGGGCCAGAGGCCCCCCGGGCGTGCCGGCCGCAGCGGTGACGGTCACATCGAGCATCAGCTGTTTCACCAGCGGGTCGGGTGTGTCGGCGGTGCAGTCGTAGCGCATGAAGCCGTCGCTGTCGACCCGGGTCGGGGCCGGCGACGTGGTGGCCTGCACGCCGGCCGGCAGGTGCTGATCGGGGTCGAGCTTGACGCGCAGCTCCAGGGTGCCGAAGGGTGTGCGCAGGCCGTCGCGGTCGCAGCGGATGGAGAGCTGGGCGCTCGCCGCGCCGCCGTTCGGCACGCTCACCGATCGGGGCGTGAAATCGGCGCGGATCAGCGCCACCAGCAGCGGCACGATGCCTTCGTTGCGGCCACCTCCGCCGCAGCCGGTGAGGCCCGCGGCGGCGCCCAGGAGCAGGCAGATGCAGAGCTGGTGCGGCGTCATGGGAGCCTCTGTGTCCGTCGTTCGAGATGGTCGAACGGTAGGCGCCGGCCTCGTTGACGACCCTCCCATGAACATCTGGGGGGCTGCAAAGTTAGGGGGATGGCGCCGCGCCATCGCGCTAAGCTGGTGGTGACATCGACCGCGAGGGGAGCCCGCGCATGCCTGAGCCCGCCTGGCGCGTGGCGCTGCTGGAAGACGACGCCCGCACACGCCGCTTCTTCGAGGACTGCGTCCGCGCGCATCCGCAGTTGCTGCTGGAGGCCTCGTTCGAGACGCTGGCCGAAGCACGCGCCTGGTTTGCCGAGCACACCGCCGACGTGTTGCTGACCGACCTTGCGCTGCCCGATGGCCACGGCATCACCCTGATGCGCGAGCTGGCCGAGCGGCAGCCGGCCTGCGAGGTGCTGGTGGTCTCGGTCTTCGGCGACGAGGACAGCGTGCTCGCCTGCGTGGAGGCCGGCGCCGTGGGCTACATCCACAAGGATTCGCGGCCCGACGATGTGGCCCAGGTCATCCTCGACGTGAAGCACGGCGCATCGCCGATCTCGCCGATGATCGCGCGCAAGCTGCTGGAGCGGCTGCGCCGGCGTGCCGCCGACCCGGCGCCCGCACCCGCGGCCAGCCTGGCGCACGGCGTGGTGCTGTCGCCGCGCGAGTCGGAGGTGCTGGAGCTGATTTCGCGTGGCTACGCGTATGCCGAGATCGCGCGACTCACCGGCGTCACCATGCACACGGTGCAGACGCACATCAAGAACCTCTACGCCAAGCTCGCGGTGCATTCGCGCAGCGAAGCGGTGTTCGAGGCCAGCCGGATGGGGCTCCTGAGCAGCATGAAGCCGGGGGCGTGATGGGCGGCCGTGCGCTGGCGTCGATCGCGACCGCACTGCTGCTCTGGGTGTGCGGGCCGCTGGCCGCGCAGGAGCCGGTCGTGACCCTGGACCGCGCCGTGCTCACCTTCATTCCCGCTGGTGGTAGCCCGCAGGCACGCGGCACCGTGTCGCTGCCCTTGCACTGGGATGTGGCATACGTGGGGGACAGCGGGCGTGCCGAGCTGCACCTCGCCTTCGACAGCCCACCCGCCTGGCAAGGTCGCCACGAGCCTTTCACGCTCTACATCCCGCGGCTGGGTTCGGCGTACGAGGTGCGCCTCAACGGGACCTTGCTCGCCCAAGCCGGTGTGATGGACAAACGCGGCGACCGCTGGTCGGCCAAGCAGCCGGTCGCGCTGCAGTTCCCGGCGTCACTGCTGCAGCCGCGCAACGAGCTGCACCTGAGCCTGCGGGTGGACGCCGGCCGGCGCTCGGGCCTTTCGGTGCTGCAGGTGGGGCCGGCGCGGGCGCTGGCGCCGGAGGTGGCGCGCTCGGAGCTGGTACGGGTCAACCTGCCGCAGGCTGCGGCGGTGTTCAGCCTGCTCGTGGCGGCCTTCTGTGCGCTCCTGTGGTGGCAGCAGCGCGACCCGCTCTACGCGTGGGCCGGCCTGGGCGAAGCGCTGTGGGCGGTGGCCGTGGCCGACACTGTGATCGAGGCCGCGCCGCTGCCCTGGCCGTGGTGGGGCTTGACGGTGCTGATGTCGCGGGCGCTGTGGTCATGGTCGCTCTTCGCAGTGGCCGAGCAGGTGTATGGCCCGCGGCCGCGCGCCGAGCGCATCGCGCTGCTCTCGCTGATTGCGAGCGTGCCGGTGCTGGTGGTGGTGGCGATGCTGCTGCGTTCATCCCTGCCGCTGGTCGCTTTCCAGATCGGGCACTTCATGTTGTGGACGGTCATCATGGCCGGCCTGCTGCGTCGCACCCTGGCCGAGCCGACCTCGGAGCGGGTGCTCTTCCTGCTGGCGATCCTCGCCTGCGTGCTGGCCGGCGTGCGCGACATGGTGGCGGCGCGCTGGAGCGCCGGTCTCTACGACGAATCGGCCTGGATCAAGTACGTGGCCACGCTGGTCGGCGCGACCGTCATGTGGATCGTCAGCATGCGCTTCCGGCAGGCACGGCGCGAGGTGCTGCAGCTCAACCGCTCGCTGTCTGAGCGGGTGGTGCGCAAGGAGCACGAGCTGCGCGAATCGTTCGCGCGCCTGGCCGAGGTGGAGCGGTCTCGCGCGGTGCTGGCCGAGCGAGAGCGCATCCTGCGTGACATGCACGATGGCGTGGGCGCGCACCTGGCGACCGCGATGCGCCAGCTCGAAGGTGGGCGGGCCCCACCCGAGGAGGTGGCGCGCACCCTGCGCGAATCGATGGAGCACCTGAAGCTCAGCATCGACGCGATGAGCCTGCCGCCGGGCGATGTCAACGCCTTGCTCGCGAGCCTGCGCTACCGGCTGCAACCGCGCATCGAAAGTGCGGGCGTGGCGCTCGGCTGGCAGGTCGAGGCCTTGCCCACCTGGCCCGGCGGGCACGACGAGGCGATGCGTCATCTGCAGTTTCTATTGCTGGAGGCCATCTCCAACTGCCTGCAGCATGCTGCAGCGAGCTGCCTCACGCTGAGCGCGCGCCATGAGCAGGGCCAGATCGTGCTCAGCCTGCGTGACGATGGCCGCGGTCTCGGCGAGATCGGCGCCAGGGACCAAGGGCGAGGCTTGCGCTCCATGCGCGAGCGCGCTGCCGCCATCGGGGCCGAGCTGCAGGTGGCCCCGGCCGACCCCGGCACCGACGTGCGGGTCTTGCTGCCGGCGGCGACGCTTGCCGCAAAATCCGCGCATGACTTCGCCCGCTGACGATCCGACCCGCTCTCGTGCCGAAACCCTGCGCGCCCAGCTCCACCACCACGCCCACCGCTACTACGTGCTCGACGACCCGGAGATCCCGGACGCCGAGTACGACCGCCTGTTCCAGGAGCTGCAGGCCATCGAAGCCGCGCACCCCGAACTGCTGACGGCCGATTCGCCCACGCAGCGCGTGATCGGCCAGGTACTCGATGGCCTGACCCCGGTCTTCCACACCGTGCCGATGCTCAGCATCCGCACCGAGACCGACACCGAATCGACCGGCGCCGTCGCCTTCGACGCCCGTGTGCGGCGTGAACTCAAGCTCACTGATGCCGACCCGCCGGTCGAGTACGCCGCCGAACTCAAGTTCGACGGGCTCGCGATCAACCTGCGCTACGAGCATGGCGTGCTGGTGCAGGCGGCCACGCGCGGTGACGGCGAGAAGGGCGAAGACGTCACGCACAACATCCGCACCATCGGGCAGATCCCGCTGCGGCTGAATGGTGTCGACGCGCCGGTGCTCGAAGTGCGCGGCGAGGTCTACATGAGCCGCGAGCAGTTCGAGAAGCTCAACGAACGCCAGCGCGAGCTGATCGCCAAAGGCGCGAAGAACGAAAAGACCTTCGTTAACCCGCGCAACGCGGCCGCGGGTGCGGTGCGGCAGCTCGACTCGGCCGCGGCGGCGAAGAAGCCGCTGAGCTTCTTCGCCTACGGCCTCGGCGACGTGCAGGGCTGGGAAGTGCCGCCCACGCACAGCCAGATGCTCGACGCGCTGCAGCGTTTCGGCCTGCCGGTCAGCAACGAGCGCGTGGTGGTGCAGGGCGCAGAAGGCCTGGTCGCCTTCCACCAGAAGATCCGCGAGAAGCGCGACAGCCTGCCCTTCGACATCGACGGCATCGTCTACAAGGTCAACTCGCGCGAGCTGCAGAAGAAGCTTGGTTTCGTGTCGCGCGAGCCGCGCTGGGCGGTGGCGCACAAGTACCCGGCGCAGGAACAGATGACGATCGTGCGCGACATCGACATCCAGGTCGGGCGCACCGGCAAGCTCACCCCCGTCGCCAAGCTGGAGCCTGTGTTCGTGGGCGGCACGACGGTGAGCAACGCGACGCTGCACAACGAAGACGAAACGCGTCGCAAGGACGTGCGAATCGGCGACACCGTGATCGTGCGCCGCGCCGGCGACGTGATCCCCGAGGTGGTGGGCGTGGTGCTGGACAAGCGCCCGGCCAGCGTCGGCGAGCCCTTCGACCTCTACAAGCGTCTCGGCGGCAAGTGCCCGGTCTGCGGCAGCGACATCACACGCGAAGAGGGCGGTGCCGACTGGCGCTGCAGCGGCGGGCTTTTCTGCCCGGCGCAGCGCAAGCAGGCCATCCTGCATTTCGCCGGCCGCCGTGCGATGGACGTAGAGGGCCTGGGCGACAAGCTGGTCGACCAGCTGATCGACGAAGGCCTGGTGCGCACGCTGCCCGAGCTGTACACGCTGGGCCTGGCCAAGCTCACCGCGCTGGAGCGCATGGGCGAGAAGAGCGCACAGAACCTGCTGGCGGGGCTTGAGAAGAGCAAGAAGACGACGCTCGCGCGCTTTCTCTATTCGCTCGGTATCCGCCAGGTTGGCGAGACGACTGCGAAGGACCTGGCCAAGCATTTCGGCAAGCTCGACCTCATCATGGATGCGAGCGTGGAGCAACTGCTCGAAGTGCCCGACGTCGGGCCCATCGTGGCCGAGAGCATCCACACCTTCTTCCGTCAGGACCACAACCGCGAGGTGGTCGAGCGCCTGAAAGCCGTCGGTGTGAGCTGGGAAGAAAAGGAAGGCGCCGGCGACCTGAGCCCCAAGCCGCTCGCCGGCAAGATCTTCGTGCTCACCGGCACGCTGCCCTCGCTCTCGCGCGACGAAGCCAAAGAGATGATCGAAGCCGCCGGCGGCAAGGTCTCGGGTTCGGTGTCGAAGAAGACGACCTACGTCGTCGCCGGCGAAGAGGCGGGCAGCAAGCTCGACAAGGCGCGCGAGCTGGGCGTCGAGGTGATCGACGAAGCCGCGCTGCGGGGGCTGCTGGCCTCAGCGTCCTGATCGCGGTGGCGACAGGGCGTGCGCAATCACCGCCAGCACCGCCAGGCACCACACGATCAACGCACCGCTCGGCAGGTCGAATACCGATGACAGCACGAGCCCGAGTGCGTAGCCGCCGATGCCGATCGCATAGGCGAGCGGCAGGCGGTGCCGCTCGGCATGCTGGCGCACCCCGAGTGCCGGAACGATGAGGCTGGCGAACACCAGGTACACGCCCACAAGCTGCACCGAGACGGTCACGGCCAGCGCGAACAGCAGGTAGAAGCCCAGCCGCTGCAACCGCTCGCGCCAGCCGAACCACAGCGCGAGGATGAGCGCGGTGAGGATCGCCGGCACCCACAGCTGCCCGAAGCCCACCCACAGGATCTGCCCGGCCAGCAGGTCGCGCAGGTGTTCGCCGCCGTGCGGGTTTTTCGCCAGCAGCAGGATGCCCGCGGTCGCCGCCAGCACGAACAGCACGCCGATCTGCGCTTCCTGCACCTCGGGCCAGCGCCGCTCCGTCCAGGTCAGCAGCAAGGCACCGGCGACCGCCGCCGCGGCGGCCGCGAGTTGCACCTGCCATCCGCCCGGCGCCACGTCGAGCAGGCCCGCCACGATCACGCCAAGCGCTGCGATCTGCGCGATGGCGAGGTCGATGAAGACGATGCCTCGCTTGAGCACCTGCGCGCCGAGCGGCACGTGGGTGGCCAGCACCAGCAAGCCTGCCACGAACGGGGCCAGGAGGATGGCGAGGTCGAGCGTCATCGTGCGGCGGTCAGCAGCAGGGAGAGCGTGCTGTCGAAGAGGCCGAACAAGTCCTTCGCCTGCTCGTTGCCGCCCACGGTGAAGGGCAGTGCGACCGCCGGGATGCGCGCTTGCTCGGACAGCCACTGCGAGGCGCGCGGGTCCTGGTAGGCCGCGCGCACCACGAGCCTGGCCGGCTGCTTGGCGAGCTGCGCCTTGAGCGCGCCGAGGTGGCCCGCACTCGGCTCCAGGCCTGGCTTCGGCTCCAGCGTGCCGATTTCGCGCATGCCCAGCCATTGCCACAGGTAGCCCATGTTCTTGTGGTGCACCACCACGTTGAGCCCCTTGAGCGGAGCGGCCTGCTGCTCCCAACGGCGTTGCGCCTCAGCCCAGCGCGCGGCGAAGGCGGCGTGCCGCTCCTGGTAGACACGCGCGTTTGCCGCATCGAGCTGCGCCAGGCGTTCGGCGAGGGCCTTGGCGACGAGCGCGATGTTGCGAGGGTCGAGCTGGATGTGCGGGTTGCCGGAGGTGTGCACGTCGCCTTGGCTGCGGTCCACACGCGTGGGCACGTCGAGGGCGGTGACGTACTTGCCCGCCTCGAAGAAACCCGCCGAGCCCGGCGCGACCCGGGCATTGCCCGACTGCTGCAGCAGCACCGGCAGCCAGCCGACTTCCAGCTCCATGCCGGTACAGACGAGCAGGTCGGCGTTGCGCACCCGGGCGATGAGGCTCGGGCGCGCTTCGATGCGGTGCGGGTCCTGCAGCGCCGTCGTGGCCGACGAGGCCTGAAGCTTGTCGCCGCCAAGCTCGGTGGCGAGGGCGGCCCACTCGGGTTCGCAGGCCACGACCTTGAGGGCCGCGTGCGCCTGCAGGCCCGCGCAGGCCAGCAACGCGCACAGGAGGTGTCGAATCCTCATGCGGCCCCCTTAGAACGAATGCGCACCGTGGGCCCCGAGGCTCATGATGTACTGCAGGAAGATCTGGCGATCCGTACCGTCACCCCGGCTGCGGTCGGCGGCGAACTGCAGCCTCACGCGGCTGAACTCGGTCGGCGCGTAGTCGAGCATCACGGTGCTGCGCTCGGGCTTGGCCTTGGCGAGCGCAGGGAAGTCGGCCGCGGTGAGGGTGCCGTTGTCGACGAGGCCGATGCGTGCAGTGCCCGCGTCAAGCCGGTCATATCGCGTGCCCACGCGCCAGCGCGGCATGAACTGGTAGACCGCCTGCGCATACCAGCCGCTTTGCGTGTTGCGGTAGCTGTCGCTCAAGGGGCCGCCGGCCTGCGAGGTGGTGTCGAAGTCGAGCATGCCTTTTTCGGTGCGGCGGAAGTATTCGCCCTGCAGCTTCAGGTTGCGGCCGGTGGCGTTGCCTTGCGGGGCCCACTTGTAGACCGCATCGAGCACCCAGGTCGTGCTGCGGCCGGTGAAGCTGTTGGTGACTGCGGTGCCCAGGCTGTCGCTGTCGTCGAAGCTGCGTTCGGTGGCGCGGTGGCGCAGCCACGACACGCCGGCGCGCCAGCTCGAGCTGGCGCCCAGGTCGTCGCCCACGTGGGCCGTGAGCGCCACCACGCCGGCGCCGTTGCGCGAAGTGTCGCTGCCGGGGAATGTGCGGCCGGCGCCGACTTCGGCACCGAGTGCGATGAAGCGGTCGGTTGGCGCGAGCCAGCGCAACTGCAGGCCATCGTTCTTCAACGCACCGCCGAAGAAGGCCTGGTAGGCGAGCGGTGCGTCACTGAAGTCCCAGGTGTGGGCGTGCAGCCCGTTCAGGTAGCCGATGGCCGATAGGAAACGGCCGCCCTTGAGCGTGGCGCCGTTGAAGAGGCCGGTGCGCTCGAACCAGGCTTCTTCCACCTCGACCTCGTTCTCTGGCGTCACGGCGGCGGTGAAGCGACCGTTGAAGGTGGGGTCGATGGCGGCGCTGAGGGTCAGCTCCGATTCGCCGAGCTGGAAGCTGCGTCCGCCCGGGCCAATCTCGCCGCCGCTCGGGATGAAGCCCTGGAAGCGGTAGGTCTCAGGGTCGCGCGAGAGGTGGGCGTAGGTGCCGTTGAGGATGAGCGAGATCGCCGGGTTGAAGGCGGAGGCGGGCGTCGGCGTCGGCGCAGGCGTGGTTTGCTGGGCGGCCACGAACGAAGGAACGGACACGGCCAGGCAGGCGCCTGCGACCGCGGTGCGGAAAGCGAACATGAAATGGATCCTGTGTCTGAATGGGAAAGGCTCCGCCCTCGGCGGGCGGCCTGGGGCTTGCGGTGCAAGCCGGAGTTCAGTTCACAGGAACGTGGGCGGTGCGCGGGCCTGGAAGTGCGCCGGCGCGCGGTTGGCGATCGACGTGACGGTGGCGGCGACGGGCACGACAGGCCCGGCGACCATCACCGACCACCCCTGCTGGGTGGCGACGGCATGGCCCAGATGGGCCAGGGTCAGGCAGATCTCGCAAACCTTGTCGGGCGCCTGCTGGCGCTCGTGTTCGGCGGACTGGCGAGCGCCCGCCGAGGCATGGTGTGAGAGCGCGTGCAAATACGAGAGCTGCGGCGCCGCCACCAGGGCCAGCGCCAGCCAGAAGACTCGCCATGAACGAAGAAAAGCTCTCACCGTACAGCCGGTTGCAAAGCCGGCGGGCGCCGGCAGGGGCCGAAAGCTAACACAGCCGCAGAATGTCGCAAAGCCGTGCGGCCCAACAGCCAGGGAAGGACGCCATGAAGATGAAGCACACCCGCCACCCCGCCATGCGCATCGTCGCGCCCACGTTGCTCACGATCGGCCTTGCCGCGTGCGGCGGCGGCGAGACTTCGGCTGCCCCCAACACCAACCCCTGCACCAGCCTCGCCGGGCAGACCATCGCCGGCGCCACCATCCAGCGCGCCACCACGGTGGCCGCAAGCGGCGGCATTGGCGAATACTGCCGCGTCGAAGGCTCGGTGCGGCCGGGCTTCAACTTCGAAGTGCACCTGCCCACGCAGTGGAACAACAAGCTGGTGCAGAACGGCGGCGGCGGCTGGGACGGCGTGCTGCAGCTCGTGCCCCAGCCCTCGATCTCGTCGTATGTGCGGGTGGCGTCGAATGGCGGCCACGTGGGCGACCCGCTCGATGCTTCGTGGGCGCTCAACAACACGCAGGCAAAAAACGACTTCGGCTACCTCTCGGCGCACACCACGCTCGGCGTGGCGAAAGAGCTGGTGCGCCGGCGCTACGGCCGCGACGCACAGCGTCACTATTTCCAGGGCTGCTCGAACGGTGGGCGCGAAGCGCTGATCGCCGCCAGCCGCTATCCGGGCGACTACGACGGCATCCTCGCGATCATGCCGGCGGTGAGCTTCACCGAGCTGTTCCAGGCGTTCATCCGCAACGCGCAGGCCTACAGCGCGCCGGGGGCCGCCATCAACGCGGCGAAGGCCCGCACCATCGCCAACGCCGTGGTCGCACGCTGCGATGCCAACGACGGCCTGCAAGACGGCATCGTCGGCCAGCCCTGGGCCTGCAACTTTGACCCGGGCTCTTTGCAATGCACCGGCGCCGACAACGACAGCTGCCTCACCGCACCGCAGGTGGCGACGGCCCGCACGATCTATTCGGAATACCGCTCGCCCGGCGGCACGCTCATCTACCCCGGCTGGAGCCCCGGCGGCGAAGACATCGGCTGGCCCACCTGGATCGGCAACCCGCCCACCCGGCCGCTCGGTGACCAATTCACCTTCGCCGACGGCCTGGTGCGCTACTGGCTCACCAGCAACCCGGGCTACAACACGCTCGCGAACTTCTCGCCCGCGAACTTCCAGCCGCAGATCGCTGCGGCGGCGGCCACGCTCGATGCCTCGCCCAACCTCACCACCTTCTTCGCGCAGGGCCGCAAACTCGTGCTGGCGCACGGCACGCATGACTGGGCCATCAGCTACAAGAGTTCGGTGAAGTACTTCGTGGAGGCGGGCGTCATGTCGGGCGGCGACGCCGTGCGCGACGCGAACATGGAGCTTTTCCTCCTGCCGGGCGTGCAGCACTGCGGTGGCGGGGTGGGGGCGTTCTACCTCGACTACTTCGACGCCACCGTGCAGTGGGTCGAGACCGGCGCGCGACCATCGTCGCGCAACCTGTCCGTCTTCGCGTTGAACACCAGCGGGCAGATCAGCATGACCCGGCCGCTGTGCCGTTTTCCGACCTTCGCGCGCTACATCGGGGGCAACCCGCTGGTGGCCTCAAGCTTCGTGTGTTCTCCGACCTGAACCAGAATCGGGGCATGGCCATACGAGACATCCTGAAGATGGGCGACCCGCGGCTCCTGCGCGTCGCCAAGCCGGTGCAGAAGTTCAACACGCCCGAGCTGCATGCACTCATCGCCGACATGTTCGACACCATGCACGCCGCCAATGGCGCCGGGCTGGCCGCGCCGCAGATCGGCGTGGACCTGGCGCTCGTGATCTTCGGCTTCAAGAAGAACGACCGTTACCCCGACGCGCCGCCCGTGCCCGAGACGGTGCTGCTCAACCCGCAGATCACGCCCTTGTCCGACGACGAGGAAGAGGGCTGGGAGGGCTGCCTCTCGGTGCCCGGCCTGCGTGGCGTGGTGCCGCGATTCGCGCGCATCCGCTACACCGGCTTCGGCCCGCGCGGCGAGCGCATCGACCGCGAGGCCGAAGGCTTCCACGCGCGTGTCGTGCAGCACGAGTGCGACCACCTCATCGGTAAGCTTTACCCGATGCGGGTGCGCGATTTCAGCCGCTTCGGGTTCACGAGCGTGCTGTTTCCCGAGCTGGACCCGGCCGACGACGATTGATCGGGCGCTGCGGGCGCTTGTCGATTGCGAAGAAACGTTTCTGTGGTCAGCGCGGCCCGCTTCCGGTGCGTTGAACCGGAACCGCGGCTGTTGACAGCGCTCGAATGCGAGACATGCCCATGAAACCGACTCCCCTTGCGTCTCCTCGCCACACGCTGGCGTGGCCCCATTGGCTCGCCGTCTGGTTCGGCCTGGCACTGCTGAGCCTGCTGGCCTTGCCCATCCGGGCAGCCGAAGCCGACCCACCCGGCCGCGCCGGCCGGATCGCCGAAACCAAAGGCCAGGTGTGGATCTACGCCACCGACAGCAACGAATGGATCGACGCCGTGCGCAACCGGCCGGTGACCACGGGCGATCGGCTGTCGACCGAAGCCGATGGCCGCGCCGAAGTGCGCATCGGCTCGACGGTGCTGCACGTCGGGCCCAACACCGAGGTGGAAGTGCAGCGTCTTGACGACGACAGCGTGAGCCTGCACCTGCACAGCGGCAGCGTCGCCGCTCGGCTGCGCACCCGAGAGGCGGCCGATGAATTCAGCCTGAGCACGAACGAAGGGCGCTTCGTCACCGAACGCTCGGGCCAGTACCGCTTCGACCGCAGCGACGACAACAGCAGCGTTACCGTGACCAGCGGGCAGGCCCGCTATGAAGCCGATGGCACGGCGCTGGCAGTGCAGCAGGGCCAGCGCGTGGAGTTCTGGAAAGAGCGCGGCGTGCCGCAGTACTCGATCACCGACCCCCGGCGAGACGACTTCTCGAACTGGGTCGCGGCCGAGAACTCGCGCGACGAGCGCAGCGTGTCGGCCCGCTACGTGTCACCCGAGATGACCGGTGTGGAAGACCTCGACCGCTACGGCCGCTGGGAGCCGCAGACCGAATACGGCGCGATCTGGATCCCGCGCACGGTGGTCGCCGGCTGGGCGCCTTATCGCATGGGCCACTGGGCATGGATCAGCCCCTGGGGCTGGACCTGGGTCGATGATGCGCCCTGGGGTTTTGCGCCGTTCCACTATGGCCGCTGGGTCTGGTATCGCAACGCGTGGTGCTGGGCACCAGGCCGTTATGTGGCCAGGCCCGTGTACGCGCCGGCGCTCGTGGCCTGGGTCGGACGGCCGGGGGTCAACGTGACGGTGCGCGTGGGCGGAGCGCCCACGGTGGGCTGGTTCCCGCTCGGGCCGCGCGAGGTCTTCGTGCCGGGCTATCGGGTGAGTCCGCGTTATGTGCAGAACGTGAACGTGACCCACGTGACGAACGTGACCAACGTGACGACCATCATCAACAACCCCGGCCAGGTGGTGGCCAACACACGCTACGTACACCGCGACATGCAGCGCGCTGTGACGGTCGTTCCCGCGCAGGTGGTGGAGCGTCGCCAGCCCGTGGGCCGGGCCTTCAGGCCGGTCGACGAGCGCACCTGGCGTGAGATGCGCAACGAGCGGCCGCGGGCCGATGCGCCGGTGGTGGCGCCGCCGAGGTTCGAGGCCGGCTCGCCGCGCCAGGTGGTGGACCCGCGTGTCTCGCGTCCGGGGGCGCCGAGGCCGGGTCCTGGCCGCGACGCGGAAGCGGGCGGCCCGCGGGCGCCGGCGGTGATCAGCTCGCCGCGTGCGCCGGAGCGTGATGCGCGGGGGCCGGATCGCGAGGGTCGGGAGGGTCGTGAAGGCCGAGAGGGTCGGGTCGGGCGCGATGACCGCGACGAACGCAACGGTCGTGACGTGGGCCGTGGTGGCCGCGATGCGCCGCCGATGGTGCGGCCGGCCCCGACACCGGCACAGCCGACGCAACCCGGCTTCATCGGACGCCCCGGCACCGATGCGCCGGAGCGGCGCGCGGAGCGCGAAGCGCCACCGCGGATGGCGCCGCCGCCGCAGATGCAGCCCGCGCCAGGGCGTCCGCAGCAGCCTGGGTTCTCGTTGCCACCTCAGCGTGATGTGGAGCGTGTGGCACCGCCACGTGATGATCGCCCGCCGCGCGACGACCGCCCGCCACGCGAGGAGCGCCCGCCACGCGAGGAGCGCCGCCGCCAGGAACCGCCGCCGCAGTTCAGCGTGCCACCGCCGCAGCAACCACCGGTGATGCGTCAGGCGCCGCTGCCGCAAACGGCACCGCCGCCAGTGGTGCGGCCGCCGGTGGTGCAACAGCCACCGCAGCGCGATGCCCACATCCCGCGTGTGCGCGAGGAACGTGAGCGGCCAGACCGCGGAGGCGGCGAACGGCCCGAGCGCGGCGAGCGCAGCCGTTGACCTGAAGTTGGGCTGGGGAGGGGCCGCGGCTCAGCGCAGCATCGGCTTCAGCCCCGCCCACACGTTGGCGAGCATCGTCGGGTGGGCCTTGGCGTTCGGGTGGATGCGGTCGGCCTGGAACAAGGTTTCGGCATTCGGCACGTCGGCCACGCCCTTCAGCAGGAAGGGCACGAGCGCGGTGTTCTCGGCCTTGGAGACGGTGCCGAAGAGGGCCGCGAAATCGTCGCTGTAGCGCCGGCCGTAGTTGGGCGGCACCTGCATGCCCACCAGCAGCACCTTGGCGCCGGCGGCCTTGGCGGCGCGTGCCATCGCGAGCAGGTTGTCCTGGGTCATGGAAAGCGGCAGTCCGCGCAGCGCGTCGTTGGCGCCGAGTTCGATCACCACCAGCGTGGGCCGATGCTGCTTGAGCAGCGCCGGCAGACGCGAGCGTCCGCCGGAGGTGGTGTCGCCGCTGATGCTGGCGTTGACGACGGTGGCGCTCTGCTTGTCTTGCGCGAGCTGCTTCTCCAGCAGCGCGACCCAGCCCTTGCCCCGCTCAAGTCCGTATTCGGCCGAGAGGCTGTCGCCCACCACGAGAATGGTGTGGCGGCTCGCGGCCCATGCGGGCAACCCGGCGCCAGCGCTCATCAGTGCAAGCGCGGTACAGTGGGCCAGCAGCGACCTGCGTCTCATCGAGTCCATCTTCCGATCCATGTCCGAATCCATCATTGCCGTCGAGCACGTCACCAAGCAAGTGCAGGACGTCAGCGGCCCGCTGACGATACTGCATGACATCGACTTCACGCTGGCGCCGCGGCAATCGGCCGCGATCGTCGGCGCGAGCGGCTCGGGCAAGAGCACGCTGCTGTCGATCGTCGCGGGCTTGGACACGCCGACGAGCGGAACGGTTCGCCTCGCCGGCACCGATTTGTTCGCACTCGATGAAGATGCCCGCGCCGCGGTGCGGGCTGCCAAGCTCGGCTTCGTCTTCCAGAGCTTCCAGCTGCTGGGCAACCTCACGGCGCTCGAGAACGTGATGCTGCCGCTGGAGCTGCAGGGGCGGGTTGACGCGCGGATGCAAGCCACGGAGATGCTGCACCGTGTGGGCCTGGGCGAGCGGCTCACGCACTACCCCAAGGTGCTCTCGGGCGGCGAGCAGCAGCGTGTGGCGCTCGCACGCGCCTTCGTCGTGAAGCCGGCCGTGCTGCTGGCCGACGAGCCCACCGGCAGCCTCGACTTCGCCACCGGCGAGCGGGTGATGGAGCTGATGTTCGAAACCAACCGCGAGGCCGGCACGACGCTCGTGCTCGTCACCCACGACCGCAGCATCGCCGCGCGCTGCGACCGGCAGCTCAGGATCGAAGCCGGCCGCCTCGCCACCGACTGAGAAACAAAAAGGCGCTCCGAGGAGCGCCTTCTGCCATGTGCCGCAGGCTCAGTTCTGCTGCGAGAACTTGTAGTCGGTCTTGGCCTTGGCCTTGATGTCGTCGCGGTACTTGGCGAGCTTCTGCTGGGCGAGGCCCTGCTGGATGCGCGGCTTGACTTCGTCGAGGCTCGGGAATGAGGCCTCGCGCGTGTCTTCCAGCTTGATGATGTGGAAGCCGTACTGCGTCTTCACCGGCGTCTCGGTCAACTCGCCCTTCTTGAGCTTGGTCAGCGCCTGGCCGAACTCGGGCACGTAGGAGTTGGGGTTGGCCCAGTCGAGGTCGCCGCCGTTGGAGCCGGAGCCCTGGTCCTTCGAGTGCTTCTTGGCGAGTTCGTCGAACTTGGCGCCGGCCTTGATCTCCTTGATCAGCGCCTTGGCCTCTTCTTCCTTCTCGACCAGGATGTGGCGGGCGTGGTACTCGGTGCCGCCGGCCTGGGCCTTGTGCTTCTCGTACTCGGCCTTGACCTCGGCGTCGGTGACCGGGTTCTTCTTGCTGTAGTCGTTGAACAGCTCGCGGATCATGATGCTCTGGCGGGCCAGTTCCATCTGCGCCTTGTAGTCGGCCGTGCGGGCGAGGCCGAGCTTCTCGGCTTCCTGCATGAACATCTCGCGCAGCACGATCTCGTCCTTGACCTGGGCTTCGAGTTCAGGCGTCTTGGGCTGGCCGCCGCGGGTGGCCTGCTGCAGCAGCACGTCGGCGCGCGACTTGGGCACCGGCTTGCCGTTGACGATGGCGATGTTCTGGGCCTGCGCGGCCAGCGGGCTCAGCAGCGCGGCGGACAGGGCCAGCAGCGAGGCGCGGCCGGCAAGGGACAGCTTCTTCATGGGCGGAATGCCTTTCAACGGAGGAATGGAGACAAGGGAGGTGTGTCGTCGTGCGCGAGCGCGGTCGGCGTCTCTCGGGATCGCCTGTCGTTGTCAACCTTCACCCGGTGCGCGGGCGTCGATCGCCAGGGCGTGAATGCCGCGTGGCATCAAAAAGTGGAGGGCATCATATACGAGGCGATGACGCTTCAAACGGGGCGTGCCGGCGAAGCGGCTGCTGACGATGCGCACGCTGAAGTGACGGCCTTCGCGTGCGCCCGCATGGCCGGCATGCAGGTGGCTGTCGTCGGTGATGGAGAGTTCGTCGGGCTGCAATTGCTCGCGCAATGCAGCCTCGATTTCCGAGGCGGTGACGGGCATGTGGTGCGCGGTCTTACGGTTGCTTGTCGGCCGCCGGCGCCGACTCGGGCGCGTCTTTCAGGTAGCGGCTCAGGTAGACCACCTGCGCGACGGTGAAGGCGATCATCAACCCGTACACGCCGAAGACCTTGAAGGTGGCCCAGGTGGAGGTGCTGAAGCTGTAGGCCACGTAGAGGTTGAGCAGGCCCATCAGACCAAAGAACGCAACCCAGGCGAAGTTGAGGCGCTGCCACACCGTGGGGGGCAGGCTCAATTCGCCGCCGATCATCGACTGCAGCAGGTTCTTCTTGAAGATCGCCTGGCTCACCCAGAGCGCGAGCCCCATGCCCCAGAAGGCGGCGCTCGGCTTCCACTTGATGAACGTGGCGTTGTGGAACCAGACCGTCGCGCCGCCCAGCACCACCACCAGGGCGAGCGTGATCCAGAGCATGAGGTCGATCTTGCGGCCCCGGAGCTTGAGCACCGCGACCTGCACCAGCGTGGCGGCGATCACCACCAACGTGGCGAGCAGGACAGGCGCTTCTTCGACGCCGACCACACCGCCCGACACGAGAAAGCCCAGGTGATCGCTGGCGAAGGCCGCGGCCCATTCCTTGTGCGCCTCGGCGAATTTGAAGGTGCCGAAGAAGAGCAGCAGCGGGAGGAAATCGAGAAGAAGCTTCATCGGGGCGTCGGCACGTGGGCGCCGCGTCGTTCAGGTCGAGGGCTTGAAGTCTATCGCCGCCGAATTGATGCAGTAGCGGTCACCGGTGGGAGCAGGGCCGTCTTCGAAGACGTGGCCGAGGTGCGAGCCGCAGTTGTTGCAGCGCACCTCGACGCGCACCATGCCGTGGCTCTTGTCGACCACGCGTTCGATGACCTCGCTGTTGATCGGCTCCCAGTAGCTCGGCCAGCCGCAGCCGGCGTCGAACTTGGTGTCTGACTTGAACAGCGGCGTGCCGCAACCGACGCAGTTGTACTGGCCACGCTCGAAGTGGTCCCAGTACTTGCCGGTGAAGGCGCGTTCGGTGGCGGCGTGGCGTGCCACTTCGTATTGCATCGGGTCGAGCTGGGCCCGCCACTCTGCATCTGACTTTTCAACTTTGTACTTGCTCATGATGAACACGACACCTCGATGGCTTGCGCCCATTCGGGCGGGAAATCGGCGTACGCCGAATGCTCGGGTTGTTCGTCGTAGGGATGTTCGAGAACTTTCAGCAATTTGTGTGTCTCGCTGAAGTCACCTTGCTGGGCGGCGCGGATGGCCACTTCGGCCAGGTGGTTGCGCAAGATGTATTTCGGGTTGGTGCGGTTCATGCGCGGCGCACGTTCGGCGTCGACGCTGCCTTCGGCGCGCAGCCGAGCGGCGTAGGCCTGCGCCCAGGCGTCGAAGGCGGGGCGGTCGAGGAACATGTCGCGCACCCGGTCGTTGGTCGCGCCTTCGGCTGAGTTGAAGTGCGCAAGCCGGCGGAAGGTGATGCTGAAGTCGGCACGGTCGGCGGCCATGCACTTGAGCAAACCGTCGATCAGCGCGGTGTCGTCTTCCTGCTCGGTGGCCAGGCCCAGCTTGGCGCGCATCTGGGTCTTGAGGGCCTGCGGGAAGACGGTCTTGTACGGCTCAAGTGCGGCGAGCGCCGCCTCGGGGTCGTCGATCAGCGGCATCAGGCCTTGCGCCAGGGCATGCAGGTTCCAGAAGCCGACGTTCGGTTGCCGCGCGTAGGCATAGCGGCCCTGGTGGTCGGAGTGGTTGCAGACGTGGCCGGGGTCGAAGGCATCGAGAAAACCGAAGGGCCCGTAGTCGATGGTGAGCCCGAGGATCGACATGTTGTCGGTGTTCATCACCCCGTGGCAGAAGCCGACGGCCTGCCACCAGGCCATCAACTCGGCTGTCTTGCGCGCCACCGCTTCAAGCAAGGCCGCATAGGGCTGCGCCAAAGTGGCGCACTCAGGGTAGTGGTTGGCGATGACGAAGTCGGCGAGCCGGCGCAGGGCTTCGGTGTCTTCGGCCGTGTGGGTGAAATGCTCGAAGTGCCCGAAACGGATGAAGCTCGGCGCCACGCGCGTGACCACCGCCGCGGTCTCGATGGTTTCGCGGCGCACGGGGAGCGCGGAGCCGGTGATGCACAGCGCGCGTGTGGTCGGCACGCCGAGCGCGGCCATCGCTTCGGAGCATAGGAATTCTCTGATCGACGAGCGCAGCACCGCGCGCCCATCGCCCATGCGCGAGTAGGGCGTGAGGCCGGCGCCCTTGAGCTGGATCTCCATCGGGCCGCTCGCCGTGTCGAGCTCGCCGAGCAGGTGTGCGCGGCCGTCGCCGAGCTGCCCCGCCCACACGCCGAACTGGTGGCCGCTGTAGACGCTGGCCAGAGGCGCCATGCCCGGCAGCGGTGCGTTGCCGCTCAGTGGCTGCAGCAGCTGCTCGCGTTCGTCCTGCAGGCCCAGCAGTTCGGCGCAACGATCGCTCCATGCGACCCAATGCGGATCGGGCAGGCCTTGCGGTTGCATGGGTGTGTAGAAACGCTCACCCAGCGTGGCAAAGCGATTCACCCAGCGGCGTTCAAGCACAAGCGACGCAGGTGCGCCATCGACAACTTCAACCATCACGGCAGTGTAGCGAGCGTGTCTCGCTGCGATTTCTCTAGGGGTAAACATGAGAAATCGCCATGAAGCGCCATTCCTATGATCCGTTGCATCGCAGCAATCTCGAAGGAAAACGACATGGCGCACCTGATGGGCCAGATGATGGAAATGCCGCTGATGATCTCGTCGCTCATCAAGCACGCGGCACGACACGCGGCCGACACCGAAATCGTCTCCAAGCGAACCGAAGGCGACATCCACCGCTACACCTACAAGGATTGCGAGCTGCGCGCCCGCAAGCTCGCGCAGGCCTTCGCGCGACTGGGGTGCGCACCCGGCGACCGCGTGGGCACGCTCGCATGGAATGGCTATCGCCACCTGGAGATCTATTACGGCGCGTCGGGCTCTGCGCTGGTGTGCCACACCATCAACCCGCGGCTCTTCCCCGAGCAGATCGTCTGGATCGCCGAAGACGCCCGCGACCGCATGCTGTGCTTCGACCTGACCTTCCTGCCGCTGGTGGAGAAGATCGCGCCGATGCTCAAGAGCGTGAAGCACTTCGTGCTGATGACCGACCGCGCGCACATGCCGGCGAGCACGGGACTGGCGGGCCTGCTGTGCTACGAAGAGCTGGTGGAGGCCGAAGACGGCAACTACGCATGGCCTGAATTCGACGAGAGCACCGCCTCGAGCATCTGCTACACCTCGGGCACGACCGGCAACCCGAAGGGCGCCGTGTACAGCCATCGCTCGACGCTGCTGCATGCCTATGCCAGCGCCTTGCCCGATGCGCTGGGCTGCTCGGCGGCCGACACCATCTTGCCGGTGGTGCCGATGTTCCACGTCAACGCATGGGGCCTGCCGTATTCCGCACCGCTGGTCGGCGCGAAGCTCGTGATGCCCGGCCCGCACCTCGATGGCAAGTCGCTGCATGAGCTCTTCGAGGCCGAGAAGGTGACCTTCAGTGCCGGCGTGCCGACGGTGTGGCTGGGCCTCATCAACCACGTGAAGCAGAACGACCTCAAGTTCAGCACCTTCAAGCGCACCGTCATTGGCGGTTCGGCCTGCCCGCCGTCGATGCTGCGCACCTTGCAAGACGAGTTCGGGGTCGAGGTGATCCACGCCTGGGGCATGACGGAGATGTCGCCGCTGGGCACGCTCGCCAAGCTCAAGGGCAAGCACGTCACGCTCGGGAAGGAGGCCAAGGAGCGCCTGCAGTTCACGCAGGGGCGCGTGGTCTACGGCGTCGACATGCTGATCCTCGACGACGAGAACAAGCCGCTGCCGTGGGACGGCAAGGCGTCAGGCAACCTCGTCGTGCGCGGCCCGTGGGTCATCGCGAGCTACTTCCAACGTGCGGAATCGCCGCTCGTGAAGGTCGACGGGCTCGAGTGGTTCCCAACCGGCGACGTGGCCACCATCGACGCCGACGGCTTCATGCAGATCACCGACCGCAGCAAGGACGTCATCAAGTCGGGCGGTGAATGGATCAGCTCCATCGACCTCGAAAACATCGCGATGGCCCACCCGGCGGTGCACGAGGCCGCGGCCATCGCCTGCCGGCATCCGAAGTGGGACGAGCGGCCGCTGCTGGTGGTGGTGAAGAAGCCTGGGGCCGAGGTCA
Organism: Rhizobacter sp. J219; assembly: GCF_024700055.1. Classification (GTDB taxonomy): domain Bacteria; phylum Pseudomonadota; class Gammaproteobacteria; order Burkholderiales; family Burkholderiaceae_C; genus Rhizobacter. The sequence goes on from NZ_JAJOND010000001.1 coordinate 554,176, forward strand.
GCCGCGAAGAACTGCTGGGCTTCTTTGAAGGGCGCATCGCCAAGTGGCAGATCCCTGACGACGTCGCATTCGTTAGCGAAATCCCTCATACGGCGACCGGCAAGATTCAGAAACTCAAGCTGAGAGAGTTGTTCAAAGACCATCGGCTCCCTGGTTGATTCATCAGTTCTGCAGAGCGGGAGACGCTCTGCACTCGCGTGCGATTCCGGGTATTCCTTGAAGCGTTCAGTGGGGCTATTCGGTTATGTTCATGGGGTTTTGTTTTTATGTGCACCAAGGAGAAGTCATGAAATTCGCTAAGAAGATGTTCGGCGTGTCGGTGGCTGCGGCCCTGGCGCTCAATGCGAGCGTCGCGTTTGCGCAAGCCGGGGAGACCGTCAAGCTGGCCTTCATCGATCCGCTGTCGGGTCCGATGGCCAACATCGGTACGAACATCTTGCACACCTTCCAGTACCTGGCCGAGCGTGAGAGTGGCAAGGCCAACCCGGCGGGTGTGAAGTTCGAGGTCGTGCCCTTCGACAACAAGGGTTCGGCTCAAGAAAGCCTGAGCGTGCTGAAGGCCGCCACCGACCAGGGCATCCGCTACATCGTGCAAGGCAACGGCTCGGCTCCGGCCATGGCCCTGATCGACGCGATCAACAAGCACAACGAGCGCAACCCCGGCAAGGAACTGGTCCTGCTGAACTACGCCGCGGTGGACCCTGATCTCACCAACAGCAAGTGCAGCTTCTGGCACTTCCGCTTCGACGCCGACACGTCGATGAAGATGGAAGCGATGACGACCTACATGAAGGACGACAAGAGCGTCAAGAAGGTCTACATCATCGGCCAGAACTATTCGCACGGCCACCAGGTCGCCAAGTTCGCCAAGGAAACGCTGGCTCGCAAGCGCCCCGACGTTCAGATCGTCGGTGAAGACCTGCACCCGATTGCCCAGGTGAAGGACTTCGCGCCGTACGTTGCCAAGATCAAGCAGTCGGGCGCCGACACCGTCATCACCGGCAACTGGGGCAACGACATGGCCCTGCTGTTCAAGGCCGCCAAGGACGCCGGCCTGACGGTCAACTGGTACACCTACTACGCCGGTGCCACCGGCTCGCCCACGGCGCTCGGTGACTACGGCCTGGGCAAGGTGCGCTATGTCTACGTGTCCTACCCGAACCTGCCGGGCGAGCCGATGGACATCATGAAAGGCTTCGAAGCCAAGTTCAAGGGCGAAGACTTCAGCACCGCGACCGCCATCTCGGTCTACAAGACCCTCGGCGCCGCAATGGCCAAGGCCAAGTCGACCGATCCTGTGAAGGTGGCGAAGGCGATGGAAGGCCTGTCGGTCAAGATCCACTCCGGCGAAGCGCAGATGCGCGCCAGCGACCACCAGCTGCAGCAGACGCTGTACCTGGCCACGTGGAACAAGGTCGACAAGAAGAACCCGGTGAACCGCGAGAACACCGGCAACACCTGGCACGCCGAGAAGGTGTTCGAGCCCTATGTGGCCAGCACCCCGACCACCTGCCAGATGAAGCGTCCGAGCTGATGGCGCACGAGCCTGCGCGGGGCTGACAAAGTCCACGCAGGCTGCGTCGCTGCCTTCTCTGAGAAGAGGCAAGTCTTCGCGGGCTTGCCTCTTTTTGTGCGTTGCAGCGGGATAGTCCCTAACGCGGCTCTCCGGAAAATCAACTACGGTGCGCAACTGCTTGCGCGGTGCGGCAGACGAGGTGCTTGCTGTCTCGGCGGCGACCGCGCGGCGTTGCGTCACGTAGTACGCTGCCGCGTTCGACTGCAGCACGTATGCCGGCTGCGCTTGCTCTTCTCGGGCCTGCGCTCACGAGCTTTCCACTCTCACTTTTGGACCTTAGGACGCGATGGAGTTCTTCACCATATCGCTACTGAACGGCATCAGCTATGGGCTGTTGCTGTTCATGCTGAGTTCAGGGCTGACCCTGATCTTCAGCATGATGGGCGTGCTCAATTTCGCCCATGCCAGCTTCTACATGCTGGGCGCCTACGCGGCTTTCTCCGTGTCGAAGTACCTGGGCTACTGGCCGGCGCTTTTCATCGCGCCGCTGATCGCCTTCGTGCTGGGTGCGGCGTTCGAGCGCTTCTGTCTGCGCCGCGTGCACAAGTTCGGCCACGTGCCAGAGCTGCTCATCACCTTCGGCCTCTCGTTCGTGATGCTCGAGCTGGTGCAACTCACCTGGGGCCGCCTGCCGGTGGACTACAAGGTGCCCGCAGCGCTCGACGGTCCGCTCTTCACGCTGTACGGCACGCAGTTCCCGATGTACCGCGGCTTCATGATGTTCGTCGCCTTCCTGATGCTGGTGTCGATCTGGCTGCTGCTCGCGAAGACGCGCATCGGCCTGATCATCCAGTCGGCGCTGACGCACCCGGAGATGTCGGAGTCGCTGGGCCACAACGTGCCGCGTGTGTTCATGCTGGTGTTCGGCGGTGGTGCTGCGCTGGCCGGCCTTGCGGGCGTGATCGGCGGCAACGCCTACGTCACCGAGCCCGGCATGGCGGCAGCGGTCGGCCCGATCATCTTCGTGGTGGTGGTGGTCGGCGGCATGGGTTCGCTCGCCGGTGCCTTTGCGGCGTCGCTCCTGATCGGCGTCCTCCAGACCTTCGCGGTGGCGATGGACCACTCGCTGCTGGGCGCGCTGCGCTCACTGAACGTGAACGTCACACCTTCCACCTTTGGCTATGCGCTGCTCGAATTGAAGATCTCGCAGGTGGCACCCATCCTTCCGTACGCGTTGCTGGTGCTCATGCTGATCTTCCGCCCGAGAGGCTTGATGGGCACGCGCGAGGGCTGACATGAGCAAGACACAGTATTTCCAATTTCAGCCCTTCAATATCGGCCGCCTCGTCATCTGGAGCGGGTTCGCGCTGCTGCTGCTCGTGGCACCGCTGATCTTCAAGAGCAGCCTTGCACTGACCGTGTTGTCCCAGATGGGCTACATGATCATCATCTGCCTCAGCTACAACCTGCTGTTGGGCCAGGGCGGCATGCTGAGCTTCGGCCACGCGGTGTACACCGGCCTCGGCGCCTTCTTCGCGATTCATGCGCTCAACCTGGCCAGCGGCGGCAAGCTGCCGATCCCGGTGAGCCTGATCCCCATCGTGGGCGGCGTGGCGGGTGCCGGCGTGGCCGCGATCCTCGGCTGGGTGACCACCAAGAAATCGGCCAACACCTTCGCGATGATCACGCTGGGTGTGGGCGAACTGGTGTTCGCGATGTCGCTGATGTTCTCGGGCTTCTTCGGTGGCGAGGGCGGCGTCAGCGCCAATCGCGTGATCGGGGAGCCGGTGTTCGGCATCACCTTCGGCCCGGCGATCCAGGTGTACTACCTGATCGCGGTGTATTGCTTCATCTGCACCGGCCTGATGTTCATGCTGACGCGCACGCCGCTTGGCCGCATGCTCAACGCCGTGCGTGACAACCCGGAACGTGTCGAGTTCGTCGGCTACAACACCCAGGTCGTGCGCTACATCGCGTTCATCATCGCCGGCTTCTTTGCCGGCATCGGTGGCGGCTTGACGGCGCTCAACTTCGAGATCGTGACGGCCGAAGCCGTGGGTGCTGCGCGCTCGGGTGGCTATCTGCTGTTCACCTTCCTCGGCGGGGCGTTGTTCTTCTTCGGCCCGATCATCGGCGCGGTGCTGGCGGTGCTGGCCTTCGTGCTGCTGTCCGAGCTGACGAAAGCCTGGCTGCTCTACCTGGGCCTGGTGTTCCTCGTGATGGTGATGTTCGCCCCCGGCGGCATCTCCAGCCTGATCATGATGAACCTGCGGGTGGCGCTGTTCAAGAAGTGGAATCGCCTCGCGCTGAGCTATGTCGGCCTGGTGCTCACCACCGCGGTCTGGCTGGTGGGCGCTGCCGCGCTGATCGAGATGGTCTATCACGTCCAGCTCGAAGCCGGCACCGGCGACACCATCAAGTTCCTGGGCCAGGTGCTCAACACCAAGGACATGACCAACTGGGTCGGCGCCGGCGTGCTGCTGGTGGTGGGTGGTGCGCTGTTCGAGATGGTGCGTCGCCGCTTCCATGCGAAGTGGGGCGCCATCCAGGAAGAAATCGAAAAAGAGATTCACCGCAGAGGTGCTGCATGAGCCAGGGCAACGTGGCAAACAACAAGGGCGGTTGGGCTCTCGAAGCCAACGACTGCCGCAAGAGCTTCGGCAAGACCGAGATCATCCGCGGCGCCTCGCTGAAGGTGAAAGAGGGCGAACGTGTGGCCATCATCGGCCCCAACGGGGCCGGCAAGTCGACGCTGTTCAACCTCATCAGCGGCCGCTTCGGACTCACCAGCGGCGAGATCAAGCTGCATGGCGAGCGCATCGACCGGCTGCGGCCGTTCGAGATCAGCCGCCGCGGGCTGGCGCGCAGCTTCCAGGTGTCCAACCTCTTCGGCCGGCTGTCGGTGTTCGAGAACATCCGTTGCGCCGTGCTGTGGTCGATGGGCTACCGCTACGTGTTCTGGAAGTTCCTCGCCAACCTGCACGACGCCAACGACCGCGCCGAACAGGTCATGCACATGATCAAGCTCGACGCCAAGCGCGACGTGGAGGCGATGAACCTCACCTACGCCGAGCAGCGTGCGCTCGAAGTCGGCATCACCATCGCCGGCGGCGCGAGCGTGATCCTGCTCGACGAGCCCACCGCCGGCATGAGCAAGAGCGAGACCTCGCGCTTCATCCAGCTCATCCGCGAGATCACCGTCGGCAAGACGCTGCTCACGGTGGAACACGACATGGGCGTGGTCTTCGGCCTGGCCGACAAGATCGCCGTGCTCGTGTACGGAGAAGTGATCGCCTTCGACACGCCCGACGCCGTGCGCGCCAATGCTCGCGTGCAAGAGGCTTATCTCGGCTCCGTCTTGGCCGAACAACAGGCGGCGGGGCACTGACCATGACGATGCTGCAACTCAAAGACCTGCACGCCTACTACGGCAAGAGCCATGTGCTGCATGGCGTGAACCTGAACATCAATCCCGGCGAGATCGTGGCCCTGCTGGGCCGCAACGGCTCGGGCCGCTCGACCACGGTCAAGACCATCATGGGCCTGGTCGATGGCCACGGGTCGGTCAAGTTCCGCGACCAGGAAATCCTCGGCAAGAAGGCGTTCCAGATCGCGCATGCCGGCATCGGCTACGTGCCCGAGAACCGCGACATCTTCCCCAAGCTCACCGTGCACCAGAACCTGATGCTCGGCGAGAAGGGCACGAGCAAGAAGCCCCGCTGGTCGTTCGACGACATGTACCAGATGTTCCCGCGGCTCAAGGAGCGCCAGCACACCGAGGCCGGTGTGCTCTCGGGCGGCGAGCAGCAGATGCTCACGCTGTGCCGCACGTTGATGGGTGACCCCGACCTCATCATGATCGACGAGCCGACCGAGGGCCTTGCGCCCAAGATCGTGGAGCTGGTGGCCGAGTACCTGAAGGAACTCAAGCGCCGTGGCATCTCGGTGCTGCTGGTCGAGCAGAAGCTCACCATCGCGCTCGAGATTTCGGAGCGCTGCTACGTGATGGGCCACGGCCAGGTGGTGTTCGAAGGAACCCCGACCGAGCTTCGTGCCAACGCGGGCATTCGCAAGGAGTGGCTGGAGGTCTAAGATCACCTGAAGCTTCCGCTAGCCACCCCGGCCGGCACTGCTTCGCACGACATTCCGGCTGGCCGGTTTGTCGCTGACGAGACAGGAGCCGGCCGTTCTGTTTTCTAGACTCGAACGATCGTTCGTTTTCTCTTCCCGAGGGTCTTCGCCATGAGCGCCACCTATGAACTGCGCGGCAACGTTGCCGTCATCACGTTGAACAACCCGCCGGTCAACGGCCTGGGCTTGGCCACCCGGCTCGGCATCACCCAGGGCCTGGAAAAGGCTGAAGCCGACAGTGCCGTGAAGGCCATCGTGATCACCGGCGCGGGCAACGCGTTTTCCGGCGGCGCCGACATCAAGGAGTTCGGATCGCCCAAGGCCCTGGCCGAGCCCAACCTGCTGAGCGTGATCGCGGCCGTCGAGGCCACGAGCAAGCCGGTGGTCGCGGCGATCCACAGCGTGTGCATGGGCGGTGGCCTGGAGCTGGCGCTGGGCTGCCACTACCGCGTGGTCGCCAAGGGCACGCAGGTCGCGTTGCCGGAAGTGAAGCTTGGACTGCTGCCGGGCGCCGGTGGCACGCAGCGCCTGCCGCGCGTGCTGGGCGTGGAAACCGCGCTGAACATGATCGTGAGCGGCGAGCCGGTGAAGAGCGAGATGCTCGCCTCGCTGCCGGGCCAGAAGCTCTTCGACAAGCTGGTCGATGGCGATGTGCTGACGGCTGCGCTCGCTTTTGCGGCGGAGGTCGCCGACAAGCGGCCGCTGCCGCTCGTGCGCAACCTCAAGGCGACGCATCCCAACGCCGACGGCTACTTCCAGTTCGCGCGCAACTCGGTGGGTGCCATGTCGCGCAACTACCCGGCCCCGCTGCAGTGCGTGGAGGCGGTGGCCAACGCGGTCTACAAGCCCTTCGACGAAGGCATGCGGCTGGAGCTCGTCACGTTCCAGAACCTGATGCTCACGCCCGAGAGCCGCGCACTGCGCCATGTGTTCATGGCCGAGCGCGCCACGAGCAAGATCCCCGACGTGCCGGCCGACACACCGGTGCGTGATGTGAAGAAGCTCGCCATCATCGGCGCCGGCACCATGGGTGGCGGCATCGCGATGAACTTCCTCAACGCCGGCATGCCGGTGGTGATGCTCGAGATGAAGCAGGAAGCGCTCGACCGCGGCATCGCCACCATCCGCAAGAACTACGAAGCGCAGGTCAAGAAGGGCAAGCTCACGCAGGAGAAGCTCGACGCGCGCATGGCGCTCCTGACCACCACGCTCAACTACGGCGACCTCAAAGACGCCGACATGGTGATCGAGGCCGTGTTCGAAGAGATGGGCGTGAAGGAGAAGGTCTTCAAGGCGCTCGACGAGGTGATGAAGCCGGGTGCCATCCTCGCGTCCAACACCTCCACGCTCGACGTCAACCAGATCGCCGCCTTCACCAAGCGTCCGCAGGACGTGATCGGCACGCACTTCTTCAGCCCGGCCAATGTGATGAAGCTGCTGGAGGTGATCCGCGGCGAGAAGACGGCGAAAGACGTGCTTGCCACCGTGATGGCGCTCGGCAAGAAGATCAAGAAGACCTGCGTGGTCTCCGGCGTGTGCGACGGCTTCATCGGCAACCGCATGATCGAGCAGTACTCGCGCCAGGGCGGCTTCCTGCTGGAAGAGGGCGCGACACCCGAGCAGGTCGACCGCGCGATCGAGAAGTTCGGCTTCGCGATGGGCCCGTTCCGTATGGGTGACCTCGCGGGCAACGACATCGGCTGGTACATCCGCAAGCGCCGCTACGTCGAGCAGCCCGAGATGATCTACAGCAAGACGGCCGACGTGCTGTGCGAGATGGGCCGCTACGGCCAGAAGACGGGCGCAGGCTGGTACGACTACAAGCCCGGCAAGCGCGACGCGATCCCGTCGAAGGAAGTGGTCGCGATGATCGAGAAGGTGCGTGCCGAGAAGGGCATCACGCCGCGCAAGATCAGCGACCAGGAGATCGTCCAGCGTCTGGTCTATGCGCTCGTCAACGAAGGCGCCAAGATCCTCGAAGAAGGCATTGCGCTGCGCGCGTCCGACATCGACATGGTCTACCTTACCGGCTACGGCTTCCCCGCGTTCCGCGGCGGCCCGATGTGCTACGCCGACACGCAAGGCCTCTTCAACGTGGTCGCCAGCATGCGCCGCTTCCAGAAGAACCCGCTCGACGACGCGAAGTTCTGGGAGCCGGCACCGCTGCTCGCCAAGCTTGCGGCCGAGGGCAAGACGTTCAGCTAAGGAGACACCGCCTATGAAACGCGCCACCTTCAGCAGCATGGAGACCAGTACCGCCGAAGACTGGTCCATCATCAAAGAAGAAGCCGGCGTCTTTCAGCGCGGCCTGCCCGATCGCCTCATCGCCCACCTGAAGCTGCTCGAAGGCGACTACGGCGGCTTCCCGGTCGACCGGTATACGCACTCGCTGCAGACCGCCACCCGCGCGATGAAGGACGGCCGCGACGACGAGTACGTGGTGTGCGCGCTGCTGCATGACATCGGTGACACGCTCGGGCCTGCCAACCACTTCGACATCGCCGCCGCGATCCTCAAGCCCTGGGTCAGCGAAGAGAACCTCTGGATGGTGCAACACCACGGCATCTTCCAGGGCTACTACTTCTTCCACCACCTGGGCCTGGACCGCCACCTGCGCGACCAGTTCGAAGGCCACCCGAGCTACGAGCGCACCGCCGAGTTCTGCGCGCTCTACGACAACCCGGCCTTCGACCCCAAGGGCGAGACGCTGCCGATCAGCGAATTCGAGCCGGCGTTGCGCCGCGTCTTCGCCAAGCCCAAGAACAGCATCTACCTGCCGGCCCCCAAAACCCCTGTGGCGGCGGCCTGATTCCCGAGAACACCCCGGAGTACCCCATGACCTCAGCCGTGATCGTTTCCACCGCCCGCACGCCGCTCGCCAAGAGCTGGAAGGGTGCCTTCAACATGACCCATGGCGCCACGCTGGGCGGCTTTGCGGTCAAGGCCGCCGTCGAGCGCGCCGGCATCGACGGCGCCGAAGTCGACGACGTCATCATGGGCTGCGCCACGCCCGAAGGCGCGACGGGCGGCAACATCGCCCGCCAGATCGCCCTGCGCGCCGGCCTGCCGATCACGGCCAGCGGCATGACCATCAACCGCTTCTGCTCCAGCGGCCTGCAGACCATCGCCACCGCCGCCCAACGCATCATCGCGGGCGAAGGCGACGTGTACGTGGCTGGCGGCGTGGAGAGCATCTCCTGCGTGCAGAACGAAGCCAACCGCCACATGGCCGCCGACGGCTGGCTTGTGGAACACAAGCCCGAGATCTACTGGAGCATGCTGCAGACCGCCGAGCAGGTGGCCAAGCGCTACAACATCGGCCGTGATCGCATGGACGAGTACGGCGCCGCCAGTCAGCAGAAAGCGTGTGCCGCGCAGGAAGCCGGCAAGTTCAACGCCGAGATGATCTCGGTCACCACGATGGCCGGCGTGGCCGACCCGGTGATGGGCCTGCGCACGAAGGAAGTGACCATCAGCGCCGACGAGGGCCTGCGCCCCGGCACCACCAAGGAAGGCATCGCCGGCATCAAGCCCGCGCTGCCCGGGGGCCTGATCTCCGCCGGCAACGCCAGCCAGTTCAGCGACGGCGCCGGTGCCTGCGTGCTGATGAACGAGAAGCTGGCCGAGCAGCGCGGCTTCAAGCCGCTCGGCCGCTTCCTCGGCTTTGCGGTGGCCGGTTGCGAGCCCGACGAGATGGGCATCGGCCCGGTGTTCGCCGTGCCCAAGGTGCTGAAGAAGCTCGGCCTCAAGGTCAGCGACATCGACCTCTGGGAACTCAACGAAGCCTTCGCCGTCCAGGTGCTCTATTGCGCCGACACACTGGGCATTCCGATGGACCGCCTGAACGTGAATGGCGGCGCCATCGCCGTCGGCCACCCCTACGGTGTGAGCGGCCAGCGCCTCACCGGCCACGCGCTCATCGAGGGCAAGCGCCGCGGTGCCAAGCGTGTGGTGGTGACCATGTGCATCGGCGGCGGCATGGGTGCCGCTGGCGTGTTCGAGGTGCTGTGACGGGCTGACGCCATGACCTACCGCTCCACCGTCGATTTCTTGCTCTATGACTGGCTGGCGGTGGAGCAGCTGGCGCAGCGCCAGCGCTTCTCCGACCACTCGCGCGAGACCTTCGCCTCGGTGCTCGACACCTGCGAGCGCATCGCCCGCGACAAGTTCGAGCCCTTCAACCGCCTCGCCGACACCGAGGAGCCGCACTTCGATGGCGAGAAGGTGATCCTGCCGCAGGCGTCGTACGACGCGGCCAAGGCGTACGTCGAATCAGGCATGCTCGCCGCCGCACAGGACTACGACATCGGCGGCATGCAGCTGCCCTGCGTGGTGGAGATGGCGGCCAACACCTTCTTCTCCAAGGCCAGCATCGGGCTCGGTGGCGGTGCCATGCTCACCAGCGGCAACGCCAACCTGCTGATGGCGCACGGCACCGAGCGGCAGAAGGAGGTCTTCGCGAAGAATGAGTTCGCCGGCCGCTTCTTCGGCACCATGTGCCTCTCCGAGCCTCAGGCGGGCTCGTCGCTCTCCGACATCCTCACGCGCGCTACGCCCGATGGCGACGACTTCGAGAGCGACCCGCTCGGCCCACGTTACCGCCTGCGCGGCAACAAGATGTGGATCAGCAACGGCGAGCATGAGCTGACCGAAAACATCGTGCACCTGGTGCTGGCCAAGATCCCCGGGCCTGATGGCAACCTGATCCCGGGCACCAAGGGCATCTCGCTCTTCATCGTGCCGAAGAAGCTGGTCGACGTCGACGGCAAGCTGACCGGCGAACGCAACGACGTGGCACTCGCCGGCCTGAACCACAAGCTCGGCTACCGCGGCATTCCCAACACGCTGCTCAACTTCGGCGAAGGCAAGTACCCGGCGCGGGGCAAGGCGGGTGCGATCGGCTACCTGGTGGGCAAGCCGGGCGATGGCCTCAAGTGCATGTTCCACATGATGAACGAGGCGCGCATCGGCGTGGGCCTCGGTGCGGTGATGCTGGGCTATGCCGGTTACGAGGCGAGCCTGGAATACGCCAAGGGCCGCCCGCAAGGCCGGCCGATCAACCCGACGGGCAAGGACCCGAAGCAGCCGCAGATCCCCATCATTCAGCACGCCGACGTGAAGCGCATGCTGCTCGCGCAGAAGTCGTATTGCGAAGGTGCGCTGGCACTGGAGCTGTACTGCTCGCGTCTCGTCGACGAGTTGCACACCGGTGACGCCGACAAGCGCGCCGAAGCCGGCCTGCTGCTGGAGATGCTCACGCCCATCGCGAAGAGCTGGCCCAGCGAGTGGTGCCTGGAGGCCAACAGCCTCGCGATCCAGATCCACGGTGGCTACGGCTACACGCGCGACTACCCGGTGGAGCAGTACTGGCGCGACAACCGGCTGAACATGATCCACGAGGGCACGCACGGCATCCAGGGCCTCGACCTGCTGGGCCGCAAGGTGGTGATGGATGGCGGCAAGGGCCTCGCGCTGCTGGCCGCCAAGGTCAACGCGACGATCGAGCGCGCGGTGCAGACGCCCGAGTGGGCTGAAGCAGCGAACGCGCTGGCTGGTGCGCTCAAGCACCTGGGCAATGCGACCAAGGCCGCGTGGGCCACGGGCGTGCCCGAAGAGGCGCTGGCCAACGCGGTGCCGTACCTGCAGGCCTTCGGCCACACGGTGCTCGCCTGGATCTGGCTCGATGTCGCCCTCTGCGCGCAAGCGTCGAAGGCCGACGAGAACCTGCGGCAGGGCACGCTGGCCGCGGCGCGCTATTTCTTCCGCTACGAGCTGCCGCGTGTGCCGGCCTGGCTCAAGGTGGTGGAGACACGCGACGACACCTGCCGCACGATGGACGAATCCTGGTTCTGAACACACCCCTATGAAGACGAGCACGCTCGACACGCTGATCTGGGTCCTCATCTACGGCGGCCTGCTGGGCGTGGGCCTCGGCCTCTCGGTCCAGCGCAGCGCCGACGGGCTTGGCACCACCGTGATCGTCATCGGTGGCGCCATCGCGGCCCTCGGCTTCGCCCTTATCTATGTGCGCTCGCGCATGAAAGACACGCCTCAACCTTCCGACAAGACAACACCATGAGCACCCCGATCCAGAAACTTTTCGACCTCAGCGGCAAGACCGCGCTCGTCACCGGTGGCTCGCGCGGCCTCGGCCTGCAGATCGCCGAAGCGCTCGGCGAAGCCGGTGCGCGTGTGCTGCTCACCTCGCGCAAGGCGAGCGACCTGGAAGAGTCGGCCGCGCACCTGAAGGCGCGTGGCATCGACGCGCTTTGGATTGCCGCCGACGCGAGCCAACCCGAAGAGATCCAGCGCGTGGCCGCCGACGCGATGGCGCGCCTCGGCAACGTCGACATCCTCGTCAACAACGCCGGCGCCACCTGGGGCGCGCCCGCCGAGGACCACCCGCTTGAGGCGTGGGACAAGGTCATGAACCTCAACATCCGCAGCATCTTCCTGATGAGCCAGGCCATCGGGAAGCTGAGCATGATCCCGCGCCGCCAGGGCCGCATCATCAACGTGGCCTCGATCGCCGGCCTCTCCGGCGCCGGCCCCGACATCCAGTACATCGCCTACGGCACGAGCAAGGGTGCGGCGGTGAACTTCACCCGCACGCTGGCGGGCGAGTGGGGCAAGTACGGCATCACCGTCAACGCGCTGGCGCCGGGTTTCTTCCCGAGCAAGATGACCAAGGGCACGATCGAGCGCGTGGGTGCCGACGCGATGGCGGCCAAGGCGCCGCTTCGCCGCATCGGCGACGACGATGACCTGAAGGGCGCGGCGCTGCTCTTCGCCTCGGCGGCGGGCAAGCACATCACAGGGCAGATCCTCGCGGTGGACGGCGGTGTGAGCGCCGTGCACGGCGGCTGAACGGCAAGCCCCATCGGCATGAAGTTTCACACCTTCATCCCCTTCGTCGAACACCTCGGCTTCGAGCTGCTGAAGTTCGAGGACGGCGAGGCCGAGATCGCCGTCACGCTGCGCGAGGGACTCTGCAACTCGTGGAGCGTGGCGCACGGGGGTGTGACGATGACGCTGCTCGACGTGACGATGGCCCACGCCGCACGCGCCACCGGGCTCGGCGGTGAAGGGCAGAGCAACGGCATCGGCGTCGTCACCATCGAGATGAAGACGAGCTTCATGCGCCCCGGCCTCGGACGCCTGCATGCCAAGGGCAAGCGGGTGCATGGCACCGCATCGCTCGCGTTCTGCGAGGCGCAGGTGTTCGATGAAAAAGGCGCGCTCGTCGCCCAGGCCACCGGCACCTTCAAGTACCTCAAGGGCCTTCCGGCGGGCGGTCGCAAGATCATGCGCAACAACGCGTCGGATTGATCGCCTCGCCGCGATCTTCCACGCCACTACCCACGAAATCGACCATGTCCGACCTGGTGCTTCACCACTACGCTGGCTCGCCCTTCTCAGAGAAGGTGCGCCTGATCCTCGGCTACAAGGGCCTGGCCTGGAAGTCGGTCACCGTGCCGGTGATGCTGCCCAAGCCCGACGTGGTGGCGCTCACTGGTGGCTACCGGCGCACGCCGTTCCTTCAGGTCGGCGCCGATATCTATTGCGACACGGCGCTGATGTGCCACGTGATCGACGAGATGGCGCCGCAGCCACCTCTGTACCCAGTCGCGGCAGGTGGAGCCCAGCACATCCTGGCGCAATGGGCCGACACGACGCTCTTCTGGGCGGCCATCCCGTACACCATGCAGCCGGCGGGCGCGCAACACCTGTTCGGTGATGCGCCGCCCGAGTTTCTGAAAGCCTTCGCCGCCGACCGCGCGGCGATGACACCCAACCTGCGCCGTGCGACGACGGTCGATGGCGCTGCGCAGCTCGCCAGCTATTTCGGCTGGCTCGACACCGAGCTGGCGGATGGCCGCGCCTTCCTGCTCGGTGCCCAGCCCTGCATTGCAGATTTTTCGGTGGCGCAGTCGCTCTGGTACATCCGCCGTGCGCCACCGGTGGCCACCGTGCTGGCGCCGTTCGCGCGCTTGCTCGCGTGGTACGAGCGTGTGGCTGCGTACGGCCATGGCGCGCCTGACAAGATGCGCAGCGACGCGGCAATCGAACTCGCCGCCAGCACGCCACGCCATGCGGCCACGAAAGTTGAAACCGGCTCCGGATTCGCGGCGGGGGACGCCGTGACCGTGTCACCCACGGACTACGCGACCGACCTCGTCGCGGGCACCTTGGTCGGTTTGAACCAGAACGAAGTGGTGATCGAGCGCAAGGACGAAAGGGCCGGCACGCTGCATGTGCACTTTCCGCGCATCGGCTACCAGGTGAAGGCCCCCAAACCTGCCGCTTAGCGCAGGCCCCCCGAGGGGGGCGATTTGCCTCGGGGCGGCCCTTCGCCAAATCATCAAGAAACCCAAGATCGACTCAGGAGAAAGCAAATGAAGAACTTCAAGGGCGGCACCGCCGTCATCACCGGCGCGGGCTCGGGCTTCGGCCTGGAGGCCTCACGCATCGCCGCCAAGCTGGGCATGAATGTCGTGCTGGCCGACGTGCAGAAGGACGCGCTCGATGCCGCCACGGCCGAGATCGAAGGCCTGGGCGCGAAGGTGCTGCCGTTCAAGCTCGATGTCTCGAAAGCGGCTGAAGTCGAGGCGATGGGCGCGGCCACCTTTGAGCGCTTCGGGGCGCCGACTTTTGTGTTCAACAACGCCGGTGTCGGTGGTGGCGGACTGATCTGGGAGCAGTCGCTGAAAGACTGGGAGTGGGTCGTCGGCGTCAACCTCATGGGCGTGGCCCACGGCGTTCGCGTCTTCACGCCGATGATGCTCGACGCTGCGAAGAAGAACCCCGCCTACGAAGGACACATCGTCAACACCGCCTCGATGGCCGGCATGCTCAACGCGCCCAACATGGGCGTGTACAACGTGACCAAGCACGCGGTGGTGGCCCTGAGCGAAACGCTCTACCAGGATCTGCGCCTCGTCACCGACCAGATCGGTGCTTCGGTGCTGTGCCCTTACTTCATCCCGACCGGCATCAGCAACAGCGCACGCAACCGCCCGGCCGAGATGGTGGACGCCAATGCCAAGCCCACCAAGAGCCAGCTCATCGCCCGTGCGATGAGCGAGAAGGCGGTGAGCAGTGGCAAGGTGACTGCGGCGACGATGGCCCAGTCGGTCTTCGATGCGGTGGCCGAGGGTCGCTTCTACATCTTCAGCCATCCGCATGCGCTGGGTGGCGTGCAGACGCGCCTGGAAGACGTGATGCAGCAGCGCAACCCGACCGACCCGTTTGCGGCCAAGCCCGAACTGGGCCAGCAGCTGAAGGCCGCCCTGCGCGCGGCTGACTGAACGACGCGAGGAGGCACGGCGGGCATCACGGTCCCGCCGACAATGCCTCCATGAATGCACCTTCTCGAACGCCGCACATCGCCATCGTGGGCGGTGGACCCGCCGGCCTCATGGCCGCTGAAGTGGCCGTGCAGGGGGGTGCGCAGGTCGACGTCTACGACGGCATGCCGTCTGTCGGCCGCAAGTTCCTGCTGGCCGGCAAGGGCGGGCTCAACCTCACGCACAGCGAGACCCTGGAGCGATTTCTCGATCGCTATGGCCCGCAGCGGTCGCGGCTCGACGGGTGGCTGCGCGCATTCGGGCCCGAGCAGCTGCGCGCGTGGACGCAGGGGCTTGGCGTCGACACTTTCGTCGGCTCGTCGGGCCGTGTGTTCCCGACCGACATGAAGGCCGCGCCGCTGCTGCGCGCCTGGTTGCAGCGCCTGCGTTCGGCCGGGGTGCGCTTTCACATGCGTCACCGTTGTCGTGGGCTGAGCGCGGTGGGCGATCGGTGGATGCTGCAGTTCGACACGCCCGAGGGCACGCGGGCAGTCGAAGGCGATGCGGTGGTGCTGGGGCTGGGCGGTGCGAGTTGGGCGAGGCTCGGCTCCGACGGCGCCTGGGCCGGTTGGCTGCTGTCCCCCGACGAACTCGCACCCCTGCGCCCGGCCAACTGCGGCTTCGATGTCGGCTGGTCGGCCCATCTGCAGGAGCGCCATGCGGGGCAACCTTTGAAGTCGGTGCGCCTGTCGTTCCAACCGTCGGCAGGGCCGGCCTTCAGCCAGGTGGGCGAATGCGTGGTCACGCAAACCGGCCTGGAAGGCAGCCTGGTGTATGCCGCGTCGGCCTTGCTGCGCGATGAGATCGAGGCCCACGGCCAGGCCGTCATGCACCTCGACCTGCTGCCCGCGCGCAGCCTCGACTGGGTGCGCGACGAGCTGGCGCACCCACGTGGTCCACGTTCGCTGTCGACCCACCTCAAGAGCCGGCTCGGGCTGCATGGCGTCAAGGCTGCTTTGCTCTACGAACTGCTGTCGAAGGACGAGATGGCCGATGCCGGGCGGCTCGCGCACGCCATCAAGTCTCTGCCCGTGCGTCTGGTGGCGGCGCGGCCGGTGAATGAAGCGATCAGCACGGCTGGCGGTGTGCGCTTCGAGGCGCTTGACGACCGGCTGATGCTGGCAAGCCACCCCGGCGTGTTCTGTGCCGGCGAAATGCTCGACTGGGAGGCTCCGACCGGCGGCTATCTGCTGACCGCCTGCATGGCCACAGGGCGCGCGGTCGGAGCCGGCGCCCTGGAGTGGCTGGCACGCGGCGCGTCTCCCGACGGCACGCGTGCGTTGGCCTGATCAGCTCAGTACGGGCAGTTGTTGCGAGCGGCGGCAATGCGCAAGGTGTTGGCCACCTGCTGTTGATGGGGGGCGCCGCACAGGAACGGGCTGTAGCGGGTGTCGTTGTCGACGAAGCGCTTGAACCACGAGATCATGTACTTGCCGACCAGGCCGTACTCGCCGCTGTCCTGCGGGAAGAAGTGGTCTTCGTTGTTGAAACCAGGTAGCCCTTGGGCGTGCTCGACGGGATGCTGTTGTAGAACGGGATCGAGTGCGTAGAGACGCTCGCAACCGAATCACCATCGGCGCCGATGATCAGCGTCGGGGCACGCACCGTGGAGAAATTCTTGGTGGAGTGCCACGGGGCCAGCGGCACGGCGGCCTTCAGCTGCGGGTAATCGCGCACGGCGGCCAGGCTGCCGCCGCCGCCCATCGAGTGGCCTGCGACGGCCATGCGCGACGAGTCGACCTTGCCGTAGAGCACGTTGGTGCGGCTGCTGGCGTTGCTCACCACCTTGTCGAGCGCGGCCTTGAGCTGGCGTGCGCGGCTGTCGGGCTGGTCAGAGGTGGAGTTGGTGTCGATCGTGATGACGACGAAGCCATGCGAGGCGAGGCGGCTGCCGATCCAGCTGATCGACGACTGGTAGGCGGTGAAGCCGGGCGACACGGCGATCACGCCGTAGCTGCCGGTGGCGGTCGGGTAGTAGATGGTGCCGCCACCGAACCCGCTGGCGCTCAGGCGCGACACGGTGGTGGTGCGGATGGCGAAGGAGCCGTCGCGCTCCAGCGTGGCCACCGTGGGGTCCGGGCCCTTCTGGTACTGGGCGTTGGCGACGCCGGCGCACAGGACGGCGGCCGCGAGGACGGAGGCCTTGGCGATGTGCGCAAAGTGGCGCAGGACAGGGTTGGAAGCTAGTTGCATGTTGTCTCCTGGTTTTGGACTGACGCCGGTGACCGATCGCAGGTGCACGACCTTTCAATCTCGACGTCCAGATAGTGCACTAGCGTGCTATTTAACGTTTCATCGGTTTCCCTGACGAAACGGGCCCCGATTTGTACGAGGTTGCTAAACGGATTCGCCGGCAAAAAAGCAGGGCGCGCGGCCGAAGCCGGGCGCCCTGTCGTGCGTGCGGCTGGCGTGTCTCTGGTGACCCGCCAGCGTGCAGCGGTCAGGTCAGTACGGGCAGTTCTCGCGGTAGTCCGAGAACGGGCCGAAGTAGCCGAGGTCCGCCTGGTGTTGAGCACCGCAGAGGAACGGGCTGTAGCGCGTGTCGTTGTCCATGAAGCGCTTGAACCACGAGATCATGTAGCGGCCCACGATGGGGTAGTTCGACGACAGCTGCGGGAAGAAGTGGCCCTCGCCGTTGAAGCTCGGCGTAGGCCTTGGACGTGGTCGACGGCAGGCTGGTGTAGAACGGGATCGAGTGCGACCCCACCCCGGCGATGGCGTCGTTTTCCGCGCCGATGATCAGCGTCGGGACGCGCACGGTGCGCCAGCTCTTGGTGGTGTGCCACGGGGCGAGCGGCACGGCGGCCTTGTACGACGGGTTGTCGCGCGCTGCGGCCAGCGTGCCGCCACCGCCCATCGAGTGACCGGCCACGCCGAGGCGGCTGGAGTCGACCTTGTTGTAGACGCCGCTGGTGCTGCGGCGGCTTTGCGCGACCACGTAGTCGAGCGCAGCCTTCAGCTGGCGGCCGCGGCTGTCGGGCTGGTCGGACGTGGTGATGGTGTCGATGGTGATGACCACGAAGCCGTGCGAGGCGAGGCGGGTGCCGATCCAGCTGATCGACGACTCATAGGCCGTGAAGCCGGGCGAGACGGCGATCGCGCCATAGGTGCCTGAGGCGGTGGGGTAATGGATCGTGCCGCCGCCGAAACCGCTGGCCGCGGTGCGCGACACGGTCTGGGTACGCACGGTGAACGGGCCGGTGCGTTCCAGTGCCGAGGTCGTCGGGTCCGGGCCCTTCTGGTATTGGGCGTTGGCGATGCCGCCCAGCAGGACGGTGGCAGCCAGGACGGAGGCCTTGGCGAATTGCGCGAGATGGCGCAGCGTGGGTGTCAATGCAAGTTGCATGGTGTCTCCTGGTTAGAACTGATGCCGATGGGACGAGCTGTTTCTGTACGACTGTTCTAAATCGGCTTGCGGATGGTGCACGATAGTGCTTTTAAACGTTTCATCGATTTCCCTGATCCGAGATTTGCCGGCATATGTGAGCCTTTTGCCGCAAGATGCTGCAACTGAGGGTTCGATAGTTTTGAGTTGGAAGGTTTTCTGAATGACTGTGCAAATCAACAATGCGCCCCTCTGGCGGCGGCCTCTTGCCTGGGGTGTGACGGCGCTTGTCCTGGTGGTGGCGGTCGCCGGGGGCGCCTGGTACTCGAGCGAGCACGGTTTGGCACCAGTTGCTGAATCGGTTCACGGGAACGGTTCAAGCGCGAAACGAAGTTCTCACGGGGGAACGAGCCCTTCCGCGGCCTCCGGCGCGGGGGGCTGGCGCGCTGGTGGAGGTCGATGTCCTTGGTTCGCGCATGGATGTTTCGCGCCTGTTCCAGCTCGGGTTTGGCGGCGGCTTGACCGTGGACAGCGACACCCGGGCGACGCTCGACACCTTGATGCTTCAGATGTCGGACCCACCCACGCCACAAGAGACGGAGAAGCTCGAATACACATTGCGCCAGGGCTTGCCGAAGGAGGAAGCCGAGAAGGCGCTGAAGCTGCTGCAGGGCTATCGCAGCTACCAGTCCGACCTGCGCACCGAGGGCGCGCAACTGGGCATCCCCGAGACGCAGCAAAGCGTCGACGCCTACTTTGCGGAGGTGAGCCGCATCCAGCGGCGGCATTTCGATGACGCCACGGCCTCGGCGCTTTTCGGCCACGACATGCGCAACGCCCGCGCCGTGATGATGGCCGCGGTGATCGACCAGAACCCGAACCTGAGCCTGGCGGAGAAAAAGGCGCACATCGACGCATTGCGTGCCGAGCTGCCCGCCGATCAACGCGGCATCGTTCCCGAACCGACAGCAGGGGCAGCGTCCGAGGCGAATTGACCGTGTGGCACACTTCGCCGCTTTCGTTTTCCGTCCCTCTGCGGACAGCTGTACTTGAACAAGATTCTTCTGCAGTTGGCCAGCGAACTGAAGGTTCGCCCGGCCCAAGTGAACGCCGCGGTGGAGCTGCTCGACGGAGGCGCCACCGTTCCCTTCATCGCCCGCTACCGCAAAGAAGCCACCGATGGCCTCGACGACACCCAGTTGCGCGACTTGGAGGCCCGCCTGGGCTATCTGCGCGAGCTGGAAGAGCGCCGTGCCGCGGTGCTCAAGAGCATCGACGAACAAGGCAAGCTGACGCCTGAATTGCGTGCGGCTGTGGAAGCCGCACCGACCAAGCAGGAGCTGGAAGACCTCTACCTGCCCTACAAGCCCAAGCGCCGCACCAAGGGCATGATCGCCCGCGAAGCCGGCCTGGAGCCGCTGGCCGACAGGCTCTTTGCCGACCCCTCGCTCGACCCGGCCGCCGAGGCGGCGTCTTTCGTCAACGCCGAGGCGGGTTTCGCCGATGCGTTTGCGGTCCTTGACGGCGTGCGTGACCTGCTCAGCGAGCGCTGGGCTGAAGACGCCACCTTGGTGGGCAAGCTGCGCGAGTGGCTGTGGGAGGAAGGCCTGCTCAAGTCCAAGCTGATGGACGGCAAGGACGAAAACAACGCCGATGTGGCCAAGTTCCGCGACTACTTCGACTACGACGAACCGATCGGTCGGGTGCCGTCCCACCGGGCGCTGGCGGTGTTCCGTGGGCGCACGCTCGAGTTTCTCGATGCCAAGCTTGTGGTCGACGAAGAAGTCGTTCCCGGCCAGCCCACGCTCGCCGAAGGCCGCATCGCCCGCCATCTGGGCTGGAGCCATGCCAAGCGGCCGGCCGACGACCTGATCCGCAAGACCATCGCCTGGACCTGGAAGGTCAAGCTGAGCCTGAGCCTGGAGCGCGATCTCTTCAGCCGCCTGCGCGAAGAGGCCGAGAAGGTGGCGATCAAGGTTTTCGCCGAAAACCTGCGCGACCTGCTGCTCGCCGCACCCGCCGGCCCGCGCGTGGTGATGGGCCTCGACCCCGGCATCCGCACCGGCGTGAAGGTGGCCGTCGTCGACTCGACCGGCAAGGTGCTCGACACCTCGACCGTCTACCCGCACGAGCCGCGCAAGGACTGGGACGGTTCCATCCACACGCTCGGCCGCCTGTGCGCGACGCACGGTGTGAACCTGATCGCCATCGGCAACGGCACTGCCAGCCGCGAGACCGACAAGCTGGCGTCCGACCTCATCAAGCGCATCCAGCAGCTCGCCCCGGGCACCCACATCGAAAAAGTGGTGGTGAGCGAGGCGGGTGCGTCGGTGTATTCAGCCAGCGAGTTCGCGAGCAAGGAGTTGCCCGAGCTGGATGTGAGCCTGCGCGGCGCGGTGAGCATCGCCCGCCGCCTGCAGGACCCGTTGGCCGAACTGGTGAAGATCGAGCCCAAGAGTATCGGCGTCGGCCAGTACCAGCACGACGTGAACCAGGGCGAGCTGGCAAAGAGCCTCGATGCGGTCGTCGAGGACTGCGTGAACTCCGTGGGTGTGGACCTCAATACCGCCTCGGCGCCGCTGCTCGCTCGTGTGTCGGGCCTGAGCGCCGCGGTGGCCAACAGCATCGTGCGCTGGCGTGATGCCAATGGCGCGTTCAAGAACCGCCAGCAATTGCTCGACGTGAGCGGACTCGGGGCCAAGACCTTCGAGCAGAGCGCAGGCTTCCTTCGCATCAGCGGGGGTGACAACCCGCTCGACCGGTCGGGGGTGCACCCGGAGACCTATCCGGTCGTCGAAAAGATCCTCGCCAAGGTCAGCAAGCCGCTGACCGAGGTGATGGGGCGCAGCGATGTGATCCGTGCTCTCAAGCCCGAGGCCTTCGCCGACGAGAAATTCGGAGCTATTACCGTCAAGGACATCCTGGCGGAGCTTGAAAAGCCCGGCCGCGACCCGCGCCCTGATTTCAAGGTGGCTCGCTTCAACGACGGCGTCGAGGACATCAAGGACCTGCAACCCGGCATGACGCTTGAGGGCACGGTGAGCAACGTTGCCCAGTTCGGCGCCTTTGTCGACCTCGGCGTGCACCAGGACGGCCTCGTGCATGTGAGCCAGTTGTCGAACAAGTTCGTCAACGATGCGCGCGAAGTGGTGAAGACCGGCGACATCGTCAAGGTCAAGGTGCTCGAAGTCGACCTGGCCCGCAAGCGCATCTCGCTCACGATGAAGCTCGACAGCGCTCCGGCGCCGCGCGGAGAGCGGGGCGACAACAGCTACCGTCCCCCGGCGCGCGGTGAGCGCATGGGTGGCCCGCGCGCGCCCGTGCAGGCGCCGTCGGCGATGGCCGCCGCGTTTGCCAAGCTGCAGACCAAGCGCTGACCGGCCTGTCGCCATGCAAGCCCTGCAGGTCCACGCCGGCCCGCGTGCGCTCAAGCACTTGCGGGAGCAGGGGCTTTCGGCGGCTGACGTTCGGGCTGTCCCCGGTGCAGCCGGCGGACCGAAGGGGCTGGTGCTCGGCCCACTCGACCAGTTCATCTTCGGCGAGTGGCTGCAGGGTGCGGGACAGCCGGTCCACCTGATCGGTGCTTCGATCGGCGCCTGGCGCATGGCGACCGCGTGCCTGCATGACCCCAAGCAGGCCTTCGCTCGCATGGCCGACGACTACATCACGCAGGAGTACGAGCACAAGGCCGGCAAGGCGCCCACGCCGACTCACGTCAGCGAGGTGTTTGGTGCCAAGCTGATGGAGCACTTCTCCGGTCGGGAGACGCAGGTGCTGAGCCACCCGCGCTTCCGGCTGCACGTGTTCACCAGCCGAGGTCGGCATGTGCTTCGGCGCGAGGGGCGCCCCCTCTCGCGTGTCACGACACCGCTGGGCTATCTGGGTGCATTTGCCACTAACGTGGTGAGTCGCAAGGCGATGGGCGCGTGGCTTGAGCGTGTGATCTTTTCTGACACCCGCGATGCCTTCCCGCTGCACACGCACGACTACAGCACACGCATCGTGTCGCTCGATGTGCAGAACCTGCAGCCAAGCATCCTGGCGAGTTGTTCGATACCGTTCTGGCTGGATGCCGTGCACGACATCCCCGGCGGCCCGCGCGGCGCCTATTGGGACGGCGGCATCACGGACTACCACCTGCACCTCAACTACGCCTCGCTGAGAAACGGCTTGGTGCTCTATCCCCACTTCCAGAAGGCAATTATTCCCGGTTGGCTCGACAAGGCGCTGAAGCACCGCCACCGCGCGAGCGCGCACCTCGATAATGTGGTGGTGATATCGCCTAATCCCGAATGGATTGCCTCGCTACCCGGTGGCAAGCTACCGGACCGCAACGATTTCAAACGCTATACCCACGATGTGCCCGCCCGGGTGAGGGCCTGGAGGCGGGCAGTGGCGGAGAGCGAACGCCTGCGAGACGAGTTCCAGCAACTCGTCGAGCGGCGCGAGCCCATCGCCGCGTTGCCACTTTGATCACCGACACACACGACCGTCGTCCACCACAGGAGGAGCCGTACATGACCACCCCGCAAGGCCGCCCGAACGCCCAAGCCGTTCAACTCCCGCACCAGC
This sequence comes from Rhizobacter sp. J219, assembly GCF_024700055.1. Taxonomy (GTDB): domain Bacteria; phylum Pseudomonadota; class Gammaproteobacteria; order Burkholderiales; family Burkholderiaceae_C; genus Rhizobacter. The sequence goes on from NZ_JAJOND010000001.1 coordinate 577,067, forward strand.
CGCTGCCGGACTACTATCCGTCCGACGACCTGCAGGCGCGCGAGAGCTTCCTGCGCAAGACCTTCGACGACACCGCGGTCGACTACAACCGGCTCGAAAGCATCCTGGGCTTCGGCACCGGCGCCAGCTATCGCGGCCGTGCACTCAAGCGCGCCGGCCTCAAGCCGGGCATGACGGTGGTGGATGTGGGCATGGGCACGGGCATCGTGTCGCAGGAGATCCTCAAGATCACCGGTGAGCCGTCGAAGCTGATCGGCGTCGACCCGAGCCCCGGGATGATGGCGCAGGCGAAGCTGCCGGCCGAAGTGGTCTGCAAGCTCGGCAGGGCCGAAGAGATCCCCGTTCCCGATGCCTCGGTCGACTTCCTGGTGATGGGCTATGCGTTGCGCCACATCAGCGATTTTTCGAAGGCTTGCGCCGAGTTCCGCCGAGTTCTCAAGCCGGGCGGCCGCGTGTTGATTTTGGAGATCACGATGCCGAAGGGGCGCATCGCCACGGCCTTGCTGAAGGCCTATATGCGCGGTGTCGTGCCACTGCTGGCCCGCGTAGTGTCGAAATCGGCCACGACGCCGATGCTGTGGCGCTACTACTGGGACACGATTGCCGGTTGCATCCCGCCTGCCCAGGTCATTGCGGCTCTCAGCGACGCGGGGCTGTTGGAAGCCGGGCGCTATGTGGAATTGGGCATCTTTTCCGAGTACACCGCGCGGGGCTGAACTACAATTTTGGCTCTCCAGTTTTCACTGGCAACCTATAAGAGCGAGAAGGGCATCTTGGTTATGACACCGCGAACTACGACCCGGCAGGTAAAGGTTTAGTCGGCCGCGGCTTCGTCACGTCTTTTCTCGTCATCATCAAAAAGCGCGGTTCTCCACCGCGCTTTTTGCTTTCTGGAGTGTGCTCATCATGATTTCCGTTCAATTGCCCGATGGTTCCAAGCGTCAGTTCGACGGCCCCGTGACGGTGGCCGAGGTGGCGGCCTCCATCGGCACCGGCTTGGCCAAGGCCGCGCTGGCAGGGCGCGTGGGGCAGGGTGCCGATGCCAAGGTCGTTGACACCAGTTACCGCATCGAGGGTGACACATCACTGGCCATCCTCACCGACAAGGACGCCGACGGACTGGAAGTCATTCGCCACTCGACGGCGCACCTGTTGGCATATGCGGTGAAGGAATCTTCCCCGACGCTCAAGTCACCATCGGTCCCGTCATCGACAACGGCTTCTATTACGACTTTTCGTACAAGCGCCCCTTCACGCCCGAGGACCTGGCGGCAATCGAGGCCAAGATGGCGGAATTGGCCAAGAAAGACGAAAGGGTCGAGCGCCGCGTGCTGCCGCGCGACGAGGCTGTGGCGTACTTCAAGAGCCTCGGAGAGCACTACAAGGCCGAGATCATCGCAAGCATCCCGGCGAACGAAGACGTTTCGCTGTACCGCGAAGGCAAGTTCGAAGACCTGTGCCGTGGCCCGCACGTGCCGAGCACCGGCAGGCTCAAGCACTTCAAGTTGATGAAGGTTGCGGGTGCCTATTGGCGCGGCGACCATCGCAACGAGATGCTGCAGCGGGTCTACGGCACGGCCTGGGCCACGAAGGACGAGCTTCAGCAATACCTCACGATGCTCGAAGAAGCGGAGAAGCGCGACCACCGCCGACTGGGTCGCGAACTCGATCTATTCCACATCGACGAGCACTCGCCCGGCACCGTTTTTTGGCATCCCAAGGGCTGGACCGTCTGGCAGGAGGTCGAGCAGTACATGCGCCGCGTCTATCGCGACAACGGCTACCAAGAAGTGAAGGGCCCGCAAATCCTCGACCAGGGGCTGTGGGAAAAGACCGGCCACTGGGGTAAGTACCGGGAGAACATGTTCACGACGGAGTCGGAGAAGCGCGACTACGCTCTGAAGCCGATGAACTGTCCCGGCCACATCTTGATCTTCAAGCAGGGCATCAAGAGCTACCGCGATCTGCCGGTTCGCTACGGCGAGTTCGGCCAATGCCATCGCAACGAACCGACGGGCGGCTTGCACGGGATCATGCGGGTGCGTGCCTTCACCCAGGACGATGGTCACATCTTCTGCACCGAAGACCAAATCATGGCCGAGTGCCATGATTTCACGACGCTCCTGCAGAAGGTCTACAAGGATTTCGGTTTCACCGAGGTGATCTACAAGGTGGCGACCCGTCCCGAGGCGCGCATCGGCTCCGACGAAGCCTGGGACAAGGCCGAAAGCGCGCTAATGGAAAGCCTGCGCCGCTCCGGCTGCGAATTCGAGATTGCCGTCGGTGAGGGTGCCTTCTACGGCCCCAAGGTGGAGTACACGCTCAAGGACGCAATCGGCCGGCATTGGCAATGCGGCACGATCCAGATCGACCCCAACATGCCGGAGCGCCTAGATGCCGAGTACGTGGGCGAAGACGGCAACCGCCATCGCCCGATCGTGCTCCACCGTGCCATTGTGGGCAGCCTGGAACGCTTCATTGGCATCCTGATCGAGCAGCACGCCGGTGCGCTGCCGGTTTGGCTGTCCCCGGTGCAGGCGGTGGTCATGAGCATCACCGACGACCAGGCCGACTACGCCCGGGAAGTGACGAAAACGCTGCAAAAACAAGGGCTTAGAGTCGAGAGCGATTTGCGCAACGAGAAAATTACCCGTAAAATTCGCGAGCATTCCATGCAAAAGGTCCCGTTCCTCCTTGTCGTTGGCGACAAGGAGAAGGCGAACGGGGCTGTTGCCGTGCGCGCTCGTGGCAACCAAGACCTCGGTGTGATGCCCCTCGCAGACTTTGCTTTGAAGATCGCGGGTGACATTGCCAATCGTGCTTGACGAAAGGTCCCGGTTGCCCGGCCCGCGTTGATTGTTTTTGGGCCCTGTCGCCTTGGGGTTCGCTGAAGGATTTGAACTATCGCTACTTTTGCTGACCGCCGCGCTCCCAACGTGGAACGCAAGCACCGCCTCAACCGCGAAATCATGGCGCCGGAAGTTCGCCTGAACGGGGTGGAAAACGAGCCCTTGGGTATCGTTCCTCTCCAAGAAGCTTTGCGGATGGCAGGTGAGCTGGACGTTGACCTCGTCGAAATCGCCGCTCAGGCCGACCCGCCTGTGTGTCGCTTGATGGATTACGGCAAGTTCAAGTACCAGGAGCAGAAGCGGGCGGCGGAAGCCAAGTCCAAGCAGAAGGTCATCGAGATCAAAGAGGTGAAGTTCCGCCCGGGTACCGATGAAGGCGACTACCAGATCAAGCTGCGCAACCTGCGCCGCTTCATCGAGGAAGACGGCGACAAGGGCAAGGTCACGCTGCGCTACCGCGGCCGCGAGATCACGCACCAGGACATCGGCATGCGCCTTCTGGAGCGCATCCGCGACGATCTGGCAGATTGTTCGGTGGTCGAGAACATGCCCAAGCTCGAAGGACGCCAGATGATCATGGTCCTCGGGCCGAAGAAGCGATAAGTAGAGAGTCGTTAAAGAGTTCATTGCCCTGGTTTGGTCACCAGGGCGATGCAAGAAGCCTCTGCAGGCTTACAAGACCGCGAGAGATTTCGCGGGCGCCTGCAGGAGCAATTTAAAAGGAGCAGTCATGCCCAAAATGAAGACCAAGAGCAGTGCGAAAAAGCGTTTTCGCGTTCGTCCGGGTGGCACCGTCAAGCGCGGTCAAGCGTTCAAGCGCCACATCCTGACCAAGAAGTCGACGAAGAACAAGCGCCAGCTCCGCGGTGCTGTCGGCGTCCACGAGACCAACATGGCTGGGATGGCGCAGATGCTGCCGTTCGCCGGTCTCTGATTTCTAGAAAGGAAACGACATGCCTCGCGTCAAACGTGGTGTAACCGCACGTGCTCGTCACAAGAAAGTTCTCGCACTCGCCAAGGGTTTCCGCGGCCGCCGCAAGAACGTATTCCGCATCGCCAAGGAAGCGGTCATGCGCGCTGGGCAATATGCCTATCGCGATCGCCGCACCAAGAAGCGTGTGTTCCGCCAGCTCTGGATCGCCCGTATCAACGCGGCGAGCCGTGGCCTGGGTGTCACCTACAGCAAGTTCATGGCCGGCCTGAAGAAGGCCAACATCGACATTGACCGCAAGGTTCTTGCCGACATGGCCGTGAATGATCCTGCCGCTTTTGGCAGCATCGTCGAGAAGGTGAAGGCCCAGCTCGCTTGATGTCGTGATCACGCCGGGTGCAGTCAGGCCCGGTGCACGCAAGCTTTCAAAGGCCGACCTCGTGTGCGGCCTTTTTTGTTTGTTCTGAACCCGTTTTCTCGCCACCGAACCGATGAACGATCTCGATCAATTGGTGCAAGCTGCGCAGGCCGACTTCCAAGAGGCCGCCGCACCTGCCGATCTGGAGAACGCCAAGGCGCGCTATCTCGGCAAATCCGGGCGCGTCACCGAATTGCTTAAAGGCCTGGCTGCGTTGTCGCCTGAAGAGAAGAAGACCCGCGGCGCCGACATCAACGCGGCCAAGCAGCGCGTCGAAGCCGCGCTCAATGCCCGCCGCCAGGCGCTGGCCGATGCCGAGCTGCAGGCGCAGCTGAAGGCCGAGGCGCTCGACGTCACCTTGCCTGGCCGTAAGCGCGGCGTTGGAGGGTTGCACCCCATCACGCGCACGATGGAGCGCATCGAAGCCATCTTCGGCTCGATGGGCTTCGATGTCGCCGACGGCCCCGAGATCGAGACCGACTGGTACAGCTTCACCGCGCTCAACAATCCCGAGAACCATCCGGCGCGCTCGATGCAGGACACCTTCTACGTCGACATGAAAGACGCCGAAGGCCGCTGGCTCAACCTGCGCCCGCATACCTCGCCGATGCAGGTGCGCTACGCGCTCGCGCACGCAAAGAAGTACGAAGGCCAGGCGAAGATGCCTGACATCCGTGTGATCGCGCCCGGCCGCACCTACCGCGTCGACAGCGACGCAACGCACTCGCCGATGTTCCACCAGGTCGAGGGCCTCTGGGTTGGTGAGAACGTGAGCTTCAAGGACCTGAAGTCGATGTACCTCGACTTCATCCAGGCGTTCTTCGAGACCACCGAACTCAAGCTGCGCTTCCGCCCGAGCTATTTCCCGTTCACCGAGCCCAGCGCCGAGATCGACATCATGTTCGAGCGTGGGCCCTTGAAGGGCCGCTGGCTCGAGGTCTCGGGCTCGGGCCAGGTGCACCCACAGGTCATTCGCAACATGGGCCTTGACCCGGAGCGCTACATCGGCTTCGCCTTCGGCTCGGGCATCGACCGCTTGGCGATGTTGCGCTACGGCGTGAGCGACCTGCGCATGTTCTTTGAAGGCGATCTGCGCTTCCTGTCGCAGTTCAAGTAATCCAGAAGCAGAAAAGACGAGATGCAATTTCCAGAGTCCTGGCTGCGGGAGTTCTGCAACCCGCCCCTCAGCACCGAACAGCTGGCCGATCTGCTGACAATGTCCGGCATGGAGGTCGAGGAGCAGCGCCCGGTGGCGCCGCCGTTCTCCAACGTGGTCGTGGCCGAGGTTGTGGAGGTCGCCCGCCACCCGAATGCCGACCGGCTCAATGTCTGCCAAGTGCGTGCCGGCACCGGCCCGATGCTCAACATCGTCTGCGGCGCGCCCAACGTGCGCCCCGGAATCAAGGTGCCGTGTGCGCTGGTTGGGGCCAATCTGCCGCCGGCTGAAGAGGGTGGCACACCGTTCGAGATCAAGCTCGGCAAACTGCGAGGTGTCGAGAGCCAGGGCATGCTGTGCTCGGCGCGCGAGCTCAAGTTGTCGGACGACCATGGCGGCCTGCTGATCCTGGCTGACGATGCGCCAATCGGCGCGTCGATCCGCGAACACCTGAAGCTCGACGACACGCTCTTCACGCTCAAGCTCACACCCAACCTCGGGCATTGCCTCAGCGTTTACGGCATTGCGCGTGAAGTGGCTGCGCTGACGGGGGCGCCGCTGTTGAAGCAGGGCTTCGAACCCGCGAAGGTCGTGCACGCCGACAAGCTGCCGGCGCGCATCGAGGCCCCCGACCTCTGCGGCCGTTTCTCCGGGCGCATCATCCGAGGCGTCAATACGAAGGCGGTGACGCCCGCTTGGATGGTGGATCGCCTCGCGCGCTGTGGTCAACGCTCGGTTAGCGCACTCGTGGACATCTCGAACTACGTGATGTTCGAGTACGGCCGGCCCTCACACATCTTCGATCTCGACAAGATCCACGGCGGTCTCGTCGTTCGCTGGGGCCGCAAGGGTGAGTCGCTCAAGCTCTTGAACGGCAACACCATCGAAGTCGATGAGCAGGTCGGTGTCATTGCCGACGATCAGGCCGTCGAGTCGCTCGCCGGCATCATGGGGGGCGATGCGACCGCAGTGTCCGACGACACACGCAACGTGTACGTCGAAGCTGCCTTCTGGTGGCCCGAGGCCATCGCAGGTCGCTCGCGCCGCTACAACTTCAGCACCGATGCCGGGCATCGTTTCGAGCGCGGCGTCGATCCATCGCAGACCGTCGAACACATCGAGCACATCACGCAGCTGATCCTCGATATCTGTGGCGGCGAGCCGGGCGCGATGGACGATCAGACGACCAAGCTGCCGGCGCGCAAGCCGGTCGCGCTGCGCGTCGAGCGCGCGGCCAAGGTCATCGGCATGCCGGTCACGCAGGCTCAGTGCGGCGAAGTGCTGCGTCGCCTTGGTCTGGAGGTGAGCGAAGCGCCCGGCGTGCTGACGGTCACACCGCCGAGTTGGCGCTTCGACCTGCAAATCGAGGAAGACCTGATCGAGGAAGTCGTGCGCGTGGTTGGCTACCAGAACCTGCCCGACACGCCGCCGGTGGCGCCGATCCGAGCGCACGTGCGCAGCGAATCGCGCCGTGGCCTGCATGCGATCCGCCATTCGCTCGCAGCGCTCGACTATCAGGAAACCATCAACTTCAGCTTTGTCGAGGAGCGCTGGGAGCGTGAGCTTGCGGGCAACGACAACCCTATCCGCGTGCTGAACCCGATTGCGAGCCCGTTGTCGGTGATGCGTTCTAGCTTGATCGGAAGCCTAGTGTCAGTGCTGCGCTTCAATCTCGCGCGCAAGGCCACACGGGTGCGCATCAGCGAAGTCGGCCGTGTCTTCAAACGAGACGTCGCGGTGGCCGATGGCATTGCCACGGTGGCCGGTATCGAGCAGCCGATGCGGGTCGCAGCGCTGGCCTACGACTCGATCGATGAGCTTCAGTGGGGCAGCAAGCCCCGGGCGGTGGACTTCTTCGATGTGAAGGGCGATGTGGAGGCTTTGCTGTCACCGCGCGTGGCGCGTTTCGTGGCGGCCTCTCACCCCGCGCTGCATCCGGGCCGTTCTGCCCGCATCGAGATCGATGGCCGCGAGATTGGTTTCGTCGGTGAACTGCACCCCCAGTGGCGCCAAGCGTATGAGCTGCCAGGCACGCCGGTGGTTTTCGAACTCGACGCTTCGGCGTTGACCGTGCAACCGCTGCCGGGCTTCCAACCCATTCCGCGCCAGCAATCGGCATGGCGCGACATTGCCGTGATCGCCGGCGAGCTGGTGAGCCACGATGATCTAGTGCAGACAGCGAAAGCGGCAAACGCGCAACTGGTTCGCTCCGTGAAGCTTTTCGACGTCTACAAGCCCTCGGCCGGCGCATCGACCGACATGGCGATCGGCGAACGCAGCCTGGCGCTGCGGCTGGAGATCCTCGACGACTCGAGCACCCTGACCGACGAGCGCATCGAGTCGGTCAGGGCTGAGGTCCTGGCTGCGCTCTGCGAGCGGCTGGGCGTTCGTCTGCGCGCGTGACTACTGGATAACCCGAATGAGCACTTCACCTCCAGAGAAAGCACCGGACCGGGTGATGCTCCCGACGCTGGAGACACCGACGCTGACCAAAGCAGAGCTGGCCGAGTTGCTGTTCGAGCGGCTGGGTTTGAACAAGCGCGAGTCCAAGGACATGGTCGAAGCCTTCTTCGACATCATCCATGGCACGCTGGTCGCGGGAGAAGACGTCAAGATGTCGGGGTTTGGCAACTTCAACATCCGGCGCAAGGCGCCGCGGCCGGGCCGCAATCCAAGGACCGGCGAGGCGATCCCGATCAAGGCCCGCAACGTCGTCACTTTTCACGCGAGCCACAAACTTAAGGGGGTTGTGCAAGGCGACATCCCTGCGGGAGACGACTTCGAGTAAAGTCTAGCTTTCTCTCCTGATCTTATTGATTTAAATGGAGAAAGCGCTTCCCGCCATTCCAGCCAAACGCTACTTCACCATCGGAGAAGTGAGCGATTTGTGCGGCGTGAAGCCGTATGTGCTGCGCTACTGGGAACAGGAGTTCACGCAGCTCAAACCCATGAAGCGGCGCGGCAATCGCCGCTACTACCAGCACCACGAGGTGCTGCTGATCCGCCGCATCCGCGAGCTGTTGTATGAACAGGGCTTCACCATCAGCGGTGCGCGTAACCGACTGACTGAGTTGGTTCACAGCCGCGGTGAACCGCCGTCCGCGTTGGACGGCAAAGAGCCCGATGGGCTCGACGATGGCGCCGAGACGCTCTCCGCGGCCGATGACGCGTCGGCTGCCGTGCGCGAAGAGCCGGTGCCTGTTCCCGAAGTCATCACCACCGAAGTCTCGATGGGGCAGATGCGGCAGGAACTGATCTCGATTCGCGGACTGCTCGTGGTCTGAGCCGGAGGGCCAGATTTTTCAGGCTATACTGCGCGGCTCGTCGGGGTGTAGCGCAGCCTGGTAGCGCACTTGCATGGGGTGCAAGGGGTCGCGAGTTCGAATCCCGCCACCCCGACCATTGAACAGCACAAGCCCGGTACCGAAAGGTGCCGGGCTTTTTGCTTTGTGAACCAAAAAAGAGGGGCTCCGACGGGAGCCCCTTGTGCATGGTGCGAAGCCGCTTTACTGGCTGGCGGCGCTTGCGGGCGCTGCGGGGAGCGACGCCGGTGCCGCGGGCGTCGCCGCCGAAGCGGTGGCGGCCGGTGCGCTGTGTGTCGCCGTGCTGCTGGTGGCCGCGGTCATGGGCAACAAGGGCACGATCAGCAACGCCACGATGTTGATGATCTTGATCAGCGGGTTCACGGCGGGGCCGGCTGTGTCCTTGTAGGGGTCGCCCACGGTGTCGCCGGTCACGGCTGCCTTGTGCGCATCGGAGCCCTTGCCACCGTGGTGGCCGTCTTCGATGTACTTCTTCGCGTTGTCCCACGCGCCGCCGCCGGTGCACATCGAGATGGCGACGAAGAGGCCGGTCACGATGGTGCCCATCAACAGGCCGCCGAGTGCGGCCGGGCCGAGCAGGAGGCCGACCAGGATCGGCACGATCACCGGCAGCAGGCTCGGCACGATCATTTCCTTGATTGCCGCGGTGGTCAGCATGTCGACCGCCTTGCCGTACTCGGGCTTGCCGGTGCCTTCCATGATGCCCTTGATGTCGCGGAACTGGCGGCGCACTTCTTCCACCACCGAGCCCGCGGCGCGGCCCACGGCCTCCATCGCCATCGCGCCGAAGAGGTAGGGAATCAGGCCGCCGATGAAGAGGCCCACGATCACCATGTGGTTCGACAGGTCGAAGCTCACCTGCATGCCGCGTGCTTCGAGCGCGTGGGTGTAGTCGGCAAAGAGCACGAGCGCTGCGAGGCCGGCCGAGCCGATCGCGTAGCCCTTGGTCACTGCCTTGGTGGTGTTGCCGACCGCATCGAGCGGGTCGGTGATGTCGCGCACGCTGTCGGGCAACTCGGCCATCTCGGCAATGCCACCGGCGTTGTCGGTGATGGGGCCGTAGGCGTCGAGTGCCACCACGATGCCGGCCATGCTGAGCATGGCGGTCGCGGCGATGGCGATGCCGTAGAGACCTGCCAGCCAGTACGACACCACGATCGCGATGCAGACGAAGATCACCGGCCACGCGGTGGACTTCATCGACACGCCCAGGCCCGCGATGATGTTGGTGCCGTGGCCGGTGGTCGAGGCCTGCGCGACGTGCTGCACCGGCTTGTAGTCGGTGCCGGTGTAGTACTCGGTGATCCACACCATGGCGGCGGTCAGCACGAGGCCGACCACGCAGGCGCCGAAGAGCGACATTGCGCTCACCGTGCCGCCGCCCGCCACGGCGACCGGCGCCGGGAACATGGTCCGCGCGACGAAGAAGAAGGCGATCAGCGAGAGCACCCCGGCGACGATGAGCCCGCGGTAGAGCGCAGGCATCACGTTCTTCATGCCCGGCGAGGCCTTCACGAAGCTGCAGCCGATGATCGAGGCGATGATCGACACGGCGCCCAGCACGATGGGGAACACCACCGCGTTGATCGCACCGCCCGTCACCATCAGCGCACCGAGCGCCATGGTGGCGATCAGCGTCACCGCGTAAGTCTCGAACAAGTCGGCCGCCATGCCGGCGCAGTCGCCCACGTTGTCGCCCACGTTGTCGGCGATCACGGCGGGGTTGCGCGGGTCGTCTTCGGGGATGCCGGCTTCGACCTTGCCCACCAGGTCGGCGCCGACGTCGGCGCCCTTGGTGAAGATGCCGCCGCCCAGACGCGCAAAGATCGAGATCAGCGATGAGCCGAAGGCCAAGCCCAGCAGTGGCTTGAGCAGCGTGGAGAGCGTGCCGTCGGCCACCGGTTTGCCGGCGTTGAGCAGGTAGAGCAGGAACACCGTCACGCCGAGCAGGCCGAGGCCCACCACCAGCATGCCGGTGATCGCACCGCCCTTGAACGCCACGTTCAACGCCGGGCCGATGCCTTGCGTCGCGGCCTGCGCGGTGCGCACGTTGGCGCGCACCGAGATGTTCATGCCGATGAAGCCGCAGGCGCCCGAGAGCACTGCACCGACGACGAAGCCGGCGGCAGTCATCCCGTCGAGGAAGATGCCGATGAGCACGGCGAGCACCACGCCGACGATGCCGATCGTTCGGTACTGGCGGGCCAGGTATGCCGCAGCACCCTGTTGGATCGCACCTGCAATCTCTTGCATGCGCGCATTGCCCGCGCTCTGGCTCAGGATCCAGCTTCTCTGAACGAAGCCATAGAGAACTGCGGCAATGCCGCAGGCAAGCGCAAAGTAAAGCGCCAGGTTCGTCGACATCAGTGGGACTCCTCTTATCGGTTGTTCGAACACGCGAGAGAGACACGCCTGGCGCTACTTCACCCCGGGAGACGGGGTACGGCCCGGTCTGCGGCGCATGCTACGGGATGGCCTTGACCCTGGCAACGAACGGCCCATGGTGTTTTCCATCGGTCACTCGAAGAGAGCAGCGCGCGAAGGTTCGCGTCAGAATGCGCCGGCTACACTTCGGGTTTTCCCGCGCATATCACCGAGACATCCATGAGCCTTCACAACGTCACCCCCGGCGCCAAGGCGCCTGAGCAGTTCAACGTCATCATCGAGATCCCGATGAATGCCGACCCGATCAAGTACGAGGTCGACAAGGAAAGCGGCGCGCTCTTCGTCGACCGCTTCATGACGACGGCGATGCACTACCCCTGCAACTACGGCTATGTGCCGCAGACCTTGTCGGATGACGGTGACCCGGTCGACGTGCTCGTGATCACGCCGTTTCCGCTGACCCCGGGTGTGGTGGTGACCTGCCGTCCGATCGGCGTGTTGAAGATGGAAGACGAGGCGGGCGGCGACAGCAAGCTGCTCGCGGTGCCCATCGACAAGGTCCTCCCGATCTATACACACTGGCAGAGGCCGGAAGACATCAACCAGATGCGCCTGAAGGCCATCCAGCACTTCTTCGAGCACTACAAGGATCTCGAAGCCGGCAAGTGGGTCAAGGTCAAGGGCTGGGAAGGCCCCGAGTCGGCCCGCCAGGAGATCGTGAGCGGCATCGCTGCGTACAAGGCCGCCAAGTAAGCAGGGGCGTTTTGTATTGATGACAAAGGGAGCCGCGGCTCCCTTTTTTCATGTCGGAACCCAGGGCTTGGACCCGGCTCTACACTGACTTTCCGTTGATCCGAGAGGTGCTGATGCTGCGTCGATCCTGGTGGGCTGCTTTCCATCTTGTGCTGTTGTCTTTCGTGCAGCCCGTGTTGGCGCAAGCGCTGCCTCCCGGCGTGAGCAGGTTGCAGTCCGTCGAAGGCATCACCGAGTACCGCCTTGCCAACGGGTTGCAGCTCTTGCTGATCCCCGACGACGCCAAGCCCACCACCACGGTCAACATGACCTACCGCGTGGGCTCGCGCCACGAGAACTACGGCGAGACCGGCATGGCGCACCTGCTGGAGCACCTGCTCTTCAAGGGCACGCCGAAGACGCGCAACGCGCTCGGCGAATTCACCAAGCGCGGCCTGAACGCCAACGGCAGCACCTGGTTCGACCGCACCAACTACTTCGCGAGCTTCGCGAGCAACGACGAGAACCTGAAGTGGTACCTCGACTGGCAGGCCGATGCGATGGTCAACAGCTTCATTGCCCGCAAGGACCTCGACACCGAGATGACGGTGGTGCGCAACGAGATGGAGATGGGCGAGAACAGCCCTGAGCGCATCCTCTTCGAGAAGACGCTGGCCACGATGTACCAGTGGCACAACTACGGCAAGAACACGATCGGTGCGCGCACCGACGTCGAAAACGTCGACATTCCGCGCCTGCAGGCCTTCTACCGTCAGTACTACCAGCCCGACAACGCGACGCTCATCGTGGCGGGCAAGTTCGATGCTGGCAAGGTGCTGGGTTGGGTGGCCCAGTCGTTCGGCAAGCTGAAGAAGCCCACCCGCAAGCTGCCGACGCAGTACACCCTCGACCCGGTGCAGGACGGCGAGCGCAGCGTGACGCTGCGCCGCGTGGGAGGCGTGCCCTTGCTGATGGCGGCGTATCACGTGCCGGCGGCCGCGCACCCGGACTTTGCGGCCATCGAGGTGCTGAATCAGATCCTCGGCGACACACCGTCGGGCCGGTTGCACAAGCGGCTCACCGCGAAACAGCTCGCCGCCGGCACGTACGCTTTTTCGCAAGGCCTTGCGGATCCAGGTTTCGTGATCTTCGGGACGCAGCTCGCGCCGGGGCTCGACGTGGACAAGGCCCGCCACGAGCTGCTGGCGACCGTCGAGTCGATCGCCCAGGAGCCGATCACAGAAGAAGAGCTGAAGCGCGCACAAGGGCAGTGGCTGAAAGCCTGGGAACAGGCGTTCACCAACCCCGAGACGGTCGGTGTGGCGCTCAGCGAGTCGGTGGCGCAGGGGGATTGGCGGCTCTTCTTCCTCGTGCGCGATCGGGTGCGTGACCTGAAGCTCGCAGACGTGCAACGAGTGGCGGTGGAGCGGCTGCTGCCGTCAAACCGTACCTTGGGCACCTATCTGCCTGTCGAAGCTCCGGCGCGTGCGCCGATGCCCATGAAGCCAGACGTCGCGGCAGAAACCAAGAGCTTCAAGCCGCAGGCTGCCGCTGCCGCGGTGCAGGCCTTCGATGCGTCGCCGGCCAACATCGACCGACTGACACAGCGCTTCGAGATCGGTGGCCTCAAGGTCGCGGTGCTGCCCAAGGGAGCACGCGGCGGCGCCGTGAGCGCGTTGCTGACGCTGCGCTTCGGCGATGAGAAGACGCTCTTCGGCCAGGGTGAGGTTCCCGAGTTCGTGGTGGCCATGCTCGACAAAGGCACGGCCACGCTGTCGCGCCAGCAGATCCAGGACAAGCTCGACGCCCTCAAGACCGAGATGCGCATCGGTGGTGGTGGCGGTGTGGTGACGGTGAGCCTAACCTCGCGTCGCGACACGCTGCCCGAGGCGATCGCGCTCGTGGGCGATGTGCTGCGCAATCCGTCCTTCCCACCCGAGGTGCTCGACGAGCTGAAGCGTGCGGCGCTGGCCGACATCGAGCAGCAGCGCAAGGAGCCCGAGGCGTTGGCGGACAACGCGGTCTCGCGGGCGATGAATCCGTACCCGCGCGGCGACGTGCGCTACTCCAGCAGCTTCGACGAGATGGTGGCCGATATCAACGCGGTGAACGTCGACCAGCTCAAGGCTTTCCACAAGCGTTTCTACAGCGCGGCGCGCAGCGAGTTCGGTGCGGCCGGAGACATGGATGTGGCGGCGGTGCGCGCCGCGCTGGACAAAGCCTTCGGTGGCTGGACTGGTGGCGAGCCCTACACGCGGGTCCCACGCCCTATCGCGCCGGTGAAGCCGCAGCGCCTGCAGCTTGCGGCGCCCGACAAGCAGAACGCGACCTTGCTGGTGCGCCAGAGCGTTCCGCTGCACGACCTCGATCCGGACTACCCGGCCTTGTCGATGGCGAACTACCTGCTTGGGACCGGCGGCCAGTCGCGGTTGTGGAAGCGCATCCGCGAAGATGAAGGCCTGTCGTACGACGTGCGCACCGGCATCCTCTGGAACAGCCACGAGCCGCACTCGATGCTGCAGGGCAGTGCGATCTTTGCGCCGCAGAATCTGGCGAAGGTCGAAGCGGCCTTCCGGGAGGAGCTGGCGCGTGCGCAGAAGGACGGCTTCACCGCAAAGGAGCTGGCCGAAGGCAAGCGGGGGCTGCTCGCGTTCCGCCGCCTGTCGCGTGCGCAGGACCGCAACCTCGCCGCGGCGCTCACCAGCAACCTCGACCTCAACCGAACCTTCGAGGTCTCGGCCCGTGTCGACGACGCCCTTGGCAAGCTCACGCTGGAGCAGGTGAACGCGGCGCTGCGAAAGTACGTGAAGCCCGAGAGCTTCGTGACCGCCGTCTCCGGCGACTTCAAGCCTTGAAGGGCTGACGCTCGTTCAGCTCGTCAAGGTAGCTGTCGACGCCGGCACCTTCTCGCGCCAGGAAATCGGCCACGGCTTGTGCGAACTGCGGGTGCGCCAGCCAGTGGGCCGACCAGGTCTGCACTGGCATCAGGCCGCGCGCCATCTTGTGCTCGCCCTGTGCGCCTCCCTCGAAGCGCAGGTAGCCCTGGGCGATGCACCAGGCGAGCGGCTGGTAGTAGCAGGCCTCGAAGTGCAGGCAGGAGATGTGCTCGATCGCACCCCAGTAGCGGCCGTAGGCGGCGCGGCGCTCCGGGTCGATGGCGATGAGCGAAGCGGCAATGCGCTGGCCACCGCGCCGTGCGATGAAGAGCAGCCAGTTTGCCGGCATCGTGTCGGCCATGCGCTGGAAGAAGTCGCGCGTGAGGTAGGGCGACGAGTGGTGCGCGCGGTAAGTGAGGGTGTAGCAGCGGTAGAAGAAGTCCCAGTCGTCGTGTGAGATCTCGTCGCCCTGCAGCGCGGTGAAGGTGACACCGGCCTCGGCGACCTTGCGCCGCTCCTGCTGAATCTTCTTGCGCTTCTCGCGTTGCAGGCTCGCGAGGAACTCCGCGAAGTCGGCGTAGCCGCCAGGTTGCCGGTTCTGCCAGTGGAACTGCACGGTGCTTCGCATCATCCAGCCGGCGTCTCTCGCGGCTTGCTGGTCGGCATCGTCGAGGAAAAGCACGTGGGCGGATGAGAGCTTGGCGTCTCGCGCCAGCTGCGCCATGCCGCGCAGCAGCGCCACGCGAGCCCCGGCCTCGCGCGCCAGCAGCCGAGGGCCCGGCACCGGTGTGAAGGGCACGGCGCTCAGGAGCTTCGGGTAGTAGCGCAGGCCATGGCGCTGGTATGCATCGGCCCAGGCCCAGTCGAACACGTATTCGCCGGAGGAGTGCGCCTTCAGGTACAGCGGGCAGGCCGCGACCAGGGTCTCGCCGTCGTGCAGTGTCATGAACTGCGGCTGCCAGCCGCTCTCGTCGACGGCACTTCGCGAGTCGTGCATCGCCACGAGGTATTCGTGTTGCATGAACGGCGTGGCGCTTGGCTGCAGATCGAGCAAGGCGTTCCACTGCGTCGCATCCACGTTGCCCGGGTGGTCGTGGACCCGGATGACATAATTCTTCGAGCTTTTTTCCTCACGCATATGTCATCGAACGCATCGGTCAAGGTTGCACTCGCGCAGATCAACGCCACCGTGGGGGGATCTGGCCGGCAATGCGCGCAAGATCGTCGAGTTCTCGCGCCGTGCGCACGCCGAAGGCGCGCGCCTCGTGCTGGCGCCCGAGCTGGCGCTGTGCGGCTACCCGCCCGAGGACCTGCTGCTGCGGCCCGCGTTCATGCAGTCGTGTGCACAGGCCCTCGCCGAGTGCGCGCAGGCGTTGGCCGATCTGCCGGGTCTGCATGTGGTGGTGGGGCATCCGCATCAATGGGGCGAGCGGGGCGATGTTAGGTCGAAGTCTCATGCCGTGCAGCAGCGCTACAACGCGGCCTCGGTGCTGCAGGGGGGGCGCGTCGTCGGCACCTACTGCAAGCGTGAGCTGCCCAACTACCAGGTATTCGACGAACGACGCTACTTTGCGTCGGGCCGCGACGCAGGACAGGGCGCGCTGGTGGTCGACGTCGGTGGGTTGAAGTTCGGCATCAACATCTGCGAAGACGCCTGGTTCGACGAGCCTCCGCGTGCGGCCAAGGCGGCGGGCGCGCAGGTGCTGTGCGTGTTGAACGCCTCGCCCTTCCACCTCGGCAAGGTGGCCGAGCGCGAGGAGCGCATGCGCCGCTGCGCGCAAGACATCGGCATGCCGGTTCTGTATGCGCACTTGACCGGCGGGCAGGACGAGGTGGTGTTCGATGGCGCGTCATTTGCGCTCGATGCGAACGGGCGGGTCGGGGCACGTGCCCCATTCTTTGAAGAGTCGCTGCTCATCGTCGAGGTCAATGCCGACGAGGTGCATGGTCCGGTGGCGCCGGTGCCCGAGATCGAGGCCCAGGCCTGGGGCGCGCTCGTCACCGGCGTGCGCGACTACATCGGCAAGAACGGCTTTCCCGGTGTGCTGTTGGGCCTGAGCGGCGGCATCGACTCGGCGCTGGTCCTGGCGGTGGCCGTCGATGCGCTGGGCCCCGACAAGGTACGCACCGTGATGATGCCGTCGCCCTACACGGCCGACATCTCCTGGATCGATGCCCGCGACATGGCCGAGCGTCTCGGCGTGCGCTATGACGAGATCTCCATCGTGCCGATGTTCGAGTCGTTCCGGCAGAGCCTCGCAACGGAATTCGCCGGCCTGAAGGAAGACACGACCGAAGAGAACATCCAGGCGCGCATCCGCGGCATCCTCCTGATGGCCTTGTCGAACAAGTTCGGCTCCATCGTGCTGACCACCGGGAACAAGAGCGAGATGGCGACCGGCTACTGCACGCTCTATGGCGACATGGCCGGCGGCTTTGCGGTGATCAAGGATGTCGCCAAGACCTTGGTCTATCGCCTGGCCAACTGGAAGAACGCGCAGGGCCGCGAGGTGATCCCCCAGCGCATCATCGTCCGCCCGCCGTCGGCCGAGCTGCGCCCCGACCAGAAGGACCAAGACAGCCTGCCGCCCTACGAGGTGCTCGACGCCATCCTCCAGCGCTACATGGAAGAAGACCAGAGCATCGAGGAGATCGTCGCCGCCGGGTTCGCGCCAGCCGATGTGGAGCGCGTCACCCGCCTCATCAAGATCAACGAATACAAGCGCCGGCAGGCACCGGTGGGCATCCGCATCACCCACCGGGCCTTCGGTAGGGATTGGCGCTATCCCGTGACCTCGAAGTTCCGCGCTTAAACTACGTCCATCCTTTTTGCTGCCCCGGAGTCCGCCATGAAACAGATCACCGCGATCGTGAAGCCCTTCAAGCTCGAAGAAGTGCGTGAAGCCCTCGCCGAGGTTGGCGTGACCGGGCTCACCGTGACCGAGGTCAAGGGCTTCGGCCGCCAGAAGGGCCACACCGAGCTGTACCGCGGCGCGGAATACGTGGTCGACTTCCTGCCCAAGGTGAAGGTCGAGGTGGTGGTGAAAGATGCCGACGTCGACCGTTGCATCGAAGCCATCGTGAAGGCCGCCAAGACCGGCAAGATCGGCGACGGCAAGATCTTCGTCACCGCTGTCGAGCAGGTGGTGCGCATCCGCACCGGCGAGACGGACGAAGCGGCCGTCTGAGGCCGCCACCCCCGACACGCAGGCCCGCTTCGAGCGGGCTTTTTCACGTTCAGATCTTGCGGTAGTCGTCGGGAGCGCTGGCCGTGCGTGCATCGCGCGACAACCGATCCAGAAGTTCGGCCGCGTCGGTCGACGATTGCAGCAGCGGGCGTTGCGCTGCCGGCACGAAGCCTTGCGCCACGCTCTGGTCCAGGAAGGCCAGCAGCCCGTCGTAGTAGCCCTCGACGTTGAGCAGGCCCACTGGCTTGTCGTGGTAGCCGAGCTGGCGCCAAGTCCACACCTCGAACAGCTCTTCGAAGGTGCCGATGCCGCCGGGCAGGGCGAGAAAGGCGTCGGCGCGCTCGGCCATCATCTGCTTGCGCTGGTGCATGGTGTCGACCACGTGCAATTCGTGCAGCCCGGTGTGGCCGTGCTCCCGCGCCATCAGCGATTGCGGGATCACGCCGATGACACGGCCGCCGGCCGCGAGTGTTGCGTTGGCCACGGTGCCCATCAGACCCGCGTTGCCGCCGCCGTACACGAGTTGCCATCCACGTTCGCCGATCAGCGTGCCGACCTGACGGGCTGCGCCTTCATAGCCGGGCGCCGCCCCGAGCTTGGAGCCGCAGTAGATGCACAGCGAGAAGGTGCTCACAGGAAGCGGTGCCACAAGGCGGCGGCCCAGACGCTGCCGCACAACACGAGGGAGAGGAAGACGGCGGCGCTGGCCAGGTCCTTCGCGCGTTTCGAGAGGTCGTGCAACTCGAACGACACACGGTCGACGACCGCCTCGATGCCGGAGTTCAGCAGCTCGACGACCATCACGAGAATGATGCTGCCCGCCAGCAGAGCCACTTCGACCCAGCCCCGGCCAACCCAGAACGCGGCAGGGACCAGCACCACGGCGAGCCAGGTCTCCTGTCGAAAGGCGCTTTCGCCCTGGTAGGCCGTTTTCAGTCCGTCGTACGAGTAGCCTGCAGCGCGGATGATCCGGTCCAGACCGGTGCGCCCCTTGAAAGGATTGGTCATGGGCCGCGATTGTGCCCGCAGGATTTTGACGCTTTATGTGGCGGCGGAAGGGCGGGCGTCTGGTGCGGTGACGAGGCGTGTGCCGCACAGAGCGTCGTGCCAGAACTGGCGCTGCGGGTGCAGCCGGGCCAGCAAGGCGTAGACGATGATGCCGACGCCCACGGCCGTGAATTCGGTGGCCGCTGGCCAGTGGTTCAGCTTGGCCAAGAGGAAGGCCGGCGCGATCCACAAGGCGCAGGCGAGGTAGCGCAGGATGGCGCGTGTGGTGGTCAAGGGCTCGCCCTCCGCTGTGACCAGTTTGATGCGCCAGGTCTGCATCGGCAGGGTCTGTCCGCGCCGCACCCAGAACCACACGAAGTACACGCCGTAGACGGCGATGCCGACCACCTGCAGCACCAGCGCATGCATCTCCGCCGAGTCGGCGCCGGTGAGCTTCAACACCAGGGTTCCGATCGCACCGGACAGCAAGCCCACGCCGAACAGCAGCAGCCCTTCGTACAAGAGGCAAGCCAAACGTCGGCGCAGGCTGGGAGCCTGCAGTTCGCCGCCCGTGGCGGCTGGCGCGAGGATCATTGACGAGAAGGGGTGGAGGCGGCCGGGACGGCGGCGGCCGAACGGGTGGCTGCCCCCTGAGGTCCGCGTTTGGGCAACAGCGTCGATTGGTCGACGAAGCCTGGTGTCACGGCGATCTTGGGCAGGCCTGCTGGCTGGTGCGCGGGCGGGTTCGGCCGCTTGGTGATCAGGTTGGTTGTGGCACCAGGCTGTGCCTGGGCGACCGTGGGTGCGACCGGTTTGGGCTTCGGTGCGTAGGACGGATTGGGCACCACGTTCGTCTTGCGGCTGGACGATTCGGCGGGGCTGTCGTTGCCGGGCTTGCGTGCGGGCGGGACGGCTTTGGCGGCCAGCTGCTGGCGCTTCTCAAGCGGCAGGGCGTTGTACTCGTCCCACTTCGCCTTGCGCTCCTGGGCCGGCACCTGCTGGGCTTCGCGGAAGTTCATGCGCGCCTGACCACGCTCGCGCGGCGTCATCTTGGCCCATTCGGCCATGCGGTTCTGGATGCGCGCCTGTTCGTCGGGCGACATGGTGGGGAAGCGGTCGGCGATCTCGATCCACTTCGAGCGGCGTGGGCTGTCGATCCGACCCCATTCGGCCTGCAAAGGGCGCAAGGCGCGCTGCTGGCTCGGGCTCAGCGCTGACCAGTTCACCCCTTCCACTGGCGCTGGAGGGACATTCTTCGTGGGGGGCGGTGGGGTCTGGGCGACGCTCGGCGGGGCAGTCATCACCCAGAGCGCCGACACGAGCGCCAGCCCACAGAAAGCGCTGCTGCGCCGTGTGGGACGGTCGGTACGGAAAGGCGGGGGCACGGTCGCGACTCCGGTCAATCGCGGGGAGTTTTCAGAAACTCCACGAAGCCGGGGTCGCTGTAGGCCGCGGGTGGCAGGTCGTCTGCGAGGATGGACGCGTCGATTTCGGCCGCGGCCGTGATCTGGCTCTGGGTGTGCAGGCGCTGGATCAGCACCAGGCCACCCACCAGCGCGACGAGCGGCACCCAGGCCGCAAGCTGCATCCACCAGCCGCCACTCTGCGGGCTGCCCAGCGACAAGGTGCCGCCGCCGTTGGCGACCGAGGACGAAGCGGACTGGGTGGTGGTGGCGCGTGCCGTCTGGGCACGCTGCAGGGCTTGTTCACGCGCGAAGCGGAGCCGCTCGGTCACGTCTTGCGGAAGCTCGGCCGCTTTTTCCGTCAGCCGAGCGGTCATGCGCAAAGCAAGCCGGGCCTCAAGGGCTTCCAGCTCTGCCGGTGCGTAAGGACGAAGTTCGGTGCGGTTCATAGCTCAATTCCCTTTGCCTTCAGGGCATCGGCCAAGGCGTGCACTGCTCGCGAGCAGTGAGTCTTGACGCTGCCCTCCGAGCAGCCCATCACGGCAGCTGTCTCGGCGACATCGAGTTCCTCCCAGTAACGCAGCAGAAAGGCTTCTCGTTGACGAGCCGGCAGCTTGGCCACTTCACCATCGATGGCAAGCATGATCTGAGCCCGAGAAACCGAGTCTGCTGCACTTTCTGCAGCAGGAGAGTCATTTTCGGCTGCCAGAGTTTCCAGCAGATCGAAATCTCCGTCCTCAGATGAGGATTCGTACTCGGAAAAGTTGCGCACCACCGCATTGCGCACCTTCTGTCGGCGGAACCAGTCCATGGTGGCGTTCGACAGGATGCGCTGGAAGAGCAGCGGCAGTTCGGCGGCTGGGCGGTCCACGTACTTCTCGGCCAGGCGGATCATGGTGTCCTGGACGATGTCGAGCGCGGCATCGTCGTCCCGAACGGCATATGCGACGCGCTTGAAGGCGCGTCTCTCAACGCTTTTCAGGAAATCCGAGAGTTCTTTGTCAGATGCCAAGGGGGTGCGCCTGGAGGGCCGGCCGCTCGAAAAACCGCGGGATTATGGCACCCAGGTATTCCGGCTCACGCTCGCGCTCCCTGCCGGCCTATAATGTGCGTTCGCACAACATCTGGTCTTAATTTGGCGCCCGACCTGGGCGCCTTCGTTACTGGCCCGAGCAGGCACCACACCCACTTCAAAAGAGCGCGGAGAGGTGCACCGATGGATTTTCGTTAGAGAAATTCGCAAAGGTTCAACATGGACATGTCTGCCGCGGAAATCAAACGCGCCGCTTCGGCGCAACCGCAAAACTCCCCTCCGCCGAGCCGAATGGTTCGGAAATCCTGGTCCGCTGCCTTCAGGCTGAAGGCGTCAAATTCCTCTGGGGTTACCCCGGTGGTGCGGTCCTCTACATCTACGACGCCCTGTACAAGCAGGAAAGCATCGAGCACATCCTGGTGCGCCACGAGCAGGCGGCGATCCATGCTGCCGACGGCTACGCCCGGGCGACCGGTGACGTCGGCGTCGCGCTCGTGACCTCGGGCCCTGGCGTGACCAATGCCGTGACCGGCATTGCCACCGCGTACATGGACTCGATTCCGATGGTGATCATCACCGGCCAGGTGCCCACGCCGGCGATCGGCCTGGATGCCTTCCAGGAGTGCGACACCGTCGGCATCACCCGCCCGATCGTCAAGCACAACTTCCTGGTGAAGGACGTGCGCGACCTGGCGATGACCTTGAAGAAGGCGTTCCACATCGCCCGGACCGGCCGCCCCGGCCCTGTGGTGGTCGACATCCCGAAGGACGTCTCGCTCAAGACCGCGCCGTTCAACTACCCGGCGACCGTCGAGATGCGGTCGTACAACCCGGCACGCAAGGGCCACGGTGGGCAGATCCGCAAGGCTGTGCAACTGCTGCTGGCGGCCAAGCGCCCCTATATCTACACGGGTGGTGGCGTGGTGCTCGGCAATGCCTCGGCCGAACTGCGCGAGCTGACCAACCTCCTGGGCTACCCCTGCACCAACACGCTGATGGGTCTGGGCGCCATCCCCGCGAGCGACCCCAAATTCCTCGGCATGCTGGGCATGCACGGCACTTACGAAGCCAACATGACGATGCAGAACTGCGACGTCCTGCTGGCGGTGGGCGCCCGGTTCGACGACCGGGTGATCGGCAACCCGAAGCACTTCGCGACCGTCGAGCGCAAGATCATCCACATCGACATCGACCCGTCGTCGATCTCCAAGCGCGTGAAGGTCGACATTCCCATCGTCGGGGATGTGAAGGACGTGCTGCAGGAGTTGATCGTCCAGATCAAGGAAGCGCAGGCCAAGCCCGACGTGCAGTCGCTGTCGGCCTGGTGGGGCCAGATCAACGAGTGGCGCAAGCGCGAGTGCCTGAAATACAAGAACAGCACCGAGGTGATCAAGCCGCAGTACGTTGTCGAGACGCTGTGCGAGCTGACCCGCAACCGCGACACCTACATCACCTCCGACGTCGGCCAGCACCAGATGTGGGCCGCGCAGTTCTACCGCTTCGAGGAACCACGCCGCTGGATCAACTCCGGCGGCCTGGGCACGATGGGCGTGGGCCTGCCGTACGCGATGGGCATCAAGATGGCCAAGCCCGATTCAGACGTGTTCTGCATCACCGGTGAAGGCTCCATCCAGATGTGCATCCAGGAGCTGTCGACCTGCCTGCAGTACAAGACGCCGGTGAAGGTTGTCTCGCTCAACAACCGCTACCTGGGCATGGTGCGCCAGTGGCAGGAACTGGACTATCAGGGCCGCTATTCGCACAGCTACATGGACGCGTTGCCCGACTTCGTGAAGCTCGCCGAGGCCTATGGCCACGTCGGCCTCCTGGTCGAGAAGCCGGGTGACGTGGAGCCGGCGCTGCGCGAAGCCATCAAGCTCAAGGACCGCACCGTCTTCCTCGACATTCGCACCGACCCCACGGAGAACGTCTGGCCGATGGTGCAGGCCGGCAAGGGCATCTCGGAGATGCTGCTCGGTTCCGAAGACCTGTGAGGCGCTGAACCCGGCCAGGGGTGGTGCGTTACCGCGCCCGCCCGAACGCCTGGGAGACGCGCCGAACGATTTCGACCATTCCTAACTCATTCACGGACAGCGTGGCCAAGGGCCATGGGTTACCGCCCATGGCCTGAAGAGCGCGCTACACACCCATGAAACACATCATTGCCTTGCTGCTGGAAAACGAACCAGGAGCCTTGTCGCGCGTGGTCGCACTGTTCTCGGCTCGCGGCTACAACATCGAAAGCCTCACGGTCGCGCCGACGGAAGACCCGTCGCTCTCGCGCATGACGATCGTGACTACCGGTTCCGACGACGTGATCGAGCAGATCACCAAGCACCTGAACCGACTCATCGAAGTCGTGAAGGTCGTCGACCTGACCGAAGGCGCCTACACCGAGCGCGAGCTGATGCTCATCAAGGTGCGTGCCGTCGGCAAGGAGCGCGAAGAGATGAAGCGCATGGCCGACATCTTCCGCGGCCGCATCATCGACGTGACAGAGAAGAGCTACACCATTGAATTGACGGGCGATGCGTCCAAGCTCGATGCCTTCATCGAAGCACTGGACCGCACCGCCATTCTGGAAACCGTGCGCACCGGCACCAGCGGGATCGGTCGCGGCGAGCGCATCCTGCGCGCGTGAGTCCCTCACCGAAAATCCCCCGAAACCCGCTTTGAACTGACGACAGAGAGAAGGAGCTAGAGATGAAGGTTTATTACGACAAGGACGCCGACCTGAGCCTGATCAAGGGCAAGAACGTCGCGATCATCGGTTACGGCTCGCAAGGCCACGCACACGCGCAGAACCTGAACGACAGCGGCGTGAAGGTCACCGTCGGCCTGCGCAAGGGTGGCGCTTCGTGGGGCAAGGTCGAGAAGGCCGGCCTCAAGGTTGCTGAAGTGGCCGATGCGGTCAAGGCTGCCGACGTCGTCATGATCCTCTTGCCCGATGAGCAGATCGCCTCCGTGTACTACAAGGACATCGAGCCGAACATCCGCCAGGGCGCCTCCCTCGTCTTCGCCCATGGTTTCAACGTGCACTACGGCTTCGTCACGCCGCGCGCCGACCTCGACGTGTGGATGGTTGCCCCGAAGGCCCCCGGCCACACGGTGCGTGGCACCTACGCCCAGGGCGGCGGCGTGCCTCATCTGATCGCCGTGCATGCCGACAAGTCGGGCAAGGCGCGTGACCTGGCCCTGAGCTACGCCGCGGCCAACGGCGGCGGCAAGGCCGGCATCATCGAGACGAACTTCCGCGAAGAAACCGAGACCGACCTGTTCGGCGAGCAAGCCGTGCTGTGCGGCGGCACCGTCGAGCTGATCAAGGCTGGTTTTGAGACCCTGGTTGAAGCCGGCTATGCGCCCGAGATGGCTTACTTCGAGTGCCTGCACGAGCTGAAGCTGATCGTGGACATGATCTACGAAGGCGGCATTGCGAACATGAACTACTCGATCTCGAACAACGCCGAATACGGTGAGTACGTCACCGGCCCCCGCGTTGTGACCGAAGAGACCAAGAAGGTCATGAAGCAGGTGCTGAAGGACATCCAGACCGGCGACTACGCCAAGAGCTTCATCCTCGAGAACAAGGCAGGCGCGCCCACGCTGCTGTCGCGCCGCCGCCTGATGGCCGAGCACCCGATCGAGCAGGTCGGCGAGAAGCTGCGCGCGATGATGCCGTGGATCAAGAAGAACAAGCTGGTCGACCAGAGCAAGAACTGATCGTCTTTGATGCCGCAAACGAGACGCCGCAAGGGAAACCTTGCGGCGTTTTTGCTGGGGGCTGCGGTATCCTCCCTGCCTTGGTTTCCGACCTTTCCAGACGCAGATGAACGACATGCATGACGGCGTGCAACCCATGGCCGACGCAGACGAAGCGCCGGCTCGCCCGCGCCGCAAAGGCATCTACATCCTGCCGAATCTCTTCACGCTGGCGGCGCTCTTCGGTGGCTTCTACGGCATCGTGATGGCGATGAACGGCCGCTTCGAGCAGGCGGCCATCGGCATCTTCTGTGCGATGGTGCTCGACAGCCTCGATGGCCGCGTTGCCCGCATGACGAACACGCAGAGCACCTTCGGCGAGCAGATGGACAGCCTGTCCGACATGGTCTCGTTCGGTGCTGCGCCCGCGCTCATCGTGTACGAGTGGGCGCTGAAGGGCCTGGGCAAGCTGGGCTGGATCGCGGCCTTCGTCTATTGCTCATGCGCCGCGCTGCGTCTGGCCCGCTTCAACACCAACCTGGGTGTCGTCGACAAACGCTTCTTTCAAGGACTGCCCAGCCCCGCAGCCGCGGCCCTCGTCATGGGTTTCATCTGGCTGATGGACGACTCGGGCTTCAAGGTGGCGCTGACCGGTGACTGGCTGCGTTGGACAGCGTTCGGCTTCGCCCTCTACGCCGGTCTCACGATGGTCACGAACGTCCCGTTCTACAGCTTCAAGGACGTGAGCTTCAAACGCTCGGTGCCGTTCATCGTCATCGTGGCCATTGCACTGGGCATTGCCTTCATCACCTTGCACCCTCCATTGGTGTTGTTCGGCCTGTTCGTGATCTATGGTTTGTCCGGCTATGGGGTCTATGCATGGAAGCGCATGAAAGGCCGTCCGGTGAGCGTTATTGCCACCTCGATGGATGAGCCCGACGAAGAAGGCCTGCACCGCTGATCCAAACGCTGATATAGTCGCCAGCCATGACGTTCTCGATCTCCCTCACGCTAGCTCTACTAGAGGTGCCACGGGCTCGCTGATCGTTCACGTCCATCGTTTTCGTTCTCAACGGCCCGTTTGCAACCAGCATCGGGCCGTTTTGCATTTGGGTTTGCTGGTTGCCGTTCAGCTCTCTTCAGGGGATGACCATGTTGAAGCAACCGCAGCAGAAGTACCGACCGTTTGCGCCCATTGGCCTGCGTGACCGCACCTGGCCGGATGCCGTGCTCACCGAGGCGCCTATCTGGCTCAGCACCGATCTGCGCGACGGCAACCAGGCGCTGATCGAACCGATGGACGTGTCGCGCAAGCTGCGCATGTTCGAGATGCTGCTGCGCATCGGCTTCAAGGAGATCGAGGTCGGCTTCCCGTCGGCGTCGCAGACGGAGTTCGATTTCCTGCGCATGCTGATCGAGCAGGACCTGGTGCCCGACGACGTGACGATCCAGGTGTTGACGCAGGCGCGCGAGCCCTTGATCCGCCGCACCTTCGAGTCGCTCAAGGGCGCGAAGCGCGCCATCGTGCACCTGTACAACGCCACCGCGCCGGTGATGCGCGACGTGGTGCTGGGCCTCGATAAGGACGGCGTCGTGGCCCTCGCGGTGGAGCACGCGCAGCTGATGAACCAACTCGCCGCCGAGCAGCCCGAGACCGCCTGGCGCTTCGAATACTCGCCCGAGACCTTCTCCGACACCGAACTCGATTTCGCCAAGCGCATCGTCGATGCCGTCACCGACGTGTGGCAGCCCACGCCCGAGCGCAAGTGCATCATCAACCTGCCGACCACCATCGAGCGCTCGACGCCGAACATCTTTGCCGACATGGTCGAGTGGATGCATCGCCACCTGGCCCGGCGCGACAGCATCGTGCTGTCGGTCCACCCGCACAACGACCGCGGCACGGGCACCGCAACCGGTGAATTCGCGTTGATGGCCGGCGCCGATCGCATCGAAGGCTGCCTCTTCGGCAATGGCGAGCGCACGGGCAATTGCGACCTGGTGAACATCGCGCTCAACCTCTACACGCAAGGCGTGTCGCCCAACCTCGATTTCTCAGACATCGACGAAGTGCGCCGTTGCGTCGAGCACTGCAACCAGCTGCCGGTGCACCCGCGCCACCCGTACGTCGGTGATCTGGTCTACACCTCGTTTTCCGGCTCGCATCAGGACGCGATCAAGAAGGCCTTCGCCGCCCGTAAAGAGGGCGACATCTGGAACATGCCCTATCTGCCGATCGATCCCAAGGACCTCGGCCGCAGCTACGACGCGGTCATTCGCGTCAACAGCCAGTCGGGCAAGGGCGGCATCTCGTACCTGCTCGAAAACGAATACGGCCTCGAGCTGCCGCGCCGTTTGCAGATCGAGTTCAGCCAGGTGGTGCAGGCGGTGATGGACGACACGGGTAAAGAGCAGACGGCTGCCGAGCTCTGGAACATCTTCCAGCGCGAGTACAGCGCCGCCGGTGCGTGGGATGCGCAGGTGGTGCACGCCAGCATCACGCCGGTCGCCGACGGCCAGGTCAAGCTCTCGACGAGCGTCTACGTCGATGGCCGCGGGCTGAAAGTCGAAGGGCAGGGCACCGGGCCGATCGAAGCCTTCGTCGAGGGCGTGAACCGGCAGCTCGCCAGCAAGATCCGCGTGCTCGACTACCACGAGCACTCCATCGGCAGCGGCGCCGATGCCAAGGCGGTGGCCTACCTGGAGCTGCGCATCGGCGATGGCCTGACCCTCTTCGGCGTCGGCATCGATTCCAACATCGTCTCGGCGTCGCTGAAGGCCATCACCTCGGGCCTGCACCGTGCGCGCCGCCAGGGCCAGCTGCAGTTCGTTCAGCGCGTGCTGGCCTAACATCGCGGTAAAGACGACAGCCATTGAGGAGCACCCCATGACCGACAAACTCATCATTTTCGACACCACCTTGCGCGATGGCGAGCAGTCGCCCGGGGCCTCGATGACCAAGGACGAGAAGCTGCGCATCGCACGCCAGCTCGAGCGGCTCAAGGTCAACGTGATCGAAGCGGGTTTCGCCGCTTCGTCCAACGGCGATTTCGAGGCCGTGCGCGCGATTGCGCAGGCGATCAAGGACAGCACCGTCTGCTCGCTCGCCCGCGCCAATGACCGCGACATCTCGCGTGCCGCCGAGGCGCTGAAGGGCGGCAACTCGACGCGCATCCATCTCTTCCTCGCGACGAGCGCGCTGCACATGGAGAAGAAGCTGCGCATGACCCCCGACCAGGTTTTCGAGCAGGCGCGACTGTCGACGCGCTTCGCGCGCAATCTGTCGGAAGACGTGGAGTTCTCGCCCGAAGACGGCTACCGCTCCGACCCCGACTTCCTCTGTCGCGTCCTCGAAGCCGTGATCGACGCCGGCGCGACCACCATCAACATCCCCGACACCGTGGGCTATGCGATCCCCGAGCTTCTACGGCAACTTCATCCTCGACCTGCGCCAGCGCATTCCCAACTCCGACAAGGCGATCTGGTCGGTGCACTGCCACAACGACCTGGGCATGGCGGTGGCCAATTCGCTGGCCGGCGTGAAGATCGGCGGTGCACGCCAGGTTGAGTGCACCATCAACGGCCTCGGCGAGCGTGCCGGCAACTGCGCGCTGGAAGAGATCGTGATGGCCGTGCGCACCCGCAAGGATCACTTCGGCCTGTCGCTCGACATCGACGCTTCGCAGATCGTGCCGGCTTCGCGCCTGGTCTCGCAGACCACTGGCTTCGTCGTGCAGCCGAACAAGGCCGTGGTCGGCGCCAACGCCTTTGCCCACGCCTCCGGCATCCACCAGGACGGCGTGCTCAAGGCGCGCGACACCTACGAGATCATGCGTGCCGAAGATGTGGGCTGGACGGCCAACAAGATCGTGCTGGGCAAGCTCTCGGGCCGCAACGCATTCAAGCAGCGCCTGCACGAGCTGGGCATCGAGATGGAGTCCGAAGCCGAGATCAACGCGGCCTTCGCCAAGTTCAAGGAACTGGCCGACCGCAAGAGCGACATCTTCGACGAAGACATCCTCGCGCTGGTGATGGACGAGTCGGTGACCGCCGAGCACGAGTACTACCGCCTGCTGGCACTCGCCCAGCGCTCCGAGACCGGTGAACGGCCACATGCCAAGGTCGCCTTCGCTGCCGGCGAGCGTGAACTGCATGCCGAAAGCGACGGCAACGGCCCGGTCGACGCGAGCCTCAAGGCCATCGAGTCGCAGGTGAAAAGCGGGGCGGAAATGCTGCTTTATTCGGTGAATGCCATCACCTCGGGCAGCACAGAATCTCAGGGCGAGGTCACTGTGCGTCTTCAACACGGCGGGCGAGTCGTCAACGGTGTGGGGTCCGACCCGGACATCGTCGTTGCATCGGCCAAGGCCTATCTTTCGGCGTTGAACAAGCTGCACAGCAAGAACGAGCGCGTTGCGGCGCAGGGGTGATATTTGTCACACACCTGACAACTCCTAGGTCTGACTTTAGGAAAAACGCGCAAGTTTTTGATCTTGCGAGGGTTTTTTCGTTGGCCTACACTCGGGCGACCGAGCGTGAAAGGGTAGTTGTCGTGGTGCGTTTCACTTCCAAATCGGCGTCGTCTCTGCTGCGTTGTCTTGTGGCAGTGGTGATCGCCGCCTGCCTGCCGCTGTCGGCGGGGGCGGCGGGCAAGCCGGCCAAGAAGCGCACGGCGGTCGTTGCCAAGGCCTCGGTCAAGTCCAAGGCGGTGGTCGTGCGGGGTGTCAAGCGCACCAGCCTGCGCGCCGCTCGTGTCGTGCCGGCCCGCCCGTCGTTTGGCCAGATCTATGGCCTGCACGGTGCTGCCGACCCGCTCGACCTCAAATCCAGCGTGGCCCTGGTCATGGACCAGGACACCAACGAAGTGCTGTTCAGCAAGAACCCGCAGGCGGTTCTGCCCATCGCTTCACTCACCAAGCTCATGACCGCACTGGTCGTCACCGAAGCCAAGCTGCCGCTGGACGAGGTGCTGACGATCAGCCAGGACGACGTCGACACCGAGAAGGGCAGCCGCTCGCGCCTGACGGTGGGCACGCAGCTCACGCGCGGCGAGATGATGCATCTCGCGCTGATGTCTTCCGAGAACCGCGCCGCACACGCGCTCGGCCGCCACTACCCCGGCGGTCTTGACGCCTTCGTGGCGGCGATGAACCGCAAGGCCATCGAGCCTCGGGATGCCGGCGACCAAGTACGTCGAGCCGACCGGCCTGTCGAGCCGCAACCAGTCGAGTGCGCGCGACCTTGCCACGCTGGTCAAGGCCGCTCACCACTACCCTCTGATCCGTGAGCTGTCCACGTCGCCAGAGCACGAGGTGGCGGTCGGACGCCGCAACCTCCAGTTCCGCAACACCAACGGCCTGGTGCGCGACCCCGACTGGAACATCGGCCTGCAGAAAACTGGCTACATCTCCGAGGCCGGCCGCTGCCTGGTGATGCAGGCGCAGATGGCAGGCCGCCAGCTGATCCTGGTGTTCCTCGATTCGGCCGGCAAGTATTCGCGCCTCGGCGACGCCGAGCGTGTGCGCAAGTGGGTCAACGAGCACATCAGCGTGGCTGCGCCGCTGCCGGTGCGCGCCACGCCCGCTCTGCCGTCGATCGTGCCCGCGCTGCCGGCAGCGCCGGTGTTGGCGCCGGTGGCTCCGGCGGCGGCCGCGCCGGTGGTGGTGCCCTCGGCCATCGTGCTGCCCGAGGCGGGCGAAGAAAAGGCCCGCGAGATTCTCGAAGCGCCGAAGCTCACCTCCTGAGCGGTCGCAGACGCCCCAACAATAGAGCCTGGCATTGCCAGGCTCTATTGCTTCTGCGATGGAAGGGACTTTCAGGCGCGGTGGCCGAGCGCCGACGAGATCTGCGAGGCCGTGGCCTTCAGCCGCTCCAGCCAGGCCTCTTCCAGCCGATCGGCCGGTGCCGAGATCGACAGGCCGGCGACGAGCTTGCTCTGGTCGTCGAAGATGCCGGCGGCCATGCACCGCACGCCCAGTTCCAGCTCTTCGTCGTCGCGAGCGGTGCCGTACTGCAGCACCTTGGAGAGTTCTCGCTCAAGGTGGTTGACGTCGGTGATGCTGTTGCGCGTGTGGCCGGCGAGGCCGGTGCGCGTGGCGTAGGCCCGCACACGTTGTGGGTCGTCGTGCGCCAGGAAGAGCTTGCCGACGGAGGTGAGGTGCAGCGGGGCCCGCCCGCCGACCGCCCGGACCACCTGCATGCCGGAGCGCTCGCTGTAGGTGCGTTCGATGTAGACGATCTCGTCGCCCTGTCGCACCGACAGGTTCACCGGCTGGTGGGTCAGCTTGTGCAGCTCCCGCATTGGGCCGAGCGCAGCGTCGCGCACGTCGAGGCGCGCCTTCACGAGGTTGCCCAGTTCGAGCAGGCGCATGCCAAGGCGGTAGCTCCCGGCCTCGGGCCGGTCGACGTAGCGGCCGACCGTCAGGTCGTTCAGGATGCGGTGGGCGGTGGAAGGGTGCAGCCCGGTCTGCTCACTGATGAGCTTCAAGGACACCGGGTCCTGGTGCGAGGCCAGCAGGTCCAGCAGGGCGAACATGCGTTCCAGCACCTGGATCGCAGGCTTTTGATCCTCTTTGCTTTTCATTCGGGCATTCTCACCTGATTCCCGGTCATTTTGCATCGCGAAAATCAGACGACCTTGCCAGCAGCGAGCCCGGAGCGGGTGGCGCCTTCGAGGGTTGCCGGATACGGCCCCTCGACGTAGTCGCCGGCGGCGACCAGGCCGGCTGATATCTGCTGCGGAGGCCGCCGCAGCCCGGGGGTGCAGAGGAAGGTCGCGCGCTTTTCGGTGGTGGTGCGCAGCGCCTGCCAGGGCGCGCCCCCGAAGGCGGCGTTCGCCTGTTGCAGGGAGGCTTGTTCGACCGCGTCCATGCCGCGCGCCACCCACTCGGCCGCGCCGCTGACCACCAGGGCGATCACGCTGTCGGGGCCGCCGAGCTGGCCGAGGTCGAAAGCGAACTGGGCCGGGCGCTTGGCGTCACTGCGCAAGGCCATCATCGGCTGTGGCAGGGGCTGCGATGTGGGCCGTTGGGCGTAGACGGTGACGATCGGCTCGTAGCTCAGCGCGGCGGCGCGCATCGACCAGTCGGGGGCGATGGCGGCCGTCAAGCGCGCAGCCTCGTTGGCGGTGCAGGCGAGCACGACGGCGTCGAAGGCCTCTCCATCCAGTTGCCAGCGGCCGTCGATGGGCGCGAGTTCACCCACCCGCGTCGACAAGCGCAGCGCCGCACCCGAGGCCTTGAGCCAGCGCGCGGCCGGTGTCGGCCAGAGTTCGCTCAGGCGTTGACGCGGCAGCAGCAGGTCGGCCGAGCCGGGGCCGGAGAAAAGGGCGTCTTTCAGCACCCGCAGGAATACCGCGGCGCTGGCCTGGGGGGCGGGGGTGTTCAGCGCGGCCACGCACAGCGGGTCCAGCAACTCATCGCGCACCTTGGCGGGCAGGCGTGCGGTCAGCTGCGAGACCGTGAGCGACGGGTCGCAGCGAAAGCGCTGCAGGGCCCAGCGTGTCGACGCCATCAGCAACGCCTGCTTCTCCCGCCAGCCCCAGCCGGGGTAGCGCATCACGCCGGCCGCGAAGGTGATGAGCGGTGAGCCGGGTTGCAGCTGCAGGCCTGCGCCGTCGGGGTAGGTGACCTTGAGCGGTGTGCGCAGCAGGGCGCGGTCGAGATCGACACCGACGAAGCGCATCAGCGACAGCGTCTGAGCATAGGCGCCGATCAGGATGTGCTGGCCGTTGTCGAGCAGCGCATCCCCGAAGTCCACTGCGCGGGCGCGCCCGCCGAGCTGCGGCGCCATCTCGAAGAGGGTGACCTGGTGGCCGCGTCGGGTGGCTTCGACGGCCGCGGCCAACCCGGCCCAGCCGCCGCCGACGACGGCCACTGCTCGCCCTGTGGCCATCAACGGCCTCGCCAGTTGGTGCGGGCGGCGATCCACAGCTTGCGCACGGGGGTGAGCGAGATGCGCTGGTGCAGCACTTGGAAGCCACCGGCTTCGATCTCGCGCAGGAGCGTGCGGTAGATGTTGGCCATCATCAACCCCGGCTTCTGCGCCTTGCGGTCGACGTCGGGCAAGAGGGCCAGGGCTTCGTCGTAGATGCCGTGGGCACGTTCTGCCTGGAATTTCATCAGCGCCGTGAAGCGCTCGCTGTAGCCGCGGTTGAGCACCTCGTGGGCCTTGACGTCGAAGCGCTGCAGCTCCGACACCGGCAGGTAGACACGCCCCCGCCGTGCGTCGTCGCCCACGTCACGGATGATGTTGGTGAGCTGCATGGCGAGGCCCAGCTTGTGGGCGTACTGCACGGTCGACACTTCGCTGCGGCCGAAGATGCCCGAGGCGACTTCACCGACCACGCCGGCGACCAGGTGGCAGTAGCGCTCGAGGCCCGGGAAGTCGAGGTAGCGGCTCTGGTCGAGGTCCATCTGGCAACCGTCGATCACGGCGATGAGGTGCTCGGCGCGGATGTCGTAGTCCTTCACGTGCGGCATCAGCGCCTTCATCGCCGGGTGAGAGGGCTGCCCCGCAAAACTCGTGGTCACCTCCTTGCGCCACCAGGCGAGCTTGGTGGCGGCGACGCCGGGGTCGTGCACCTCGTCGACCACGTCGTCCACCTCGCGGCAGAAGGCATAGAACGCGGTGATCGCGGCGCGGCGCGGTGGCGGCAGAAAGAGGAAGGCGTAGTAGAAGCTCGATCCGCTGGCGGCCGCTTTCTCTTGCACGTATTGCTCGGGCGTCATGGGCGAGCCTCCCGCAACGAGGCGGCCGTACCGGGCTTCATGCGCAGCGCGCGCCAGAGCAGCAGGGGGGCGTCATACCAGCGCAGGGTGGGGCGCGTGTGCAGCGTGTCGTGATGCAAGCGTTCGATCTTCTCCAGGATGCGCAGGCCGCCTTGCACGACGAGGCGCAGCTCCCAGCCGGCGCGGCCGGGAATGGCGTGGACGAGTGGGGCGCCTTCGAGCATCAGCCCGCGCGCCCAGGCCACCATGTCGGCAACGAGCTGGCGCATCGCCGGGGAGTCTTCGCGTTCGAGCAATGCCGTGAGCCGGATGCCGTGGCGAGAGAGGTCGGCCATCGGG